>DJBG01000148.1 GCA_002429965.1 Hungatella sp. UBA5982
CGTGACTAAGGGAAAAAAGCTTTTTGTATATGTATTTTTGACCATTGTTTCTGTTATCTCGGTGTTTCCTCTGTATTGGATGATGGTTGCGGCTACCAATAAAAGTGTGGATGTGACCAGAGGGACCCTGATATTCGGAACAGCGCTTTTTGACAATATTAAGAAGCTGTTTGCTTCCCAAAACGTTGCCACTGCCCTTGGAAATTCCTTTAAGTATTCCATTATCATGACGCTTATCTCCCTGCTGGTCTGTTCCATCGCAGGTTATGGGTTTGAGGTCTTTCATGACAAGGCAAAGGATCGGGTCATGAGTGTGATCCTTCTGGCTATGATGGTTCCTTTTGCTGCGACCATGATTCCCCTTTACCGGATGTTTTCAAGTGCAAGACTGTTAAACAGTACCCTGGGATTTATTCTTCCCACCATATCAACCCCGTTTCTGATCATGATGTTCCGTCAGAGCGCAAGATCTTTTCCATCGGATATCATGGAGGCAGCAAGGCTTGACGGGCTAAGTGAGTTCCAGATTTTCTACCGGATGTTTCTGCCCACCATGCGCTCCACTTATGCGGCGGCCATGACCATTACCTTTATGAGTGCCTGGAACAGTTACCTTTGGCCCAAGGTGATCATGTCCGATGCGGGAAGCATCACCATGCCAATGCTTGTGGCTAACTTAACGGAAGGATATGTGACCGATTATGGAATCCTCATGCTTGCCGTATTGGTCTGCACCATACCCACGGTTATCGTTTTCTTCCTGCTGCAGAGAAGTTTTGCAGAGGGTATCACAGGAGCAGTAAAATAAAACAAATCACATCAGATGCTGCGGCCGGTTTCCGGATATGGAATCGGCTGCGGTATTTTTTTGAAGGAAAGGAGTAAGAAAATATGAAAAATCCTGTTATATGGCATGGAGGGGATTACAACCCGGAACAATGGCTTTATGAGCCTGAGATCCTTAAAAAGGATCTGGAATATATGAAAAAGGCCGGGATCAATACGGTTACCATGGGGATGTTTGCATGGTCCTTTTTGGAGCCGGAGGAAGGGGAATTTGATTTTTCCTGGCTAAAGGAACGGATGGACCGGCTGTATGAAAACGGAATCTTTACCATTCTTGGGACTCCATCCGGAGCCCGTCCCAAATGGATGGCAGACAAATATCCGGAGGTGCTGCGGGTAGATGACACAGGGCGGCGCCAGCGTTTCGGTGGACGTCATAACCATTGTTACACCTCCCCTGTATACAGGGAAAAGGTGAGGCTGATCAATGGAAGGCTGGCAAAGGAGTTTGGATCCCATCCAGGGGTTCTGCTTTGGCATCTTTCCAATGAATACGGCGGTGAATGCCACTGTCCGTTGTGCCAGGACGCGTTCCGGAAATGGCTGGAAAAGAGGTATGGCTCCATCAGCCGCTTAAACAGGAGCTGGTGCACGGCATTCTGGAGTCATGGCTACCAATCTTTTGACCAGGTGGAAAGCCCCTCAGCCATAGGAGAGAGCATCGTACATGGATTAAACCTGGACTGGAAGCGGTTTGTGACGGATCAGACTATGGATTTTGCCCGGTGGGAGGCCGCCTCTTTACGGGAAGGGGGAGCGGAACAGCCTGTTACCACCAATTTTATGTATGACTATAAGGGACTTAATTACCGGAAGCTTTCTCAGGCAGTGGACGTGGTTTCCTGGGACACCTATCCCCTGTGGCACAAAGAAAAGGAAATTCTTACGGCCAGGGACAACGGCATGCAGCATGATTTCATGAGAAGCTTAAAGAAGAAACCTTTTCTGCTCATGGAATCCTGTCCCAGCAGCACAAACTGGCAGGGAGTCAGTAAGCTTAAAAAGCCGGGCTTATTAAGGCTGGCCTCCTGGCAGGCCATTGCCCACGGGTCGGACAGTGTCCTGTATTTCCAGATCCGCCAAAGCCCGGGAAGCTCTGAAAAATTCCACGGGGCTGTCATTGATCATTATGGAAAGACAGATACAAGAGTATTTGAGGAGGTCAGCCGCATAGGAGAAGAGCTTGCCCTTCTGGGGGAATTGGCCGGGACAGGAATACGTCCAAAAGCAGCCCTGATTTATGATGTGGAAAACCGTTGGGCAATGGAAGACGCCCAAGGTCCCAGAAATAAAGGGCTTTATTATCATGAGACCTGTGTAAAGGTCTACAGTGCTATAAAAAAGCTGGGATTTAATGTGGATGTGATCACCATGGAGGACAGCCTGGAGGATTACCGGCTTGTGGCGGCTCCCATGCTTTACTTATATCGCCGCCAAATTGGGGAGAAAATAGAACAGTTTGTCCGTAATGGGGGACAACTGGTAACTACCTATTGGACCGGAATTGTGGATGAATCAGACAGGTGCTTTCCAGGAGGCGTCCCCCATGGACTCCGGGAGGTGGCAGGGCTTCGCAGCGCGGAAATCGACGGTCTTTATGACTGGGAGAGTAATTATATGGTTCCTGCATCCGGGGAAAAAGGAGATCGGTATGAGTGCCGCCATCTCTGTGATCTGGTGAGGCTGGAAGGGGCAGAGGCCCTTATGGTATATGAAAATGATTTTTATAAGGGATTACCGGCCCTTACAAAAAATCACTATGGGAATGGAACTGCCTTTTATGTATGCGCTGATGCCGGGCAGGATTTTTATGATGATTTATTCTGTAAGGTGACTTGTGAAGCCGGAATCAAACCTCTTGTGGAAGGGATGATACCGGAAGCGCTTGAGGTGACTTCCAGGGAATCGGAACAGTATGAGTATTTGTTTTTGCAGAATTTCAGTCAAACACCCCTTGTGCTGGTACAGAAGCTTTTAGACTGCCTTTCACAGGGAACGGTTCTGCTTGGGGAGATTTCAGGGAAGGGCGAAATAGAATCATATGGGACGGTGATTATAAGAAGAGATCTGCACCGGAACTGAAGGTAAGTATTTTAACGGGGCAAAAATCCTGAAAACAGGCGCAGAAAATCATTATATAACTTCAAGGCAATAGAAAAAAAAGCAAGGTACCGGGCGGTTCTCTGCCATCTCCCTTGCTCTTACTTGTTTTATTTTATAATAGTTTCTGCAATGGCATTAGCCAAAGCACCGATTTCAGCCAGCTGGTCCTCTTTTACAGAGGATTTGATGGTAATGGTCTGATCCAGTATGTTCATATTTTTCATCTCTGAAATGATCTCAGTCATTTTTTTGCCTGCCATGACACCCCAGGAACCGTTTTCCATAAGGGCTACGGTGCGGTTTTGTACATTATGGGCTTTCATGTCCAGAAGCAGGTGTTCCATGCTGCTGAAAATTCCTCCGTTATAGGTGGCCGAAGCGAATACCAGATGGCTGCAGCGGAATGCCTCTGATATGATCACAGACGGATGGGTGTTGGATACGTCATACATGACGATATTGCGGATGCCGCGCTCTGCCAGGCGGCATGCAAGAATGTTGGCGGCATTCTCCGTATTTCCGTAGATGGAACCATAGGCGATCATCACGGCATTTTCTTCCGGAGTATAGCTGCTCCACTTAATATACTTGTCCATATACCAGCAAATGTCGGAACGCCATACAGGTCCGTGAAAAGGACAAAGGATCTGGATGTCGAGACCGGCAATTTTCTTTAAAAGGGTCTGGGTAGACGGCCCGTATTTTCCTACAATATTGGAATAGTATCTTCTGGCTTCATCAAGCCATTCCCGTTCAAAATTCACTTCATNNCCGTTCATAGCGCCAAAGGTACCAAAGGCATCGGCTGAAAAAAGAACCTTGTCCGTCGTATCGTAGGTGACCATTACTTCCGGCCAGTGGACCATGGGAGCCATATAAAATGTAAAGGTATGTTTGCCGGAGCAGAAGGTATCTCCCTCTTTTACGATGACAGCTCTTGAATCAACGCCGAATTCGTAAAACTGGTTGATGATGGGGATTGTCTTGGCATTGCAGATTACCTTTACTTCCGGATATCTTATGACCATTTCCCCCAAGGTGGCACAGTGGTCCGGTTCCATATGGTTTACAATGATATAATCCAGATTCCGTCCGCCGAGAACTGCTTCCACATTTTCCAAAAACTGTCCGGTGATGGCCCTGTCAACGGTATCAAAAAGAACGGTTTTTTCATCTAGCAGGACATAGGAGTTATAGGAAATCCCTTTCGGAATGGGGTAGGCGTTTTCGAACAGGGCGAGACGGCGGTCACTTCCTCCAACCCAGAACAAGTCATCTTTAATAGTTTTTACACAATACATGGTGCAGCCTTCCTTTCTTTCGTTCGTTTATTCCATCCTTTGAAGTATACTATATTTTCGGGAAAATGTCATTGTGTTTTTTAAAGGCCAATTTGCCCGGTCAGTTTAAAACCGGCTCAATATATACTTCTACGATGCCTCCGCATACCATGCCTTCGTCCTCTGCGTTGCCCGGAGTCATGTCAACTTTCATTAAAACCGGCTTTTTATCCCTGGCAACCTCTCTTGCAGCGGAGCACACCTCTGACTCCACACAACCGCCTCCGATGGTACCTATGGTGCTCCCGTCAAGCATGACTACCATTTTTGATCCAACATCCCGGGGAGCGGAGCCTTTTCTGGAAACAATGGTTACAAGGGATTTTGGCATATCAGACAACTCTGCTAAAGTGAGCCCGTCTAGGATTTCCTTTGGATAGCCAAAGCTTTTTTTGCTTTCGTTTTTTACCTGAATGATCTCAGCCATAATTGCCACGGCGATTTCCTCCGGGGTCTGGGCATTGATCTTTAGTCCGATGGGAGTGTAAACCTGGTCAAGCAGCTGTTTGCTGATTCCCTCTTCTTCTAGATAATCCTTTACAAGCTTTACCCTGGCCCTGCTTCCAATCATGCCGATGTAGGCATTTTTTTTGCCTATGATCTGGGATAAACAGTCCTGGTCATACCGGTGCCCTCTGGTGACAATGATAAAGTAATGGCCTGTGCTTCCCTCTATTTCCTCTAAGGCTTCCCCAAAGGGCTTGCAAATAACGGTGTCAGCTCCCTCTTTTCTAGCGGTATTGGCAAAAGATAACCGGTCATCAATAACCGTAACGTGAAATCCCAGCATTTTTCCGATTCTGATGATGGGGATGGAAATATGACCGGCTCCGCACACCACCATGTACTTTTCCCCTGTTACAAATTCGCAGAACAAAGTGCTTTCCTGGGATTTAATGGTCTGGGTTTTGTCAATGTTCTTTAAATCCTCTGAAAAAGCATCGAAAGCTTTTTCATCTCCCTGCCTGCAGATAAATTCTCCATTCGACCAGAGGGCTTTGGCTCCGAGCCCCTTTCCTTCGATGATTGTAAGGTTAAATAAGCTGGTGTTTTTATCGGCATTTTTTAATTCTTCATAAAATCCTGTTATCATATGATTACTCCCTCTTGCTGACTCGTGCTTTTATAATAAAAAAGGGCGGTAATCATTCCGCCCTTTTTTGGGTATTCTGGTATCTTTTTATTTTGCAGGCTTTGGTTTACGGTAGAACGTATCGTCCAAAGGAAGTTTATATCGGAATACGCCATCCTTCTTGAAATAAGCATTCTGCAAAGCAGGTGCTCCCATAACGCATACGATCTCGCCCACACCTTTAGCTCCAAATGCTACATCAGATGGATTCTTTTCAATGAACCGTACGTCGACAGGAGGCATCTGAGGTGCTTTAAAGAGGCCTAAAGTACCTAACTTAGCCTGAGGAATGCCGTTCTTTAATGGGAAGTCCTCTGTCAGTCCATAACCAAGACCCATTGCAACACCGCCTTCCACCTGTCCTTCTGCGGCAAGAGGATTGATGGCTTTGCCTATGTCATGAGCTGCAATTACATTTACAACCTTACCTTCGTTGTCAAGAACAAAAAGCTGTGTTGCATATCCATAAGCAATATGGCTAACTGGATTTGGTTTGTCGCTGCCGATAGGATCTGTTTTAAAATCAAATTCGCCATAGTATTCTTTGCCTTCCAAATCATTTAAGGAAAGTCCTGCATCCAAATCCTCTTTTAATTTCATGGCGGCAATGTGGATTGCTTCTCCTGTAAATACGGTCTGGCGGGATGCGGTGGTGGTTCCGGAATCCGGTGTGTATTTTGTATCCGGATGTCCTACCTCTACTTTTTCCGGTGCTAGACCTGTGGTCTGACAGACCATCTGTAAGGTTATGGTCTGAAGTCCCTGGCCGATGGCAGCAGCGGAAGAACCTGTAACAACCTTTCCGTCGCGTATTCTTAAGATGCAGCGGCCTACGTCTGCAAGGCCCACACCGATTCCTGCGTTCTTCATAGCAGATGCAATACCTACAAAATAATTGGGATCAGCTTCGTATTTTTCAAAATCTTCTTTTACTGCTTCCAGGGTCTCCACCATACCGGTTCCTTCATCGGCGATCTGCCCGTTAGGCAGGGACTGGCCAGGTCTGATGGCATTGCGGTAACGGATCTCCCAACCGGAAATTCCCACCTGCTCCGCTAACTGGTTGATCAAAGCTTCCGTTGACATACAGGACTGTGTTACGCCGAATCCGCGGAATGCGCCTGCAGGTGGATTGTTGGTATAATAAGCATCACCTTCGATGTCCACGTTCTGGTAATTATACGGTCCGCCCGCATGGGTACAGGCTCTTTGAAGTACCGGACCCCCCAAAGAAGCGTAGGCTCCCGTATCAGAGAGAAGTCTTGCCTTCATTCCCTGTATAATACCGTTTTCATCACAGCCGATCTTGCAGTAGATTTCCATGGCGTGACGCTTCGGATGATAATTAATGCTTTCCTGACGGGAGAAGGATACTTTAACAGGTCTCTTGGATAAGTAAGCACAAAGAGCAGCCTGATGCTGAACGCTCATATCTTCCTTTCCGCCGAAGCCGCCGCCGACATAAGCACTCTGAATTCTTACTTTCTCCATAGGAATGCCAAGATATGCACTTAATTCGTGATGTTCATCATAAATACCCTGTGCTCCGGTAATTACCTTAACTCCGTCACCGTCAGGGATACCAACAGCAGTTTCCGGTTCCATGAAAGCGTGCTCTGTTGGCGGAACGTAGAAGGTGCCTTCTGCGATATACTTGGAATTTGCAAGGGCTGTCTCCGCGTCACCACGTTTTACCTCTTCATGGTCAAGTAAGTTATTTACCGGAGTTCTGAATTTGCCAAAATGCATAAAGCCTTCGCCATGAACCTGGTGAGCGCCTGGAACCATGGCTTCCCTTGGGGAGCGGATTGGCTCTAATTCTTCACAATCTATTTCTACGGCTTTCACTGCCGCATTTGCTTGTTCTAACGTTTCAGCCACGACTATGGCAAGGGTGTCGCCGACGCATTTTGTGTCTTCGCCTACATCGATCATACCGGGCCAGTCATGTGCCAGATGGCCGATGTACCTATCCCCCGGTATGTCCTTTGCCGTATAGACAGCGACTACGCCGGGCATTGCAAGAGCCTTGCTGGTATCGATTCCGTTAATTTTAGCGTGTGCATATTTGGTGAACACGTTCTTTCCGTAAAGCATGCCTTCCAGATAATAGTCATCCGCATATTTGGCGGTACCCAGTGTTTTTGCCTCTGCATCCACGCGGCAGGTTCTTTCCCCAATTGCAGCGGTCTGCTTAAGTTCAGGAACCTCTAAATTTTCATTGAACATTTTTGCTGCAAGTAAAATACCGTCTTCTATTTTTGTGTAGCCTGTACAACGGCAGATATTTGTGCGGATCGCCTGCTTTACATCATCTCTGGTTGGATTGGGATTCTGGTCAATTAAGCATTTGCCGCTGATTACCATGCCCGGAATGCAAAAGCCGCACTGTACAGCTCCTGCCGCCGCAAAAGCATAGACAAAGACATCCCGTTCCCTCTGCGTAAACCCTTCTATGGTCTGAATCTTTTTGCCTTCCAGTTTGGACAATTTCTGTATGCAGGCGCGGATTGTTTTCCCATCCACAATTACCGTACATGTCCCGCAGGCACCTTCCTTACATCCGTTTTTAACGGAGGTGATACCAAGCCTGTTTCTAAGAAAATCCATTAATGTTAAATCTTCTTCTGACTGGTAATCGTTACCGTTGACATTTACTACATACATGACAATACCTCTCTCTCTAATAAACTTAGTTGGTAATATATAATCCCGCACATTTTTTTTCCAATACTATTTTATATAATTTTGTTAAAAAATGGCGTTTGTATTTCTGCTTCCACATACATTTTAACATATAAATGTTATAAAAACAATTCATATTCCATGAAAATATAAAAAATTTTTAGTTATATACAAAAAAAGTTAGAACACCCGCTATTTCGCATAAACAGGAGGTTTTACCCTCTTTACTTATAGAAAATATCTATAAATGAAGTGAAGAAACAAAGGTGATTTTTAGTGTTTTCTAACTATTTTTTTATATCCTGGTAAAATATTAAAAACTTTAAAATTATTGCAAATTTTGTCTCATATGTTATAATAAATAAAGACTAAAAAAGATGTCCTCTGGGCTTGCCTGGAGGATGTTTTTTTACACATATATGTGAACAATAAATGGTGGAGGCGGAAAATGAGCGGGGAAAAAGAAAACATATTGGTGAGTGCCTGCCTGCTTGGAGTAAACTGCCGCTATGACGGCGGAAACGGCATGCAGGAGAGCCTCATCAAGCTTATGGAGAAATATAACTTCATACCTGTCTGTCCGGAGCAGCTTGGAGGTTTGGGAACACCCAGAGAGCCTGCGGAGCAGCTTGTTCGGGAAGAAACCGGGAATCATAAAGGGATCCGTGTGGCAGACCGGTCAGGAAAAGACGTGACGGACAGCTTTTTAAAGGGAGCAGAAGAAACCTTGAGGCTTGCCAGGCTTTACGGCTGTAAGCGGGCGATTTTAAAGGAGCGGAGTCCGTCCTGCGGCCATGGGACCATTTACGATGGGACGTTTACAGGGACAAAAGCTCCGGGAGACGGCGTAACCGCAAGGCTTTTGGAAGAAAACGGAATCCTTGTATCAGGAGAAAGCAGCATAGGGTCCTTTTGAAGGAACCGATAGTCTTAAAATTTTATGGAATAGGAGAAAAGAGGAGCTATGAAAACAGCAATCACAAGACAACAGGCACTGGAGTTACTTAAGAAATATAATAAGGAACCGTTTCATCTGCTTCACGGTCTGACCGTGGAAGGGGTAATGCGCTGGTACGCAGGAGAAATGGGATTTGGGTCAGAGGAAGAATTCTGGGGAATCGCAGGACTTCTTCATGATGTGGATTTTGAACAATTCCCGGAGGAACACTGTACAAAGGCTCCGGAGCTTCTTTCAGAAATCGGTGCGGAGGAGGAGCTCATCCATGCCATATGCAGCCATGGGTACGGCATCTGTTCCCAGGTAAAGCCGGAGCATATGATGGAAAAGATCATGTTTGCGGCCGATGAACTGACCGGGCTTATCGGAGCGGCGGCCAGGATGCGCCCTTCTAAAAGCGTTATGGACTTAGAAGTCTCCAGCCTGAAGAAAAAATACAAGGACAAGCGGTTTGCGGCAGGCTGTTCCAGGGAAGTGATCGCATCAGGGGCAGGAAATCTGGGCTGGACTCTTGATGAACTGTTTGAAAAAACCATTCTGGCAATGCGCTCCTGCGAGGATAAGATCAACCGGGAGATGGAAGAGTAAGTTTATGCAAAAAAATGGAAAATTATGCATTAATTAAGAAAAATACTTGACAGCTGATAGCAATTAGGATATTATTTCCGTTAAATATGTAATAATAACCTGTATCAGAGGAGAAAAGCCCATGAAAAAAGTTGTGAAATTCGGAGGAAGCTCTTTAGCCAGCGCAAAGCAGTTTAAAAAGGTTGGCGACATCATCCGCGGGGACAAGAGCAGACGGTTTGTGGTGCCATCCGCACCAGGCAAACGAAATGATAAGGATGAAAAGGTGACTGATCTGTTATACCAGTGCTATGATGGGGCAGCAGATGGGAAAAGCTATAAGAAGATTCTGGAAAAAATCAAGGAACGTTATATGGAGATCATTGACGGACTTGATCTGAATCTGAATCTGGATCATGAGTTTGAAACCATTGAAGAAAATTTCCTTAAAAAGGCAGGGCGTGATTATGCGGCTTCCAGAGGAGAGTACTTAAATGGAATGGTGATGGCGGAATACTTAGGCTACGAATTCATTGACGCGGCTGAAGTGATTTTCTTTGATGCAGACGGTAGTTTTAATGCAGAGCTTACCAATACGGAGCTTGGAGAGCGCCTGGAACATGTGGAGAGGGCTGTGATCCCGGGCTTTTACGGATCAAAGCAGGACGGAACTATAAAGACCTTTTCCAGAGGCGGTTCCGATATAACAGGCTCCATTGTTGCAAAGGCCATTCATGCGGATATGTATGAAAACTGGACGGATGTTTCCGGTTTCCTGGTGGCAGATCCCAGGATCATCAAGAATCCTGAGGTCATCGAGACCATTACATACCGGGAGTTAAGAGAGCTTGCCTATATGGGAGCCAGTGTCCTTCATGAGGATGCTATTTTCCCGGTGAGAAAAGAAGGAATCCCCATCAACATCCGGAACACCAATAAGCCTGATGACATAGGAACTATGATCGTGGAGAGCACCTGCAGAAAGCCTCATTATACCATTACGGGAATTGCGGGTAAGAGGGGCTTTTGCTCCATTAACATTGAAAAGGCCATGATGAATGCTGAAGTCGGTTTTGGGAGAAAGGTGCTGGAGGTATTTGAAAAGTACGGCATTTCATTTGAGCATATGCCGTCGGGAATCGATACCATGACTGTTTTTGTCCATCAGTCAGAATTTGAAGATTATGAGCAGTCTGTCATTGCAGGGATCCACAGGGCGGTAGAACCAGATTTCCTTGAGATGGAATCAGACCTTGCGCTGGTCGCTGTGGTAGGCCGGGGCATGAAGGCAACCAGAGGGACTGCCGGAAGAATCTTTTCGGCCCTTGCCCATTCCAGGGTAAACGTAAAAATGATTGACCAGGGGTCCAGTGAACTCAACATTATCATAGGCGTAAAGAACGCGGATTTTGAGGAAGCGATCAAGGCAATTTATGATATATTTATCACGACAGAGGTCTAAGACAGAAAGACAGGCTGAAAGGAAGTACCTGACAGCCTGTCTTTTTTCTTGTTCGCCTGAAGTGTATAGCTTGTGGCAGAGGTGTTGTCTGTGGTCACCGATTGATGGACCAGTGGAATGAATGATATTGACAGCAGGGGATATCATAAAACGGAAGGGAATAAGGTGAGCGGACGATATGAAATTTGATGTTTATAAACTGGCGGATAAATACAAGCTGACAGATACGGAAACCCAGATATTGAATTATATTCTGGAAAACAATCAACAGGTACTTCATATGGCAGTACGTGAAGTTGCAAACCAAAATTTTGTATCTGCTGCAACGATCATTAAATTATCAAAAAAGATGGGATATACCGGATATACCGATATGATATACCGTCTAAATTTCATGATTACAAGTCACAGGAAAAATAAAGAAAGGCTGTCGGATATTACCAGCTTTATCAACGATATACCAGATGAATTGCTAAATGATTTTATGAGCCAGTTAAAAAAACACAGAAATGATATTATTTTGGTATCTGCTACCGGATTTTCTTCCCCATTGGCGGAATATATGGAGCGTAAGCTTTTGGTAACCGGTTTCCGGGTTATTAAGACCAATGCCTATGCAGTATATGATAAGAACCGTCTTGGTGCATCTTTGGTTATCGTGGTTTCCAAGAGCGGAGAAACAGATACCATTGCAAAGCTTGTTGACTATGCAAATGAAAATCAGGTGGATATCGTTTCATTTACAGGAGAACAGAGCAATTATATTGGACGTACGTCTACAGTCAATATTCCGATTCTGGATGACAAGACGCTGGATGACAGGAATCTGCAGTCCAATTATTTTTATGCAAGGGTGATTGTGGTATTTGAATATTTAATGAGCCAGGTATTAGAAGAACTAAATGAGTGCCAGTAAAAGATACCCATGGCTGATAAAAAAATGAAGAGAGCTGTTTCCGGCTCTCTTCATTTCAATTACCTGATCAGATACATTCTGGCTTCATACGGTCTAAGCACATCTGTAAGGCCTTCATCCGTATAAGAGCTGATTAACTGCTTTTTTTCATGGTCAAGCTCTTTAGGCAGCTGCAAATTAACTGTTTTATCGTAAAAGTTACATATTACAAGCAAAGTAGTTTCTTCCAGCGTACGGGTATAGGCAAATAGATCGGGATCCTCCGGCATCAGAAGCCGGTATTTCCCATCTACGAATACGTCGTAGGTTTTTCTTAACCCAATCAGCTTCTGGTAGTGGCAAAAAATAGAGTTTTCATCTGCCATTGCGGCCTCTGCATTAATTTCCGGATAGTTTGGATTCACCTTAATCCAGGGGATTCCTTCCGTAAATCCAGCTTCCCTGCTTTTATTCCACTGCATCGGTGTTCTCGCATTATCCCGGCCTTTTGCATAGATAGACTCCATGACGTCCGCTTCTTTATATCCGGCTCCGGTTCTTTCCCTGTATATATTTAAAGTTTCGATATCCCGGTAGTCTTTTATATCATATCTTACATTGGTCATCCCAAGTTCTTCGCCTTGGTAGATATAGGGGGTGCCTTGCATTCCATGAAGGAGAATTGCCAGCATTTTGGCAGATTCTATTCGATATTCGTTATCATTTCCCCAGCGGGATACAATTCTCGGCAGATCATGGTTGTTCCAGAACAGGCTGTTCCAGCCTTTGCAGCAAAGAGATTCCTGCCAGGTGGATAAGGCACGCTTTAATTCCAGGAATGGGAGAGGGGCTAAGTCCCATTTTTCTCCACCCTTTTTCTGGTCAAGGCAGATATGCTCAAACTGGAATACCATGGAAAGCTCACTGCCATCCGGATTGCTGTAAAGCATGGCATTTTCTGGATTTGCACTCCATGCTTCCCCTACAGTGACTAAATCTCCCTTCTGAAAGGTCTCCCTGCTTAATTCCTGTATAAATTTATGGAGCTTTGGCCCATCTGCCGTGATCATCCGGTCAGGATCCTTGGCAACTAAATCGATGACATCCAGCCGCAACCCGCCGACTCCTTTCTCCATCCACCAAAGGATCATATCCCGGATCTCCAGGCGTACCTTTGGGTTATCCCAGTTTAAATCCGGCTGTTTCACTGAAAACTGATGGAAATAGTATTGCCCAAGTTCGGGAACCCACTCCCAGGCCGAGCCTCCAAAAGCGGCTCTTAATCCATTTGGAGCAGTTCCTTCCACACCATCCCTCCACACATAATAATCATGATAGGGGTTATCCTTACTTTTTTTCGCCTCTGTAAACCATGGATGCTCATCGGAAGAATGGTTTAAAACAAGGTCCATGATAATCCGGATCCCACGGCTTCCTGCTTTTTCAATCAGTTCTTCCATGTCTTCTAAATTCCCGAACATTGGATCAATATCCTGATAATTGGATATATCATAACCATTGTCATCCTGTGGGGAACAATAGACTGGGGAGAGCCAGAGAGCATCTACCCCAAGTTCTTTCAAATAATCAAGTCTGGAGATAATCCCTTGTAGGTCTCCGATCCCATCCCCGTTGCTGTCCTGAAAGCTTCTGGGGTAAATCTGATATATAACCGCTTGTTTCCACCATTTTCTTTCCATTTTCTTCTTCCTTCCGTTAAGCTTTTACAGAACCGCTTGTAACTCCTGCGATGATCCATTTCTGACAAAAAACATATACAGCTAAAACTGGCAGCAGTACCATTAAATACGAGGCAAAGGCAAGATTATACTGTGTAGAGAACTGGCCTTTAAACACATACTGGGCCAACTGCAAAGTTTGCTGGCTTGCATCGCTTAACAAAACCAGGGGCATCAGGAAGTCATTCCAGGTCCACATAAAGGACAGGATTGCCACCGTTGCGCTCATGGGCTTAAGAAGCGGAAATATAATGCGCCAAAAGGTCTGGAACGTATCCGCCCCATCGATCCTCGCCGCCTCCTCTAATGCCACAGGCAGGGATTTGATATGTCCCGAATAAAGAAATGTATTCATGGGAAGTCCGAATATAATATAAATTAATGTGATCCCATAGATGTTATCCAAATGAAAAGAGGAGGCCTGTTTTACCAGGGGAAGCATAATCACATTAAAAGGGATAAACATGGCGCTGACAAAATAATAATACATGAGATTGAAAAATCTGCTTTTATCCTTATTTCGTATAATGGCATAAGCCGCCATGGAATTGGTCAGGATGGTAAACACCAGATTGATGCTTGTGATAAAAAATGTATTAAGGAACTTCCTGGGATAGCCGGTAAGCTCCCATGCCATGGAAAAATTCTCTAAGTGCAGGGAAGTCGGAAGTGCCAGTATATGTTCCATATCTGACGGTGACTTTAAGGCAATTACCACAGTAATATAAAGGGGGCCCAGGATAACGAAAACAGCGATTACTGACAGAAGGATTGTCAGGAGCCAATTGGTCTTTTCTTTCTCTTTCATCAGTTTATTTTCGCCTCCCTTTTTTCTAAGATCTTCAGCTGGAATACGGAAATTGATGCCACGACCAAAAATAAAATAACGGCATTGGCTGACTGGTAAGCAAACTGTCCGCCGTCAAATCCTCTCTTATAAATCAACATGGAGATCGTAGTGGTCGCGGTTCCGGGTCCTCCTCCTGTCATTGCCATAATCTGGTCAAATGCCATAAGAAAACTCTTAACACTTAATACCATATTGATGGTGAAAAAAGGAGCAATCAGTGGGAAGGTGATCTTGATAAACCGCTGGAGGCCAACGGCACCGTCAACGGATGCCGCGTCATAGATATCCTTATCCACCGTCTGAAGGCCGGAGAGATATATCATGGTGTTAAAGGCCATGGATTGCCAGACAGTAACGAACAAACCCCCCAGCCATGCTTTGCTGGTACCAAGGATATTTACGCTCAGCCCATCGATGCCCGCCGATTTTCCAAATCCCGGAATAATATTGCCAAAGATAAAATTAAATACAAAACCGATAATCAGCGTTCCCAGCATATATGGCAGGAAATACAGCGCCTTTAAGAAATTCTTTCCCAGAATTTTTCCATTGAGCCCGCATGCCAGCGCCAGACTTAAAACGTTGACAAGGACAGTGGCGGAAAGCGCAAACTGAAAGGTAAAGCCATAGGCCTGCTTTATGGAAGGATCCTTAAAAAACTGCAGGAAATTTTTAAACCCGATAAATTCCCAGTTCCCATAGCCTTTCCAGTTCGTAAAGCTGTAAAAGATACCCTTTAGAAAGGGAACCGTATGGAGTAAAAAGAATAGTGCTGCCATGGGAACCACCATAAGGTAGAACGCTGGACTGATGTGGTTATTTCTATGTTTTTTCAATGCTTTATCCTCCTTTTACCAGGCTTAACGGGTATTGAGGATATCATATTGTTCATCACATTTTTTCAGTATTGCAGCTATGTT
The DNA here is from genome assembly GCA_002429965.1 of Hungatella sp. UBA5982. GTDB lineage: Bacteria > Bacillota > Clostridia > Lachnospirales > Lachnospiraceae > Lacrimispora. The sequence continues at coordinate 15,498 of DJBG01000148.1, forward strand.
CTCGTTTTCATCCATACCATTTGTCTTGTTTAAGAAAAATTCGGATAAAATAGAGGACAGATTATAACCGTTGGGATAATAATGGTCTACAAAATCCGTAACCTTTCCATCTGCGATATCCTTTGCCAGGCCGGCCACCGAAGCATCCTTCTGTACAACGCCTTCCACCGGAGAAAATGCAAACTGCTCGTTTATGTAAAGCTGACTGTTTTCCGGTTCCAGCATAAATGCCACAAAACGTTTGGCAGCTTCCGGGTTTTTGCATTGGTTTGTCACCATAAGCATGACATCGATACCGGATACAACCTTGTTTTTACTCTTATCGTTGGTTGCGGGATAAGCAAACATATCAAGATTGATGGATTCATTGGTTTTTTTGATTTCAGGTACGGTNNGCTTTTCGCATACCTCAATTAACTCATCCCAAGTCTCAGGAATCGTTACACCTGCTTTCTGAAACAGATCAACATTATAGATAATACCGGAAGCATTGGAAGCAAATGGGATGCCGTATGCCTTTTCCGCCTTATCCCCATTGATATCATAGACCATCTGCATATAAGAATCGTTTATGGTCTTTAAAACCTCCTGGTCACTTAAATCCAATAAGATCCCTGCTTCCGTAAGTTCCGTATAGATGTTATCACCTCCATAGGCTATGATATCCGGCAAATCATCCTTGGTCATCCTGGTTTTTAATACAGTTCCCGCATCTGCCGGGGAATTTAAGGTAACCTGTACATCGGTATTCTGTTTGTTGAATTTGTCCACGAGTTTTTGCATGGTGGATACATTTTCCATTTTTGAAGAGAAAAACTCCAGGTGTGCAACTCCGGAATCGGAACTCTTGCCTGAGGTTTTGCCTGCTTCACTGCATCCTGCAGCCAACATCGCTGCTAAGGAGCAGGTCAAACCTACTGCCAACATTTTTTTCATTTTCATATACTTCATCCTCGCCCTTTCTGTTTCCTGTTATTTGGTAATTCCATTATACAAAACAAAACGTGGCCGCCTATATAAGGTATCTGAGATGTTTCGTAAAACATTTTTTACCTTTTTTCTTCCTGGGCGCGATATTGCTCGGGGGTCATTTGATAAAGGCGTCTGAAGGTGTGGATAAAATAGGAGGTATCATTATAGCCTACATAATCGGCGATTTCGCTTATCTTAAAAACCGTATTTTTTAAAAGCTCTTTTGCCCGTTCCATGCGGTAGGTGATTAAGTATTTGGAAAAATTCATCCCTGTTTCTGATTTAAACAGTCGGCTTAAATAACTGGAATTCATAAAATACTTATGGGCAGCCAGTTCATTTAAGGAAATCTCGTAACGGAAGTTTAAGGATACGTAATTCTTGATCTCCTCGATGATGCTTCCTTTTTCCACCTGGGAGCCGCAGGTGTTTTCCAGAATTTTAAACATATACCGCTTAAGCTCCTGCATGGTCCGGAACTGATATAGATCTGATTTGAAGGAAAACAAAAGATACCGGTTTACCTCTTCTGATTCAGAAGAAGCCTCCCTGCTGCAATAGGCTCTGCTGATTACAGAAAAAATCTGCATGATACCGCTGTATAAGGAATATACATTCCAACCTCCCACCGTACATTTTTCAAAAAACTGACGGAGAGCAGCCTCTGCCTGCTGGTAGCTTCCCTTCATCACACTTTCGTAAATCGACAGTTCTTCCTGCTGTGTTAAGATCTGTTCCATGGAAAGCTCCGGTTCATATTCAAACACTCTGGTCTTTTCATCAAGCAGTCTTCCGTTGATGGCATAAACGCAGTCCCGGTAAGCGTCTCCAAGCAGTTCTTCCCCTTTGTAGATCCTGCTTATCCCGCAGGTAATTTCTAATTCCCTATGGGGCAGTTCCTGCTTTATCCGGCGGAAAAGCTTTTGGTCCCACAGCACCTCCTGACCGTCAAACTTCATGGCAATCACCTCGTCCGGCTGCTGGAAATAAAAGACCTGGATATTGCCGTGATCTGATGCGGATTCTAAGAACTCTGCCAGCCTCTTTGCCTCCTCACGGCTCATACGCTGTTTCCCTTGTAATAAGAGCATCTGGTAGAAGCGTTCCTTTAGCTGTCCGCCGCACAGATCACGGAAGGTATCCATCAATGCCCGGTTTGCCAGAATGCCGGAGATATTCACATATTGGAGGGATTCCTGCAAAAGCCTCCGGTCCACCTGCTTCTCAAGCTGCATTCTCTTTTCTTCTCTGGTTTTTGTAATATCCCATATGGCCTTTTCCAGTTCTTCGGGTTTTACCGGTTTGGTAAGGTAATACCGGACCCCATACTTCATCGCTTCCTTGGCGTAGTTAAAATCCGAATAGCCGCTTACGATAACTACATCCGTTGCCGGGCAGTTTGCTTCCACATATTTTGCAAGGGACAGCCCGTCCATTTCCGGCATGCGGATATCGGTTATCACAAGATCTGCGTCCTTGCCGGCAAGATAATCAGCCGCCTGTTTCCCGGTTTCGGCTTCCAGACATACGGTGATATCCATATCAATATTAGTTAAAAGCTTAACGAGCATTTTTTTTGCGTAATATTCATCTTCCGCAATGATGACCTTCATTCTACCCCTCCTTATTTCGCTTTATCCGCATGTGAATGCAGGTAAAGCTTCCGTACCGGCTTTCCACCACAATTCCGCAATCTTCTCCATAAAAGTTTTTAAGCCTAGCATTTACATTGGCTAATCCGATGCCTGCTCCATCCTCTCCCAACAGGGTGTTGGTTTTTGTATTACATAATGCATGGTTTAATTCATCCACCTTCTCTTTTGGCATACCGCACCCGTCATCGTACACGGAGATCAAAAGGTAATCTTCCGAATCCGGTGATACGGAAATCTTTAAATAGTCCTGGTCCCGTTTTACCTTAAACGCATGCTGTATGGAGTTTTCCACAATGGGCTGCAGGATGAATTTAATAACCCCATTATTTTCGTATTCCCCGGGGATATCATACTTCACGGCAAAGCGCCCGGGGAACCGGATGGACTGGATGCGGATATAGTTCTTTAGCTGAACCACTTCATCCTTAACTGTTACAAAATCAGTCCCTTTTATGTTATAGCGGAACATATCCGACAGACTTTCTGTAATTGCAGGGATTTCTTCAATTTCTTCCAGCCTGGCAATGGCTGTAACCGTGTTCAGCGCGTTATAAAGAAAATGGGGATTGATCTGGAACTGAAGCATCTTAAGCTCTGTCTGCTTTTGATTGATCTGCATAATATACAGTTTGGTAATGCTGTCATTGATCCTCTTTCCCATTTCATTATAGATTTCAATTAAGTTGCCGATTTCATCTTCCCTGGGCTCTAATCCTGTTAAAAGCTTTACTTCTCCCTGCCTTGCCTGGTTCATGGTTTCTGCCAGAGCTTTAATCGGCCGGCTGACCTGTTTGGATAATATGAAGCTTAAGATCCCGGCTGCAGTCAGGATAAGCATCACCCATGCCATGACATTTAACATACTTTCCATACTGGTGTTAATCAGCAGATGCTTTGGGATATACTGCACCAGATACCAGCCGGTGGATTCATTTTTTAAAACAGCGGCAATGCAGAGAGTACCATTTAGATAAAGCTCCCCTGCTCCCTTTCCGGAGGCCTCAATCTGCTCCAGATGAGGAAAGTCTTCCTGCTTTTCCTTTTCTGAAAGGTCGGTCTCCAGATTGATGCAGGCGTTTCTGGAATTATAGATGACCTGGTTTTCGTATACAATAGCAAAGGAAGATGCCAGACCGTCGGCTGCATCTGTGGAATTAAAATCTTTTGCAATGGATCCAAAATCCAAGTCTGCCAGAAGGTATCCATAGGTTTTATACTCACCGATATCCGATAGCTGGTGGTATACCGTTAACAGGGAATAACCGGTATTCCCTATTTTTTGGGGATAAGGGATTGTATAATACTTCTGGCTCTTTGTTTTCCAATCGACACTTTCGATGGTATTCCATGCGTTTTCTATATAATCTTCTGATATATTGTTTATGCTGCAATAAGTGTCTCCGGCAGATGTCAGGATGGTTATTCTTTGGACATGGGGATTGATGACCGTGAGCATTTTAAGAACGGTCTGCATATAATAGTCTCTTTCATAACGGTCTTTGGGGGACATATTACTGGATTTTTCATGGAGTATGACATTGATCTTGGGATCGATTAAATGCAGAAGATTTAAGGAGCTGTTATTTCCCATGGCAATATCTAAGTTCATGTTTTTCTGCTGGTTAGACTGTTTCATGTATTCAATGTTGTAGGTAAGGGCAGAAGAGACCCCTTGAATATAGCAGATGGCAAAAATAACCACGGTAAACAGCAGTAAGAGCAAATAGGTAAGCAGTATTTTGGATTGAAAAGATAATCTGCGGAATCGTCTGATCATAGTATTCCTCCTGGTATTAGGCTTGGGTTATGTTACTAAGTGTACTATAAACATAACCTCTTGACCAGTACGCTTTTGCTTGAATCCCTTTCCCTCCCTGTGTTATGATACACGTAAAATACCGTATGTTTAACCGAACAGGCAGCGAAGCGGATCGCGAATATCCGCTTGGCTAAAAGGCATAAAAGCGGCCGGGAAATGAGGATAATCATGAATCCAGAGACAAAATCCAAATTAAAAGAGGGACGTCCCCATGGTACCAGTTCTTTTCCCTGTGGAATCTACCGGACACAATCAGCGCAAAAGGGCATTTTAGTAAAGCATCACTGGCATGAGGAAATTGAAATGATCCACTTCCTTAAGGGGCATTTTCGCTTATTAGTCAACATGGAGTCCTATGAAATTAAGGATGAATGTATTTTTTTTATCAATCCTGGGGAGCTTCATGGAATCATCAGTGAATCCAAAAGCTTAAAAGAGGAGCATGCCATCGTGTTCCAGCCGGGGCTTTTAAGCTTTGACGCTTATGACTCCGCTCAGATGTACTTAATCAATCCACTGAAAAACAATGAGCTTTCCTTTCCCAGATGCCTTCAGCCAGATCATCCGTCTTATGCTTCTATCCTGGATTGTTTTTCGAATGTGACCGATTCCTTTGGAGGAGAGGAGGGCTTAGAGCAGCAGGAAGACGTTTTTGAAGCTGTAATCTCCCAGCTCCAGATCAAAGCTTCGCTTCTTAAAATGCTTGCCACTTTGTTCCAATTCCACCTATATTCCGATTCTCACCGCAACACGGATACGCGGGTAGAACTGATCAAAGCCTCCATTACCTTTATCAGGAACCATTACAGGGAAAAGATTTATATCCGTGATCTTGCTTCCCTTGCCAATATGAATGAACAGTACTTCTGCCGTTTTTTTAAAAAGGCCCTTGGCAGGACTCCCACTGAATACATCAATGATTACCGGATCCGGAAGGCAATCACTTTGCTGGAAACCACTGACCTCCCGGTCATGAACATATGCCTGGATTCCGGTTTTTTTAACCTTGGAAATTTTTTGAAAATATTCCGAAGGTATACCGGCACGACTCCCTTACAATATCGGAAAGAAAAGTCAAAATAGTGAATTTTTTAATCATAGAAGTGTAAGACAAATCTTGTTATGAGAGGTAGAATAAGGCTACTACTGAAAAGAGAGGTTGACATACGATGACTAAGAAATGGTGGCATGATAAAACAGCTTATCAGATTTATCCAAAGAGTTTTCTGGATTCCAATGGGGACGGCATTGGAGACTTAAAGGGGATCATCCGTAAATTGGATTATTTGAAAGACTTAGGTGTGGATATCCTATGGCTTTCCCCGATTTACGTTTCCCCTTTTGCCGATCAGGGATATGACATTGCCGATTATTACAACATATNNAACAGCCGGATTTAAACTGGGAAAATGAAGCAGTCCGGGAGGAAGTCTATAAAAATATCAATTGGTGGCTGGATAAAGGATTGGGCGGTTTCCGAATCGATGCAATCATTAATATAAAAAAGGCCCTTCCCTTACAGGATTATGAACCGGACCGGGCAGATGGTTTATGCAGTATCCAGGAAATGCTGTCCAATGCCAATGGAGTAGGTGAGTTTTTAGGCGAAATGCGGGACCGCTGCTTTACACCTCATGATGCCTTTACCGTTGGAGAGGTCTTTGATGAAAAGCCGGAAGAATTAGAATTCTTCATCGGTGAAAATGGTTACTTTTCCAGTAAATTTGATTTTAATGAAACCATATTCGGTGGAAGTGAAAAGGGCTGGTATGATGCCAAAGCGATTACTCCGGAAGATTATAAGCATTGCTGCTTTGCCGCCCAAAGGCATGTGGGTGCCACAGGATTTTTATCCAACATCATTGAAAACCATGATGAGCCAAGAGGGGTCAGCCATTACCTTCCGGAAGGAGAATGCAGCCTGGAAGCCAAAAAGATGCTTGGCGGCTTAAACTTTATGCTCCGGGGAATCCCCTTTATTTATCAGGGACAGGAAATCGGAATGGAGAATACTGTCTTTTCCGGCATTGATGAAGTGGATGATATTGCCACCCTTGACCAGTACCAGACCGCCCTGGAGGCGGGACACTCTCCGGAAGAGGCACTGGTCATTGTAAGCCGCTGCAGCAGGGATAATGCAAGAACTCCCATGCAGTGGGATGCATCGGCCAATTCAGGCTTTACAAAAGGCACTCCCTGGCTGAAGGTGAACCCTAATTATAGGGATATCAATGTGGCTGACCAGATGACTCATGATCATTCGGTTTTCATGTTCTATAAAAAGCTGATCCAGTTAAGGAAACACCCCAGATGGAAGGAAACCATAATCTATGGAACCTTAGAACCTGTTCTTGAGGATAAAAAGAATATTATGGCTTACTGCCGAAAAGGGCCAAAAACACTCCTTATCATTGGAAATTTTCAAAAAGACGCACAGGAAGTTCCTCTTCCCCTGATGCCAAAGACAGTTTTGATCAATAACTATCAGGAAGTATCTTATGACGAGACCATGATTCATTTAAAAGGCTGGCAGTTCCTTGTAATGGAAGTTTAACAGGAATAAGTGATGTAAAATAGGATAGCGTTGACACTCATTTCGTAATAAGAATCGAGTATCAACGCTTTTTCATGTCTCTTTCATGATCTGGCATTAAAATATACAAGGAACAGAAGTAAATATGTTCACTATATGGTCAACATGTTGTGAATAATACAGAATATATTTTGATTTGTATTCAAGTATGATAAAATCCCACCACAAGGTAATTACCAGTGTAAACAACTATATATGGAGGAATATGAGATGAGGGATAAAGTAGTAAAATCCATGCAAAGCTTTTCCAAAGCGATGATTGGACCAGTGTTATTTTTGCCTGTCGTAGGTATGATGATTGCTTTAACAGCGATCATGACCAATACTGCATTTGTTTCAGAAGGTGGACTGATGTGGACGGTTGGCAAATTTTTTAACAGTATGCTGAATTCCATAATGGGGAATTTAAGTATTTTGTTTTGTGTGGGAATTGCAAATGGTATGGCAAAAAAGAAAAAAGCAGATGCATCATTCGTAGCCCTGATGTCATACATCATGTTCTTAGGCGCCAACAGCAAGTGGCTGGAGCTGTCAGGAAAGATAGTGGAAGGGGCAACTGCCGGTGCCTTATATGGTACAGGTCAAACGATTCAGTTAGGCTTTCATGTAACAGATATGGGCGTGTTTCTTGGTATGATCATAGGTGTTTTAGTGGCCCTGGTTCACAACAAACACTGTGATACCGAGTTTAAGGGCGGATTCGCTCCTTATGGCAACAGCAAGCTTGTTTACATGATCATGATTCCGGTCATTGCAGTATTAAGCATTGGCGTGACTTATGTGTGGCCGGGAGTTGCAAACGGAATATCCGCATTGACGGGCTTTATGAGTACTGCCGGTGCATTAGGTGTATTTGTATACGGATTCTTAAACCGGTTCCTGATCCCTACCGGATTGCATCACTTAATCTGGTCGCCGTTCCTTTATTCGGCGGTTGGCGGACAGGCGGTGATCGGCGGGGAAAATGTTGTTGGTGCAAAGCCGATCTTCCTGGCGTTATTAAGCGATCCGGCAGCCGGAATGATGCCGGATACCAGCCGCTTCCTGACTTATGGCCTTATGAAGACATTTGGTATCATTGGAGTGGCATTGGCTTTCTATGTAACTGCCAAGAAAGTGAAAAAGGCGAACTTAAAGGCCCAGATGATCCCGGCCACTTTAACTGCGGTGATCGCCGGTATTACAGAACCACTGGAATTTACCTTTATTTTTGCAGCTCCTTTATTATGGCTGGTATATTCTATTCTGGATGGATTTTTTCAGATGGTCGTTTATCTGATCGGCGTCCGCGTCTGCGCCACCAATGGCATCCTGGATTTCCTTGTATTAAATCTTCCGGCAGGAATCGGCAGAACCTTATGGCCCTTGTATGTGCTGGTTGGCCTTGTGGAGATCCTTGTGATTTTCGTGGTCTTTAAGTTCATGATTGAAAAATTGAACTTAAAAACTCCGGGACGTGAAGACGATGAAACGGATGCGGCTTTGGATTTAAATGCCAATACAGCAGCAGTTAAAAAAGAATTAAAAGCAAAGCAGTCCGGCAGTGGGGAGACGGAGGAAGACCGGTTGAACCAGGGCAGGATCATCGTGGAAGCATTAGGCGGAAAAGAAAATATTGTAAGTCTGGAGAACTGCTTTTCCAGGTTAAGAGTAGAAGTTGCAGACAATTCAAGGATTGATGAAGAGGCATTAAAAGGTACCGGAGCAGCCGGTATTATGAAAAAGGGAAATGATGTCCAGGTCGTATATGGCCTCAGCGTTTCCAAAATGAGAACCTTGGTGGATGATGCATTGGAACAGATGGAATCACATAAATAAGGAGGAAAAGCTATGAACAAAACATTTAAATTAGTCATTGTAGGTGGCGGAAGTACTTATACACCGGGTATTGTAAAGAGCCTGCTGGATCAGAAGGATCAATTCAAACTTTCTGAATTAAGGCTTTATGATAATTTCAAAGAACGCCAGGACAAAGTAGGAGTTCTGGTAAAAAAGGTTATTGAACTGTTTGATCCGGAAGTAAAACTGGTTCTTACAACAGATCCGGAGGAAGCATTTACGGATGCAGATTTTATCTTTGCCCAGATGCGGGTAGGGTTATATCATATGCGGGAGCTTGATGAGAAGATCCCTTTAAAATATGATGTGGTAGGACAGGAAACATGCGGGCCTGGCGGTCTTGCATATGGTCTGAGAACCATCTATCCAATGGTAGAAGTAATCGATTATTGTGAAAAATATGCAAGCAAGGAATACTGGATCGTAAACTATTCGAACCCGGCTGCCATAGTTGCAAAAGCGATGTATAAGCTCCGGCCAAATGCCAGAATCTTAAATATTTGCGATATGCCGGTAGCGATCATGAGAAACATGGCTAACATTTTGAATTGTGACAGAAAAGATATTGTACCGGATTACTTCGGACTAAATCATTTTGGCTGGTTTACAAAAATCCGTGTCGGGGAAGAGGATCGTACCGAAGAATTAAAGGATTATGTAAGAGAACATGGCTATATGCCGCCGGATGAAAGAAGTGAAGTGCGCCACAATGATGCATCCTGGAAACATACCTTTGACAATGCAAAGAATTTAATGAAAATGTTCCCGGATTATCTTCCTAATACCTATATGCAATACTATCTGTTAGGTGATGAGATTGTAAAGCATGCAGATAAAAGTTATACAAGAGCCAATGAGGTTATGGATGGAAGAGAAAAACGGATCTTCCAGGCGGTAGAACAGTACGAAACGTCTGGAGAAATTGATATGACCCCATTTTTTACCGGAGTTCATGGGGAATTTATCGTGGAAGTAGCTATGAGCCTGGCATATAATTTAAAGAAACGTCATCTGGTTATGGTCATGAACAATGGTGCTGTTAAAAATTTACCAGACGATGCCATGGTAGAAATCCCCTGCTATATTACCAACGAAGGACCGGAAGCGACTAGAGTTGGGGAAATTCCGNNATAAAGGAATGATTGAGCAGCAGGAGGCGAGTGAAAAGCTGATCGTAGAGGCGGCAATCGAAGGAAGCTATGATAAAGCATTGGCAGCATTTACGTTAAATAAGACCATACCCTCAGCGATGGCAGCAAAAAAGATTCTGGATGAAATGATTGAAGCGAATAAGGATTACTGGCCAGAGTTAAAATAAGATAAATACTTAAACAATCTGGCTCTGGTATTTAAGACGAGGGGAGTCTTTAATGCGCCACGGTGTACTGAAATTCAGTATGCCGCGGCGCTTTTGTTTTGTATATGATTCTCAGACCGCCTTAGATTCCCTTTGCAGCAAGGGATATGGCGCAGTATGCCAGCAAAAGGGCCATGGATAGGTTCAGTATTTTCCTGTGGCTGGAAAAGAAACGGTTAAATGCCGCTCCGGACAAGGCCCAGCAGCTGGTTCCCAGAAAACCCATAAGGGACAGGAGGAAAATAAAAAGAGCAAGGGCGGGAAAGCTTTTATAGTTTGGCAGGATAAAGGTGGTCATGGCGGTAAGTCCGTAGAGGATCACCTTTGCATTGACAAATTGAAGGATCATGCCGTTTAAAAAGCTGTTTGTTTCTAGATTGTGCTTTCCGGAACGGGGATTGTCTCTCCAGATGGACCAGGCCAGCCAAAGGATATAGCCGGCACCCGCATATACCATGAACGGTTCCAGCAGAGGAATGAACCGGTATAAAAGGCTGGTGAAGGCACAGCAGCCTGTCATAACGGCCAGAAAGCCGAAAAATACACCCAGGTTAAAGCGGATGCTCTCCCGGAATCCATATTTCCCTGCAAGAGACATGGCCATGATGTTGTTTGGACCGGGGGTAAATGCGGTCAGAAATATGTAAGAAAAAAATGCTGCGAAGTTCATGAAATACTTTTCCTCCTTTTTGGGATATGATATAATGTACATATCAAGCAATATATTGTTTGTATTATATAATATACGATTTGTGCACTATAATGTCAATGACTGGGAGGGGATTATTTTTGGATTTTATCAATTCAATTGTTGCAGAGAATTTAAAGAGGCTGCGTGAACAGAGAAAGATGAGCCTTGATGCTGCGGCAAAGGCGTCCGGGGTCAGCAAAAGCATGCTTGGGCAGATCGAGCGTGGAGAGGTGAACCCTACCATCTCCACGGTCTGGAAGATAGCAAATGGTTTTAAGGTTCCCTTTACGGAGCTGGTAAGCTGCCCTGAAGCAGAGTATGAGGTGGTTGATACGGCTCTGATGCAGCCTTTCCTTGAGGATGACGGCCATTTCCGCAATTATCCGGTTTTTCCGTTTGACAGCGCAAGGCGCTTTGAGATGATCTATATTGAGCTTGATCCCGGCAGCAGTTTAAAGGCGGATCCTCATCCGGAAAATACCCAGGAGTTTCTTACGGTTTTTTCAGGGAATCTGGAAATCCAGGCCGCCGGTGAGAGGTTTTGTGCCGGAAGGGGAGGGGCCATCCGGTTTCAGGCGGACTGCCCTCATGAATACCATAACAGCAGCCTTGAAATTTGCCGGCTGAGCATGGTGATTTATTATCCGGATTAAAAAAAAGTCTTTTTTTGCGGGATTAAAATATGATACAATAAAGATAAGAACGGCAGGTAAAAAGAGCCGTAATACATATTATTCGGAGGAAGATTATGCAGTATCGTGATTTTGGTAAAACAGGAATTAAGGTATCGGCTCTGGGGTTTGGAGCTATGAGGCTTCCGATCCTTCAGGAAGAGCAGGTGGATGAAAAACGGGCGGTATCCATGATCCGCCATGCCATTGATGAAGGGGTTAACTACATTGATACGGCATATCCTTACCACCAGGGAGAAAGCGAAAGGATCGTGGGAAACGCATTAAGGGATGGCTACCGGGAGAAAACATATCTGGCCACCAAATGTCCGGTATGGAAGCTTGAAAAACCTGAGGATTTTGATGAGGTGTTAGATGAGCAGCTTNNAGCAGCTTAAAAAGCTTCAGACAGACCACATTGATTTTTATCTGCTTCATGCCTTAAGCAGGGATCGTTTTGAAGATAAGGTCAAAAAATTCGATCTTGTAAAACGCATGGAAAAAGCCAGGGAGGAAGGTAAAATAAAATATCTTGGATTTTCCTTCCATGATTCGTATGATGTGTTTCAGGATATCCTAGATTATTATGACGGATGGGATTTTTGCCAGATTCAGTATAACTACGTGGATTTAGAGCATCAGGCCGGAGAAAAGGGGCTGAAAGCTGCGGCGGACAAGGGGCTTGCCGTGGTGGTTATGGAACCGCTTCTCGGAGGAAAGCTGGCTGATCCTGCAGATCACGTAAAAAAAGTATTCCCTGAGGGAAAATCTACTGTAGAATATGCTCTCGATTTTTTATGGGACCAGCCGGATGTGAGCCTTCTCCTAAGCGGGATGAGCGACGAAAAGCAGCTTGAGGAAAACTTAGAATTTGCAACCCGCAGCCATACCGGAATGGTCACAGAGGACGAAAAGCAGGTTTATAAAAAGGCAAAGGAAGTATTTGATTCCATGGCCCTGGTGGGCTGCACCGGATGCCGTTATTGTATCCCTTGCCCCTTTGGCCTGGAGATCCCGGAGATTTTCTCTTATTATAACATGACGGCTGCACATAAAGAGAGTGAGGCAAAGGCAGGATACGAGGCTATGCTGGTAAAGGCGGAAGGCTGTAAGGCATGTCATCACTGCGAAAAGGAATGTCCGCAGATGATCAAAATCAGTGAGGTCATGCCAGAGGTGGCTAACGTGTTTGCAAAGCTTTAGGCTTAACTGTTTAAACAAAGGAGGGACGGTTTATGCTTGAGAAACTTGATTTATCGAAAAAAATAGACAAAGAAACCTATAAAAGCACAGTGAAAGAGCAGAGCGAAAGGCTGGGCATTTTGCAGCGGGAGTGCAAGGAGTCTGGAATTCCTGTCATGATCGTGTTCGAGGGCATGGGAGCATCGGGAAAGGGCACCCAGATCAACCGCCTGATTCAGGCGCTGGATCCCAGGGGTTTTGATGTATATGCCAATGATAAATCAACGGATGAGGAGCGGATGCGCCCGTTTTTATGGCGCTTCTGGACCAAACTTCCGGCCCAGGGAAGAATCGCCCTCTTTGACAGAAGCTGGTACCGGCAGGTGACCACCCAGCGGTTTGAGTTAAAGATGCCGGAAACAGACATGCCGGAGGCTTTCCATGACATCCAGTCCTTTGAGCGGCAGCTGACTGATGACGGTATGGTCATCATAAAGCTGTTCCTCTATATTTCTAAGGAGGAACAAAAAAAGCGGTTTAACCGGCTGGAAAGCTCCAAGGAAACCAGCTGGCGGGTGACAAAAGAGGACTGGCGCAGGAATAAGGAATACGGCCGTTATCTGGAAATCTCCGAGGAGATGCTTGAAAGGACGGATATGGACTACGCTCCGTGGACCATCATCGAAGCCACTGACAGGGATTTATCATCCGCCCAGATCATGCCTCATGTGGCGGAATGCTTGGA
>DJBG01000149.1 GCA_002429965.1 Hungatella sp. UBA5982
TGCAAACACATAGGTTTCATCTCCGGTCTCCACAAAGCCGATAAACCATCCATTTACATTCTCCCCTTCCACAGTCCCGGTCCCGGTTTTCCCGTACAGGGAAGCACCATTGGAAGAAGAGAGGAGTAAGGACTCTTTTACCGCCTTTATATTCTCCTGTCTGAATGGAAGCTCATCCTGATAGAACCGAGCTAAAAGCTTCACCTGCTCAACCGGTGAAATCTTTAACGAAGATTGGATCCAGTAACGCCCTATTCCGCCGGATAAGTCCCTGTTGCCATAGCCGATGGCATCTAAGTATTGCCTTAACCTAGGCAGCCCGGTCTTTTCATCCAGGGAAGTGAAATACCAGTTAACCGAACGCTTCATGGCAGTATCAAGAGTCTGGTCCTGGTTCCAGGCTTCAAAAGGGTAACTGGTCCCAGCCCAGGAAAGCAGGGAGGCTTCCGGCGTTATGGTTCCAATTTCCAGAGCGGCCAAAGCGCTGTAAATCTTATAAGTGGAATCCGGGGAAACCCTCCTTGTTCCGGCTTCCCGGTTATAGATGCAGTACTGTCCCGAATCTAAGCAATACAGAACAAAACAGCCATCGTATCCTTTGAAATAAGAGGATAAATCCAGCGTAGTTACATTTTCAGCCGTAAAGTCGTATTCTGTACCNNTACTGGAATACAACCCAGCACCAGTGCTGCAATCACAGTAAAAAGAATTCTACTTTTCACCACACGCCACCTGGATTCTTTGTGGTAACCGGCAATGTTCAGAATGCGCCTTTTTATCTCTTTCTTTGAGCCGCTGATACTGGCGGCGGAATAGGAAAATAAGGATATCTTTTCTGCAAAATTTATCAGCGTGCTTCCATAATCCAGATAGCTGTCCGAATCCAGGAGGGACAGGACTGATGAATCGCAGGCAATCTCCCGGTCGCTTCTCATTTCCTTAAAAGCAAACCAGACAAAGGGGTGGAACCAATAAATGATTTGTGCCAAAGCCATAAGCCTGTTTACCAGAAGGTCCTTGTGTTTGCAGTGTAAAGTCTCATGGAGAAGAATATACCGGATTTCCTTTTTGGAAAGCTCAGTAAGCATATTAATAGGAACAATGATGCAGGGATTCCATAATCCGGCCGCAATAGGAGAGGAGATATAAGCGCTGCTATAAATCGGTATTTCTTTTCTAACACCAGATTCATCCATACATGTTGCAAATAGTTCCCGTATCTCCTTATTCTGAAGTGGAAGAGAGGACCTTTTCAGCTGCCTGATTTTCCTGCTGGAATGGATATGAAAACCAGTCATTAATACCATGCCGGCGATCCAGATACCAGTTAAAACAGTTGGAAGGCCCGTATGCGCTGCACGGCTTACGGAAACAGAAAAATCCTGGAGAAAATCTTCGGTAGCTGCCGCAGTCTTATAGGCAGCTCCTAAAGTACCTGCATGCTCAGGCGAAAAGGAGCCGCCCAAAAACCGCAGCAGCTTAAACGCATATCCAGGAAAAAGAAAAGAGCATGGCAGAAATGGGGCAGCCAGCACAAACAGAAACAGGAACCACAGATTGTACCGGATTCTTGCAGTCAGCTGTTGGTTTAATAATTTCCTGACCAGCAGGATTGCGGCAAGCAAAATGACCAGAACCACGCTGTTAAGACAAAGGCGTGTCATAAAAGAATCGGGCATAATCAGCGTTCCTCCTCTTGTCCGCCCAGAAGAAGCTTTCTCAGTTCTGCCAGGTCTTCGCTTGATACATAATCACTGTTTAAATAGTTGGTCACCATGCTTGATATCTTTCCGTTGTAGAAGCGATTTAAAAAATGATCATTTTCTTTCGTTAAATATTCTTTTTTTTCCACGAGCGGGGTATAGACGAAAACACGGCCTTCCTTCCGATAGGTGGCAGCACCCTTTTGGACCAGTCTTTTTAAGAGTGTGTGAATTGTCTTTGGGTTCCAGTTAGTGGTCTTCACCAGTTTGTCCGTCACTTCGTTGGTACTGATGGGGGCATCATTCCATAGCACCTTCATTACCTCATATTCTGCTTCGGATATTTGCGGCAGTTGATTCATATGCGGTCTCCTGTTCTTACAATTGTAATAATATTATTATAAGAGCACGATGCCGGCATGTCAATAAGTTCTATGACTCTGTCAGTTATCTATCAACTTAACATTAAAAACATAAACAGATTTTAAACATGCGACCGTCAGATATTGCATTTACTTAACAGCCATTTATCCGTAAAATGAAACCATAAATAAACATGGGAGGTTAAAGGGATGAAATTAAGGAGATTAAGCGGAATTCTGATGGCAGGGCTTATGACGGCAGGCACGTTGGCCGGATGTTCAGGGACCAAGACAGATGCCACAACAGCGGCAGCAGGCGGACAGACGGCTGCTCAGACAGAGACGGAACAGGCGCAGTCAGCAAGTGGGGAAAAAACCGTCATTAAGGTTTGGTCCAAAGACCGGCACGACGCCACATATGTTCAGAAAAAAGTTGACGAATACAATTCAAGTAACACGGATAACATTCAGGTGGATTATCAGCTTTATACGGATAACTACGTACAGGCCATTGATATGGCGGTACAAAGCGGGGAGCTCCCTGATATTCTGGTACAGCAGGATCAGATGTTTGATAAATATGTAAACGAGGGGCAGTGGGCAGATTTTTATGATTACATGGATTCTGAAATGAAAGAATATTTTAAATCTGTGGTTTATCCCGGTTACAATGAACTGGATGGAAAGCTGTATTTCATCCCAACTACCGGAACTACCTGCCGTCTTTTCTATAACAAAGAAATCTTTGAACGTGTAGGGATTACGGAACCGCCAAAAACGCTGGAAGAGGTGGTGGAGTATGCTAAAAAAATCAATACGGAATTATCCAAAGAAGGAATTTATGGATTTGCAGAAAACATGAAAAGTGCCAGCTCCGGCTTGCAGCGTTCCATGTGCATCGGCCTGGATAGAGAGACCGGAATGGTACGTGGATACGACTTCGTAAAGGGAGAGTACGACTTTACACCGTGGGCAGATACTTTAAAGCNNCGTCTGACGAATGTGCCTTTCCTGGTTGTGAATCTCTGGATATCGATCCCTTAAGAACCCAGTTTGCAGCCGGCAAGATTGGTATGTATATGTCTTACAGCCATGCAGAGCCAGGGGTATACCAGAATCAGTTCCCCATGGATTCCTCCAAATGGGACTGCGTTCCTATTCCGACCGTTGGCGGAAAAACCACAGGAAAGCAGTATTTTACCGGTACAGGAAGTTATGTTTTAAATGCAAAAAGTCCTAACGTGGAAAAAGCATTCAAGGTTTATAAGGATATCTTTGCAAATGAGGATTATTTAATCGGATACTACGAAGGCGGATTTGGCGTAAGCATTCTTCCAAGCGTTATTGAAAAGGCGAAGCCAGGTAAAGATTTCCAGGATAAAAAATGGCTGCTCATCAGTGATATCGATGCCCTTCTTCCAAAGCCTCCTCACACTGCCTTCGCATCTGGTATGGTGGTGGAAGGTGAGGATATGTTTAAAACCTGCGAATCTATTTATTATGGAGACGCGGATATAGATTCTACCTTAAAGGATTTAACGGACCGTTACAATAAAGCGTATCAGGAAGCAGTGAAAAACGGAAGCGGTCATGAAGTAAAGATTGAAAACTATGACCCGATGAATCCAACTTTACAGTAATATCTGAAAGAGGGGCGCAAAATCAGCGAAGCCCCTCTTTCTTTGAAAAGAAAGGAGTATGCAGATGAAAGACCGGAATAGCAAAAGTGCCTTGCGGGGAAGTAAGACTGTGAAAAAAAACCTGCAGGCCTATTCGTTTATGCTTCCCAACTTGATTTTGTTCACCGTCTGTTCCTTATATCCGGTGGTGTGGACTTTAAAATATGTGTTTTTCCAGTATGGGGGATATGGAACAGGAGTACCGAGATTTGTCGGCCTTGCAAATTTTGCCCGGGTGTTCCGGGATAAAGTTTATTGGGAAAGTGTGATCCATACTTTTACATACGGTTTCGGGAAGGTGGTTTTTATCATTCCTCTGGCCTTTTTTCTGGCGTTTCTCTTAAATCAGCAAAAGCGGGGAAATGGTGCGGCCCAGAGCATTGTATTTTTGCCAACCATTATGAGCTCTGCGGTCATGGGTCTGGTGTTTTATCTGCTATTCAATGCCTATAATGGAGAGGTCAACAAGTATTTAATGGCGGCAGGTCTGATACAAAAACCCATAAACTGGCTGGGGAAAGAACATGCCATGAAAACCCTGATTCTGACAGCGGTCTGGGGCGGTGTAGGGAATTACATGGTGTATTTTATAGCCGGAATCCAGCAGGTATCCGGGGAGGCCATAGAAAGCGCCAGAATCGACGGGGCCGGCAAGCTCCAGACCATCTGGTACATCATCATTCCAATGCTTGGACCCATATTAAAAATTATACTTATGCTGGCGATCACCTCAGCTTTTCACGACATTACCAATGTGATGGTATTGACCGAGGGGGGCCCCAACAATGCTACCATGGTCATGTCCCTTTACGGGTACCGTTATTTCTTCCCCATATCAGCGGCAGAGGCCACGGTTCCCCAATATGGCTATGGTGCTGCAGTCAGCGTCATATCCGCAGTAATCGCTGGTCTGGTAACCGTAGGTTATCTGCGAATATCCAAAAAACTAGATGAAATTTATTAAGGAGGCGGCAGCATGAAAAACTGGAATGGAAAACATATATCAAAAGCCGCCTGGCTTTCTTTGGCCGGAAAATGGGTATTTCTGGGCATCATGATTTTATTTACGCTTTATCCGGTCATTTATACAGTGCTGGGATCTTTGAAAACCAATGCAGAGCTGACCCAGGGCGGCGGCTTTTTTCCGGAGAAATGGCATTTTGAGAATTATTACCAGGCTTTTGTCCAGGCAGACTTTACAAAATATACGTTCAACAGCATCGTGGTCAGCGTCTCCGTTACACTTCTGGCTGTGGTTACCTGCTCACTGGCCGGTTTTATTCTGGCCAGAAGAGAGTTTGCTGGGAAAAAGGTTCTCCTGGCCCTTTACTTATCCATGATGTTCGTATCCTTAGGGTCGGTTACCCTGTATCCAATCTACGAATTACTGCGGGCATTAAAGATAAATAAGTCCATATTTGCCCTTATTGTGGCTCTTACGGGAGGGCAGGCTACCAATGTTTTTCTGGTCATGGGTTTTACCAAAGGGATTCCCAAAGAACTGGATGAGGCAGCGATTATTGACGGCTGCAGCCTGTATGGAGTTTATTCCCGGGTCGTTCTGCCCCTAAGTAAGCCAATCCTGGCGGTAGTAGCTCTATTTTCTTTCCGGAATGCCTGGAATGATTATATCACCAGCCTGATCATGACGATTTCCATGCCGAAGCTTCAGACTCTTACCGTGGCGGTTGTCCAGTTAAAATATTCTGTCAATGCCGCGGCCGAGTGGCACATCATGCTGGCGGGAGCGTCTATCGCCATCATCCCGATCCTGATTGTCTATTTGTTTGCCAACAAACAGTTCATTGCAGGCCTTACGGCAGGTGCGGTAAAAGGATAGGATAAAGGGCGGGTCCTGTGATATACTGGAAAAAAAAAGAAGAGCAGGAAAACGGGGGGAAAGCATGAAGAAATTTATAAACAATTTAAGATTCCGCAGTAAAATCATCTGGCTGTTCGGAATCATGTTTTTCTTTACTACCGCCATCAGTGGATTATCCTATTACCAGTACGCATCCAATGATATTGAAGAGAATTTCAAAGTGGGGGCAGAGGACGTCCTGGCTCAGATTGTGGATACCTTAGGCCAGCGGCTGAGTGTCATCAATCAGAGGGCCAAGGGAATGCTTGCTAATTATACCTTTATGGTAACCCTTTCCGATTATTTAAATAATCCCAATGACATCAACCTGGTAAAAGCCCTGGGGACCATTCCGGATTTCATGAGAGACTTTGAGACCGGGGAGGGGCTGATCCACTCCACCTATATTTATACGGATAAAGGGAGCTTTGATAATTTTGTCCATATGAGAAATTGGGAATTTGATTTTAAAGAGTCTGTTTATTACAAAAGCTATCAGGCAGACGGAGGCGGTGCCATCCGCTGGTTCCCGGTATGGAAAGATGAGATATTTCAGGACAATGACCAGATCATCCCCTGTGTATGGCAGTTCAGCGTTCAGGGCTATGTGGGAAATGAATATCTGGTGATCCAGTTAAAGAAAACAGAACTGGAACGTCTTTTAGAAGGAAAATATGAATTTTTTGACAAAATACTCATTCTGGATGGAGCAGGAAATGTAATGATAGGTTCCCCGGATATGGATCCGGGTGAACTAAGGAAGCTTTCGGAGACCAGGGAAGGGGGGAGCAATGTCATTACAAGCGACTTTCAGTACGAAGGAGATTCCTATCTGGTCACCTATGAACGTCTTAAGGAAAACGGTTGGCAGATCTATGGACTGAAATCAAGGCAGAGTTTATTGGGAAGCTTGAATATTCTAAGAAACACGATTTTTGAGATCATGGGGGTTGTATTCTTAATAGGAGTAGCGGTCATCCTGCTGTTGTCCCACCAGATGACGGATTCCTTAAGACGGCTGGAAAAACGTATGAGCTGTGTGGAAAAAGGAGATCTGGGAGTCCGCTTTTTCTATCCATATAAGGATGAGGTGGGCAGCCTGGCTAAGTCCTTTAATTATATGATCGGAGAGATCCAAAGCCTGGTCCGGAAACAGGAAGAGACCATTGAGGAGCTGAAGTGGGAGCGGGATTATGTGGCTGAAGTCCAGAAGCAGAAACGGAAAGCGGAATTAAAGGCCCTGCAGGCTCAGATCAATCCCCATTTCCTTTATAATACCTTAAATGCCATCACCTGGCAGGCCGCCGACCAGGGGGCGGAAGAAATCAGCATTCTTTCCAATTCTCTGGGAAAGTTTTTCAGGATCGGCTTAAGCAAGGGAGCAGAGGTGATCTCCCTTCGGGAAGAGCTGGAACATGTGACAAGTTATTTAGACATCCAGAGCATCCGCTATCATTCCCGCTTAAGCTATGAAATCCATGCGGATGACAGATGTCTGGATTTCCGGATGATCAAACTGATTCTGCAGCCTCTGGCTGAAAATTCCATTTATCATGGAATCAAAGAGAAACAGGGAGCTGGTATCATAAAAATCTCCGTCAGTGAGGAATGGTCCGGCAAGGAAAAGTTCACAGAACTTGCAGTTTGGGACAACGGGGCAGGGATTACGGAAGAAAAACTTGCTTTCATCAATGAAACCTTAAAAAAGGGCGGAACGGACTGTGAAGCAGGCTATGGCATTTACAATGTCAATGAAAGGATCCGGCTGTTTTACGGAAAAGAATATGGGCTGTATTATGAAAGCAGCTTCGGCCNNATTCTTAGGATTCCGGCAATGACAGAGGAGGTGGAGTGATGTACCGCATATTGATCGTAGATGATGAAGACTATGTAAGAGACTTACTGGTGAGAAACATCCAAAATTCCGCCCTGGAAGTGGATGTGGTCGCGGTGGCAGGTGACGGAGAGGAAGGGCTTAGAGAAGCTCTGTCAAAAAAGCCGGATATTATCATTACGGACATTGCCATGCCCTTTATGAATGGCCTGGAATTGATCCGCAGGATTCAGGAAGCAGGGCTTTACAGTAAAAACGTGGTCATAAGCGGTTACGATGAATTTGACTATGCAAAACAGGCCATTTCACTTGGGGTCAAGGATTATTTACTAAAGCCCTTTTTGCCCAGGGAAATGATCGATGTTTTAACAAAGGTGATACAGGAACTGGACAGCCAGAAGGCGCTTTTGCAAAACATGAGCTTGTTAAAGGAACAGGCAGTGAGCCGGGCCGGACTTGCCAGGGAAAAGGCGCTGAAGGCGCTCTTAAGGGGAAAGGAGTGCAAAGAGGAACCGGACTTTATACTGGAAGGCAGGTTTTACGCGGCAGGAGTGATCCGAATGGAAGGCGGAGCATGGGATTTCAGCAAGCAAGAGCATGTGGAGGAATTTCTGATGCTGATACGGAACGGTTATCTTTCTGCCGGGATCTGCCTGTATGCGGTCAGCTTTGACGGGATCCAGCTGGCGTCCATCTGGTGCGGAGACGGGGATAACGAGGAGCATTTCCTTAAAAAGATTGGGGAAAGCCTGGAAAAAGTCAGTGTGAGCCTGGAGAAATATTACCATATTCAGATGAACAGCGCCCTTGGCCGTGCTTATCGGAGTCAGACAAAGCTGGTGGATTCTTACCGGNNTGGCGGGGAAACTTAGATGCAGAAAAGAGATTCCTGCTTTATGGAGAGGAAAGCAGCCGGAAAGAAGAAATCAGCAGCAGCCAGATCCGGGAGTGGAAAAACCAGATCCGGCTTTCTGTGCGTGCAGGACAGGAGGCTGGGGCTCTAACTGGGCTATCCGGCCTTATGAAGTGTTATGCCTCCATGTCCAACAGGAAGAACGATTATGTGGGTGTCTCTGTGGGAGAACTGATTTATGCAATTCAAAATGATATGGAGCAGGATGGATATGACCGGGCGGATACGGAGCCTCTATCCTCCATGCAGGATAGAATTAATTACGGAAGTCTGATGGATATGAACCATATGCTGGCCTCCTATATTGAAAAATGCTGCGATGTGGTACGGGAAAATTCAGAGGAAACCAGGGCGGATGCAGTGGTGAAGCAAATGAAGCAGATCATTGAAAATGATCTGCATAAGACGGAGCTGGATCTGGAGGGAGTGGCTTTAAAGGTGCATTTCAGCTCCAGTTATGTCAGGCAGATTTTCAAACAGTACACGGGAGAGTGTTTTGGAGAATACTTAATCCGAAAGCGTATGGAACGGGCCGGGAGGCTGCTCCAGAAAACAAACATGAAAATCCAGGAGGTGGCAGACCAATGCGGGTATGAATNNAGCGATACTTTGCCAGCAGCTTTAAGAAATTTTATGGCTGCACTCCTACGGAATATAAAAACTTGGTGGAAGAAGAGAATTTATATTAGGAGGGTTAGGATAATGATTCAATTTACAGAACAGGAAGTCCGGCACTTGAGAGAAAAATTCCAAAGGCAGCAGGGAGCTGTTGATCGTATCATGGAAGATGTGAAAGAAATCATGGCAGAGCCGGTTTTGGTTCCTAAGACAGGGATCGCCAACTGGGCCCTTTATTATTACTGCCCGGATTGTTCTGTGCAGCTTACTTTTGACAGGAACGATAAGTATCATCACAGCTGCCCCTCCTGTGGGCGGGTGTATTCCGGTGAGCCATATGACAGTACCTGGTGGGGGATTATTAACAGCAGAAATTACACGGCGGTATTTCAGATGGGACTGATCCATCTGATCACAGGGGAAACTGACTATGCCAGAAAAGCCGTGGATATCATGATGGAATATTCCGGATACTATAAGGACTATGAGGTCCACGGCAATATTCCTTATAATGGTCCCGGAAAGTCCGGTGCTCAAACTCTCGATGAGGCCAATTTCCTCAGAAGCTTTGCCATGAGCTATGATCTGCTGTCTGNNGTTCATTGGAAAGGAAATGCTCATCCCAGGGGCGGAATTTCTCATGGAACACCGGCATAACCAGCTTCACAATCATGAAGTGATCATCAATTCCGCCATTGCGGTCATTGGCCTGATCTTTGGGATTGACCGGTACGTCCGGTTTGCCGTTTATGAACCTTATGGGATCCTGTATCAGCTGGAAAAGGGGATGCTATCCGATCACATGTGGTTTGAAGGAGCATTCGGATATCATTTTTACGCCCTTACCAGTTTCTTTGCCTACGAAAAGTTTGCCCTTCATACGCCTCACAGCCATATCAAACATCCCAATTACAAGGCCATGATGGAGCTTCTGGTGTCCTATGTGGAGCCGGGATTCCGTATTCCCATGCTCAATGACACGAATTACGGGCATACCTCTAAAAGCCTGCACTTATATGAATTTGCTTACCGGGAGTTGGGTGGGGAGAAGCTTCTTTTTATACTGAACCGGCTGTATGAAGAAGAAAAGAGAGACAATCCGGAAGCTTTTATTTATGGGGTTGACGAGCTGCCCCGGTGCAGCATGGAGCCTGGAAATTATCATGTGGAAGCAGGACAGTCGGGGAGCACGGTTTTAAGGGGAAAGGATGGAAGATATCTGCTGTTAAAGCATGACCGCTATGGCGGGGAGCATGATCATTATGATCGTCTTGGCATCAGTTATCTGGCCTATGGGAAGAGGATATCTCCTGATCTGGGCACTACCGGTTACGGTGCGGTTATGCACTATGATTTTTATAAGAATACGGGTTCCCACAATACAGTAAACATCGGCGGAGAAAATCAGGCGCCGGTTAATGCCAGGCTCACCCGTTATGAAGAACGGGATGGGGGCATATATGTGGAAGCGGAAGCGGATTGGACCCTGCCTTATGAAATGCCGGACAGCTTTACCATCGTCCAGTGGAAGGAAGAAGCTTACCGCCCTGTAAAGATNNGAAAGATCGCATGGGAAGAACATTATTTTGCGGAAGTATTCCGGATAGAGGGAGCAGGGAAGGATCTGCCCGTTGACTGGGTCATGCATTTTTCCGGAAACCGTATAGAACAGCCTGAGGGAATGGAAATAGAAATATTTTCTGACAAGAAGCCATACAGCTATCTTCATCATATGAAAAAGGCCGTCCTGTCAGAAAATCAAGCCAGTGTGGTCCATGATTATGAGGATGGTGGAATCCACACACGGGTATTTACCTGGAGCCAGGGGAAGGAATTGTACGATGGGTTGGGGCCGGATAATCCTTCTATATCCGATATCAATTACCAGATCGAACGTGGGTATGGTCCGGAGATTGTGTTTGCCCATGTGATCACCAGCAGCAACGGGCCCTGTCTGGTCAGGAACGTAACCTTTTCCGAAGATGGGGACTACATAGCCATTGAAGTGGAAGGAGAAGGGGAGGAAGGCAAATTTAGCAGGATCCACAAGATGTAAACGATAGGAATAGGGCGGCCCAAAGTCGGTAATCGGCTTTTGGGCCGCCCTATTCGGAGATTAAGCCACAGGTGTATACGAGAACACAAAAGCATGTAAATAAAATGGAACCTCATTTTTATCTTCCGCATATGTTAGGATATGGAAACATTTAAGGATAAATGGAGGCAAAAGGGATGTCAGAAAACGTTCGTTTAACAGATTTAAAAAGGGGCCAGAAAGCGGTGATTGCAAAGCTGGCCGCCTATGATGATATGAGAAGGCGCTTGCAGGATATCGGTCTTATTGAGGGCACCACTGTGGAATGTCTGGGTAAAAGCCCTTTAGGAGATCCTACGGCATTTTTAATACGCGGTGCGGTGATCGCCCTTAGAAGTGAGGATTCCGGTCGTGTTTTAATACAATCAAATGGAGAGGATAAGGCGAAACGCCGCTATGGTGAGGAAATGGTGGCTGCTAACCTTTCTCTGGAGGAAAAAGTATGGGATTAAGCAGGGAGTCAATGGGAATAAAGTCTGTGGACTGCGGTCTGGAAATCAAAAAGCGGAAGGAAGAGGATAAGGTCATTGCGCTGGCCGGAAATCCCAATGTAGGTAAGAGCACGGTGTTTAACCAGCTTACCGGGTTGAACCAGCATACGGGAAACTGGCCGGGAAAAACAGTAGCCAATGCCCAGGGCTGGTGTACGGATGGCCAGCAGGGATACGTTATGGTGGATATTCCGGGCTGCTATTCCCTGATGGCCCATTCCACGGAAGAAGAGGTAGCCAGGGACTTTATTTGCTTTGAAAACTCTGATGCAGTAGTGGTAGTCTGTGACGCCACATGTCTGGAGAGGAACTTAAATCTGGTACTGCAAATCATGGAGGCCACGGGGGGGGGGGGGGGGGGTGTGGTTGGTTTTTNNTTTGGATGAGGCTAAAAAGAAGAAGATTTTCTTACACCTTGATATGCTGGAACAGCGCCTGGGTGTCCCGGTTGCCGGAACGGCCGCCAGGAGCAATAAGGGGCTGGATCAGATTTATACCGGCATAAAACGCTGCCTGGAACGAGAAGTGGAGGAGGTAGGGGAAAAACCTGCCCTTATCCAATATCCCCAATATATTGAAGATGCCATTGCCAGGCTCCTTCCCGTAGTGGAACCTAAGGTCAATGGAAAGACAGAGGCCCGCTGGCTGTGTGCCAGACTGTTGGATGCCAATGAGAACTTAATGGAAGCCGTAAAGAAATACCGAAAGCCTGTGGCTGAATCCGAGGAAGTGACTGCCAGCCTTTCTGAAATTTGGGAGGAGTGGAAGGCCGCCGGGATCAGCCAGGAGCAGGTAAGTGATGATATGGCTGCTGTTTTTATAAAAAAGGCGGAATTTTTATGTAACGGTGTAGTGGAATACGAAAACCAGACCTATGACAGGAAGGACCGGAAGCTGGATCAGCTTTTTACCNNTTTCCAATCATGTTCCTGGTTTTGCTTGGGATCTTCTGGATCACCATAACAGGAGCCAATTACCCGTCAGAGTTAATAAGCACTGTGTTGTTTAAAATAGAAGGGTGGCTGAGCAGACTGGCTGACACTGTTGGCGTGCCGTTCATTATATCAGATCTGCTGATTCATGGCGTGTACCGGGTTCTGGCCTGGGTGGTAGCGGTTATGCTGCCTCCTATGGCAATCTTTTTCCCGCTGTTTACTCTCTTGGAAGATTTTGGATACCTTCCCAGAGTGGCATTTAATTTAGACCGCTGCTTTAAAAAGTGTTCTGCCTGCGGTAAGCAGGCGCTGACCATGTGACAGAAGAAATCTATGCTTTTTTGTTGGTTTTACAATGATAGTCTTGACACTTTTTCTAAGAAATGATATAGTTACAGCTGTAAACTGTAACTAAAAATAATACAGAATCTTTGTTAAAAAGATGCCAAAAGTAAGTAAAAAACGACACAAACTTATAAGGAGGTACAGTATTTGGGATTTTCTATTGACGTAAGTATTCCAGTTTTAACCGTGTTTCTTCAGGGGATTATCAGCTTCTTTTCTCCCTGTGTGCTACCCCTCATCCCGCTATACATAGGCTATCTGTCGGGAGGAACGGGAGTCCGTGGGGAGGACGGGCGGATTTACTATAAACGCAGCAAGGTCATGGTTCACACCGTTTGCTTTGTGATTGGAGTCAGCTTTGCATTCTTCCTGCTGGGGCTGGGTTTTTCTGCTCTTGGAAGCTTTTTTAAATCAAACCAGCTTCTTTTTGCAAGAATGGGAGGAATCCTGGTAGTTTTATTCGGTTTGTACCAGCTGGGAGTCTTTGGAACCTCTTCAGTATTGGGAAGGGAACGCAGACTGCCGTTTTCCCTTAATACCCTGGCCATGTCTCCCTTAACCGCGTTAATCATGGGATTCACCTTCAGCTTTGCCTGGACGCCCTGTGTGGGACCGGCCCTTGCAAGTGTACTTCTTATGGCCGCCTCAGCTTCTACAAAGGCTATGGGTTTTGTCCTGATCGGTGTGTATACCCTGGGGTTTGTCCTTCCGTTTCTGGCAGTGGGATTCTTCACCACCACTGTGCTTGAATTTTTTAAGGCTCACGGCAATATTGCAAAGAATGGGGTAAAAGTCGGAGGAGTTCTCATGGTATTTATGGGAATTTTAATGTTCACCGGAAAAATGAATGCGGTGACAGGATACCTTTCCTCTATACCTTCTCCTGCGGTCACAGAATCAAGAGAGGTGCCGGAGCCGGA
>DJBG01000151.1 GCA_002429965.1 Hungatella sp. UBA5982
GTTATAGCCCGTCCACCTCCAGATCAGGGCCAGGATGATCACAATCCTGGCAGAGTTTGGGTGACCCAGGAAGTTGTATCCTGTAGACAATATCCCAAGCTTCATGAGGACGATGTTGACCAGGCCATCCACCGCAAACAGGGAACGGAAAATCACCGCATAGGATACCAGGGAGGTGGCACAGGGCAGAAAAATCGCGGTACGGAAAAGCCCCTTGAACCGAAGATCCTTATTGTTAAGCATGGAAGCCAGGACCAAAGCCGATATCAGCATGATGGGAACCTGTATGATCAAGTAGATAAAATTGTTTTTTAAAGCCTGCATGAAAACAGGGTCCTTGAACATTCTTACATAATTGGTCCCGCCCGTCCACTTCATAGCCGCACCGATTCCCGTCTGAAAAGATAGGAACAGTGCCTGGATCATGGGCAGAAAACTCATAACCGCAATCAGGATGACCGCAGGCGTTAAGAACATCCAGCCCGCAAGGCTCTGCTTCTGGCTTAAGGACAGCTTTTTCTTTGAATTTCCCACTAAAAATGCCTCCTCCCTCTTATTTATTATTTGCCCATGGCAAACTTAACCGTATCTTCTGCGGTCTTAATCTCAGCATCAATGTCTGCTCCTGATACCAGATGGGTAATAGCAGTTGCTACCGCATCACGGGCCTCATAATAATAAACACCTGTATTATTGGAAGGAACCTTTGATGCGAATTCCGTGATCTGGGCATATACCGGTTTTCCTCCGAAAAACTCCTGAGGCTCCCCATAAACCTTGCTGTCCGCTGCAGGAAGATAGGTTGCCAATGCTCCGGACTTTGGAAGAATTGTCTCATAGAATGGAACGCTTCCGGCAAAGGTCTTTGCCAGGAAATCCGCAGCCAGCTCCGGATTCTTGCTGCCAGCAGTTACTGCCCAGCTGGATCCTCCGTTGTTGGAGTAATTGGTTGCATCATCTACTCCCTCAAGCTTCGGTATATTGGTAATCGCCCAATTGCCAGACTGGTCTTCTGCGGTCTGAATGCTCGCCATGATCCAGCAGCCGTTAATGGTTCCTGCCACAGTGCTGTTTGTCATAGTTCCCACATACTGATCCCAGTCATTGACTTCCACAAGCACGCCGCTCTTAACAAGGGAAACATAGGTCTCCATAACCTTTTTCAGCTTGTCATTCCCAACCATGCTGGGGTTCCCGTCCTTATCAAAGAGACTTCCGCCTGCAGACTGGAGCATGATCATGATCAGATCAGACTCACCGGCTGTACAGGATAACAGAGGCTTTCCTGTCTTGGCTAAAATCTCCTCGCCCATGGATTGATACTTGCTCCAGGTAATATCCGTAAAATCTGCTTCCGTATATCCGGCTTCTTTTAACACATCGGTACGATAGGCAGCAATCGCAGCTCCATTGTCAAAGGGAACACCGTAATTTTTCCCTTCCACAACGGAGTAGGCCGTTTTAGCCTTTGGGAACCGGGAATAATCAACTCCGCTTCCAGTCAGATCCTTAAATGCATCTGGATAGCTGATTACATTCTTCTGAAATGCATTATCCTGCATCAACAGAATATCCGGAAGAGTATCCAGGTTTTTGGATGTGGCCGCTGTTGTCATCTTGGTCTGGACGTCAGCCCAGGGTGTCTCCACTACATTCAGCTTAAAATCCGGGTGGTCCTTCTGGTACACCTTTGCCGCTTCCTCCATGGCATAAATGTTAAATGCGGGATCCCAGCACCAGACAGACAGTTCGTTCGCGGCTTTTGCCCTATCTCCCGTCTTCTGCCCTGTGCCGCCGGAACTTCCGCAGGCTGTTAAGGAAGCCACCATGGCACCGGCCAGTAATATGGATGCGATTCTTCTCTTCATAGCAAAACTCCTCCTCTTTCATAAAAAATTGGCTCGTATGATTCTATTTTTCTTTCGAAAGATTTCCAATAATTTCATTATACCAATGTTTTTGATTTAAAGTCTTTAGATTCAATTAAAAAACGCGCATATTCGATCAATTTTCCCTTATTCCCAGCCTTTTTGAGCGCTGATCTTACAGTGCAGTAACTTTCCCTCATAATTTTCTTCCGATTTCTTCCATTGATAGGGGGAGATATTCAAAATTTTTCTAAAATTCCGGTTAAATGCAGAAATAGAAGCAAATCCCGATTCCTCTCCAACCTCTTCCATGGATTTATCCGATTTTTTTAGCAGCTCACAAGCGTTTTGAACCCGGATCAGGTTGATATAATCCAAAGGCTTCATATTCATTCCCTCTTCAAAAACTCGTCGGAAATGGCTTTCGCTCATGTTGCATGCCTCTGCTAAGCTGCTTACCTTGATCTCCTGATGATAATATCTGGAAACATAATCCAGGGCGCCTGCCAGAACGGCGTCACTGCACCTTCCCCCTGCAATCCGTGCCTCATCATCAGAAAGCCGTAAAAGCTCCACCACAAGGGCATAAAGATAACCCCGTAAGCTGTCTTTGTAATAAGGCTTTTTATGGCGGGCTTCTGCCATGATTCCCAAAACCAATCGGGACAGGGCCGGATGTTCCTCGCCTGACAGAAGGTATCCGGTCCTGTGGAGCCTCTTTATTATGCTTCTTTGGAGCACCGGATCATAGCCGTATACTTCAGATACGATTTTTTCTAAGTCAATGTACATCCACTCCCAATAGGCCTTTGTTCCCTCTGCACTGTTAGTGGTATGAGGAAGCCTTGGAGGTACTATCATCACCGAATGTCCGGAAAAAGGAAGACGCTCCTGTCCTAATGCCACCTGCCCGGTCCCCCAGTGGCAATATCCGATTTCCATCAGATCGTGAAAATGAAGGTATTTAATATCCTTCCCATATTCCCGGATCCAATCCTCTCCCAATAGAGCCAATACCAATTCTGACTCCGGAATCGCATAGAAGCGGAATTCCACCTTCTCCCTTTGCTTTGCCACACACCTCTTTCCCCCTTTGTCCAGATATTTCCTAAAGCGGCCATATTATTTAACGGCAAAAATGAAAAAAGCATTCCCTGCCATGAAAGACTGCTATCATCATGGCAGAGACTGCTCTTCTTTAGAATTATGGTTATGATACCCTGGAGATTAAATTACAAGTGAGGGCGGCGTATAAACCCTTGCCGCTAACTCCGAATCCAGTAAATACAATCCCTTTGCATCATTTCCAAATAGGTCATATCTCTTTATAATCTCATCCGTGTTTTTTTCCTCTTCATTCTGTTCTTTTACAAACCAGTCGAGGAACTGCATGGTACGGAAGTCTTTTAAATCATAAGCGGTTCCGTAAATATCATGAATGGAGGCCGTTACCTTTACCTCATGATCAAAGGCGGTCAGTGCCGGCTGGCGGAAATCCGTGTAAACTAAATCAGGAGCCTTAATATCTTCCAGTACAACCTTTTCGCCATTGTTAAGTAAATAATTCATAAATAGCATGGCATGATCCCGCTCTTCCTGAGTCTGAATCTTAAACCAGTTTGCAAAGCCGTTTAAATTACTATCCGCATAATAGTTGGATATGTCCAGATAGATGTATGCCGAATACAGTTCGAAATTGATCTGTTTGTTTATTTTCGCAACAATTTCTTTATTTAACAAAATCTTCGCCCTCCTTTTTTATCTGTTTTTTCTATTGATTACTTCCTATCAGATTACATTGAATGCATTTTTCTCTAAACCGCAGATCAGGCATGTCCAATCGTCCGGGACATCCGTATTTTTGCATTTAACACCTCCGTAAAATGATATATTATATTCTAACATCTTTTACCAAATTATTCAATGGTGTAATAAGAATATTTTATTTCAGATAACGTCTGATAATACTCTCTTCTAATATGATTTACTTATGCATATCAGTGGCCTGCTGCAATCCATTTCAGATTTTGGGGTAGATCCTGCTGCCGCACCTGGCTCCCCATATCCCACGCTTCTCATCATAAAGAATCTGTACAAACCCATCAGAATATCTGCCCTTTATCATGGCAATATGCGGGCTTACCGTACATACTTCTTTCTTTTTTCCATTCATTGCCATGGCCAGCTTCCCTTCCTCTGACAGGCTCAGGGTAAAACTCTCCCCTTCTCCCATAACATAGTCTCCTGATACTGACCTTATAAATGATTCGCTCCATGCATATTCCTGGTATTCCGCTTTAGGTATAACAGGGTCTTTCCCCTGATACATGCGCATAGCACCGTCTGCAATCACTCCGGCAGAGACATCCATGGTATTGCAAAGGACGATGACTCCTGCCTCATTATCATAGGACCAGGACATGTTGGAGGACACTCCGGGAAGACTTCCTCCGTGTTCAAGGACCTCCAGCCCCTCCATGGATTTCCTGCACAATCCATAGCAATACCAGCCTCCCGGTCTGTAAAACTGGCGTGGCTTACACATTTCCCTTATGGAATATTGGGAAGCAACTCTGGTTTCGTTTAATCCCTTTCCTTCATTTAAGTACATGCAAATGTATTTAAGCATATCGGAAACAGTGGATTTCATGGCTCCGCCGCCGTTTAAAACAAAGGCATTGTCATGATAATCCCTGGTCGCTCTGTACACTCCGTTTTCCGTTGTATAAAGTATGGAAGCATTATCATCCCTGGCTGGTTTTACAAAGTCACAGAAGCTCCTTTCCATTCCCAATGGGCTGATGATGTGCTTCAATAAATAATCAGCAAAGGTGGGCTGGTCCCCAAAATTCTTTATGATATCGGATAAGATCCCAAAGCCGTCGTTGCAATAGCTCATCAGCTCTCCAGGCATCCCGATTAGATCCGTCTGGTCATCTAAGCGGGAGGCCACTCTTTTTACGCCTTCTTCGGCAAGGGCGTTCACATAAGCTAAGTCTCCGGCTTCAGACTCCTGAAGGCCCATATCCTTTGCTACCTCTTCCACCAGGATCCGGGGCAGAGGAAAAAAGCCACCGCTATGACAGAGCAGATGCCAGATTTTCACCGGCGCTTTCTGGTTTTTGTTTGTGAACGCTGGAACATATTTGCTGACAGGATCAGAGAGGCTGATCACTCTCTTTTCTGCCAGCTGAATGATGGCAAGGCTTGTAAAGGATTTTGTTATGGATGCAAGTCCAAAAATAGTCTGGTCGTCTATGGGCAGCTTCTGCTCCTCATCACGGTATCCGAAGTATTTTTCATACTGCACCTGGCCTTCCTTGTCCACGATGGCTACTGCCAGCCCTGCTGCTCCCTGGGTGGTCATGATATCCTCCACCAATGCTTCAAATCTCTGTTTGTTTTCCTCTGTTATTCTATTCATCTCTTTTTACCTGCCAGTCTTCTATAAGCTCAGTCACCTGTTCCGACTGAAACTCCAAAAAGCTAAGTCCTCTGTCTTCATATTCCACTTCCCCCCTTTGATTGTCTATGGGGTCTGCCCGGAAATATTTTCTGGGAGGAATGAATTCTGACTGGAGACTTCCATTGGCTGCCATGCGGTAAATATCCAGGTTTCCAAAGTAGTAATTCCAGCGCTCCATCTGGCCCATACGATATGCACTGCCGCCAAAGGAGGGGTCCGCATACAGCCAGCCATAAGGTTCTATGTAAAATTCCGCCCAGTCATGGCAGCCGGTATACAAAGGGGATGCGTGAAGGCCCGACTGCCATCTGGCAGGAATCCCGGCCATACGGCACAGAGTAATGAAAAGTATGGCCTGGACGCCGCAGTCCCCCTTTAGATTCTTTCCCGCATATTCGGAAATATTATCGATCCCTGCATACTCCCGCACAAACGAATACTTTACCCTGGTAGTGATGAAATCATAGATTTTCCTGGCAACAAGGGCAGGGTTCTCCTCTCCTTCCCGTATTTCTTCCAAAAGTTCCTTTAGAAAGGGAGTGAATAGAATATGGGGCGCCTGTTCCCCTTTATAAAACTCCGGATGGGCATCCACCGCCTTCTCCGGGTCCACCTCCACATAATCTACGGAGTTTAAATAGCTGTATCTGACATAAAATTCCTGATCCGGCTTTAATTCCGTTTCAAAGCACATGGTTCTTTGTTCTGCATCTTCCGGTGCGATTACAGTGATCTCCGGAGAAGCCTCAAGAATTTTGATGTCCTTTACCTGCCTGCATTTGCGAGGGATGGGAATATGGACTCTTACCTTTTCCCCTACCCGTTCCGACTCCTTGTTAATCCGGATGGAAGCCCTTATGATCACTCTGGCCTTTTTTCTTCCATGGTCTTTCATATAAGATACGTTGTCATTCAGCATCTTTTGCCGCAGGATGCCGGCATCATCATCTTCCCTTACTTTCAGCCTCATCCGGTAATCAGACCTGGTTTTTATGATATTATCCAAAAATAATTTATGGAAATGGATCTCCCCATTGATATAGATCCAGTCAGCCGCAGAGGATCTTACCAGCTCATCAAGTTCTCCTTCCATGACGTCTGTAAACGTCCGGTTTAACAGCTCTGCTGCCTCCTGCCTTTTATAGGGATACTCATTCTCATCCAGGATACCTATGATTTCCTTTTCCAGTTCCAGCCGCTTTCTCATGCATTCCGGTAAAAATCCGGATAGCATATGGCCGATGGCTGATTTTGCCTCTACTAAATACCCTGCATTTTTAAGACGTAAAATATCGTCGGGCAAAGGGATCTTTGCCCATGAAATATCATTGATCATAAGCTATACCTCCATTGTAAGATGGTGGTACCGCGGCCTTTTTGCCCCAATACCACCAGTCATGTTATTTTAAACCTATAAACCCGAAGCCAGGTTCCTCCGGGAGCACCAGGGTCTTTGTACATTCCGTCCCAATACCGCCCTCAAAGGGAAGTTCGCTCAGAGAAAAGGTGGCATCCAGATCCGCTCTGGTTATGTTCCTCACCGCAGCGCCAAGGCTGGCAGCGGCAGTAATGCCAATGTTTGTTTCCTCCGCCATGCAGCCCAGCATGCATTCAATTCCTGCCGTCTCGCAAATAGCATTGATCTTTAATGCTTCCCGGATGCCGCCGCATTTCATCAGCTTGATATTCAGCACATCAATTGCTCTCCGTTCTGCAAGCCGTAGGGCATCCTTTGCGTTAAAGCAGCTTTCATCGGACATGATGAGGACTTTACTATTTTTCGTAACATATTCAAGGCCTTCGATATCCGCAGCCTTCACCGGCTGTTCCACAAGTTCAATATCAAATTCGTTTAAGCGTTCAATAATCTGAAGCGCTTCCTTGGCCGACCAAGCCTGATTGGCATCAATGCGGATCTTCACATCCGGCCCGACCGCTTCCCTGATGGCCCTGATTCTGGCTACATCCTCTTTAAACCCTGTGCCCACCTTAGTCTTAATGGTATCAAAACCGTTTCTCACATGAGCTGCTGCCTTNNCTTTTCCGCCATGATTTCGGGCCCATTGATCCCTACGGTAATGTCGGTTTCTATTTTATTAGAATAGCCGCCCAACAGCCGGTACACAGGAAGACCGGCCTTTTTTCCCAGGATATCATAGCAGGCAATATCAATGGCAGTCTTTCCGCAGGGCGCATGGGCCGCAGCCCGGTCAAGATTCCAATAAACCTTTTCAATATCCGTAGGATCGGTTCCAAGAAGGGACTGTTCAAAATGCTTAATGCTTTCCACAGTTCCCCCCAGATTCTCCCCAGTTATCAACACACCTGGAGCGCCTTCTCCATAACCGCATAGCCCTTCATCCGTTTCCACCTTTACCACCGCGCTTATGGCATGGGTAATGGTTCCCAGGGATATATGGAACGGTTCTTTTAAGGGTACCTTCACTGTCTTTACATTAATACCTGTAATTTTCATTGTCTTTAACCTCCGTACATATTCTGTTATTTGTTCCATTCTCCTGTAAAATGACATGCGCAGCAGTGTCCGTTTCCATAATCCTTCATCTCCGGTGCTTCCTTCCCGCAAATTTCCCTGGCCATAAAGCACCTGGTATGAAATACGCAGCCGGAAGGCGGATTTGCAGGGCTTGGCAGATCACCTTCCAGGATGATCTTCTCATTCCTAGTATGGCGGTCCGGTACCGGAATAGCCGAAAGCAGCGCCTTTGTATAGGGATGGAGCGTGTTCTGGTACAAATCAACTTTATCGGAAATCTCTACCATATGTCCCAGGTACATGACAGCAACCCTGTCAGAAATGTGTTTGATTACGCTTAAATCATGGGAAATAAAAATATAAGCCATTCCCATCTGCTTTTGAAGCCTGCGCAAAAGATTAATTACCTGTGCCTGAATGGATACGTCAAGAGCAGATACCGGCTCATCGCACACCATAAGCTCCGGCCGCAGTACGATAGCTCTTGCAATTCCGATTCTCTGTCTCTGCCCCCCTGAAAATTCATGGGGATACCTGTTATAATATTTTGTGTTAAGGCCCACGATCTCCATGGTCTCCAAAACCCTTTTCCTTATCTCTTCCCTGCCTGTTTTCCACTGGATGTCCAAAGGCTCTGCTATGATATCACCGATGGTCATTCGGGGGTTTAAGGATGCATAGGGGTCCTGGAAAATAATCTGCATTTTACTTCTGCTCTTTCTCAGTTCCCCGCTTCTCAGCTTCATAAAATCCTGGTCCTCAAAAACGATCTCACCTTCCGTAGGTTCGATCAGCCGAAGCACAGAACGTCCCATGGTGGACTTTCCACAGCCTGACTCCCCTACCACGCCTAGGGTTTCTCCCGGATACAATTGAAAACTCACATCATCCACAGCTTTAATATATACCTTTTTCCCTGAGAAAGGGGAAGATTTTGCCGAAAACCACTTTTTTAAATGCTTTACCTCCAGCAAAGGCTTTCTCGTCTCCTGGCTGTCCATTATGCCTCCTCCTTCCATTGTGACTCATATTTAAAACATCGGATCTTCCTGCCTTCCTTTTCCGTAAGTTCCGGCATCTTTTCCCCGCATTTGGGTTTTGCATATTCACACCTGGGGCAAAAGGCGCAGCCCTTTGGCATTGAATCGTAGCTTGGAACCATGCCCTTAATGACAGGAAGCTCCTCCACCTCACCATCCAGCCTGGGGATACAGTTCATAAGGCCTTCCGTGTAGGGATGCATGGGATGATCAAAGATTTCGTCCGTAGTTCCCTGTTCCACAACCTTTCCTGCATACATGACCATGACATCATCTGCCACTTCGGCTATTACACCCAGGTCATGAGTGATCATCATGATGGAAGCGCCTGTCTTTTGCTTTAATTCATTAATCAGCTCCAAAATCTGTGCCTGAATAGTGACATCAAGAGCTGTCGTCGGCTCATCACAGATTAAAAGCTCCGGATTGCAGCAAAGAGCCATGGCGATCATGACCCGCTGGCGCATGCCCCCGGAAAGCTGGTGAGGGTACTCATCGATCCGCTTTTCCGGCAAAGGGATCTTTACCATGCGAAGCATCTCTATGGCCTTTTCACGGGCCTGCTGCCTGGATATTCCCGCCTCGTGAATGATCAGGGCTTCCATGATCTGCTGTCCTACGGTGAACACAGGATTTAGGGAGGTCATAGGCTCCTGAAAGATCATGGCAATCTTCTTTCCCCGGATCTTTCTCATTTCATCTGGGGATTTCTCTAAAAGATTTTCTCCCCGGTAGATAATTTCCCCGCCTTCAATCCTTCCCGGAGGGGTCTCTATAAGCTGCATAATGGATAAGGAGGTAATGCTCTTTCCACATCCTGATTCCCCTACAACTCCCAGGGTTTTTCCCTGTTCTATGGAAAAGGACACATCATTCACTGCCTTTACCACGCCTGCATCTGTATAGAAATATGTTTTCAGATTTTTAACTTCAATTAATTTATTATCCATCTTTTCCTCCTGATCAGGCTCTAAGCTTGGGATCCAGGGCATCTCTCAGTCCATCCCCAAAGATATTAAATGCTACAACCGTCACCATAATGGCAATTCCTGGCACGATGCTGTACACCGGAAGGAAGCTGATAAAAGACTGGGCAGAGCTGATCATGTTGCCCCAACTTGGAGTAGGCGGCTGGATGCCAAGGCCAAGAAAGCTTAAGGAGGCCTCATACATGATGGCATTTGGAATTCCCAGGGTCACAAGCACGATCACCGTTGATAAGCAGTTGGGAATCAGATGCTTTGTAATGATCCGGAAGGAGGTTCCGCCGCTGGCCTTGCTGGCCTCCACATACTCTTTTTCTTTTAGCTGCATGACAGAGCCGCGGATCAGCCTGGCAGTTCTCACCCAGGTCAGAAGACCAAGGGCAATAAACAGGTTCTGGAGGCCCTGACCCATAAAAGTCATAATCGCCATAGCAAAGAGAAGATCCGGGAACGCTGCAAAAATCTCCATGATCCGGGATATCAGGGTATCCACCGCCCCTCCGAAATAGCCTGCAATGGCTCCAAGAGTGATTCCGATAACCGATGCAAGGATCTGAGCCAGGATTCCAATGCTTAAAGATACCCTGGTTCCATGGATCAGACGGGATAAAATATCTCTTCCATATTCATCTGCACCTAGAAGATGCTTGGAGGAGGGTGGTGCCAGAACCGAGGCATAGTCCTGGTAAGTAGGATCATACGGGCTTACAACAGGCGCAAACAGAGCCAGCAGAATCAGGAAAAAGATCACTCCCAGACAGAATAAAGCCGCCTTATTCTTTTTAAGTCTCTTAAAGCTGTCCTTATAATAGCTGGAATATTCCATCTCACCATTCAGGAGCTGTTCTTCAAATTTCCTCTGTTTTGTAAAAATACTAAAAATCTTCATCAGTTTGCTCCTTTCCCATAGCGGATTCTTGGATCAATAAATGCATAAGAAATATCCACCAGCAGATTTACGATTACAAATACGAATGCAATATACATCACGGTCCCTTCCAAAAGCGGCAGGTCACGGTTTGACATGGAATCTACCGCCAGCTTTCCAATTCCGGGTATGGAAAAAACCCTCTCGATTAACATGGAGCCTGTCAGCATGTTTCCAAGCTCTGTACCCACCAGCGTAATAATGGGAATCATGGCATTTTTTAAGGCATGCTTCATAATAACCATGCTTTCCTTTACTCCCTTTGCCCTTGCGGTTCTGATATAATCCTGCTTGACCACGTCAAGCATGCTGGTGCGGGTGATACGTGCGATGCTTCCGGCATAGCGGGTGCCCAGGGCAATGCTTGGAAGGATAAAAAATATCGGTCCCTCAAAACCGGAGATTGGAAGTAAGTCCAGCTTCAACCCGAAAACGATCTGAAGAATGATGGCAATCCAGAAAGACGGTGCCGACACTCCGATAATGGAAGTGGTCATAAGCACTGAATCGATCCATTTTCCCCGGTTAATGGCAGCGGCCATACCACAGGACACACCCAGTACCACGGCAAATAAAAAGGACATGGAGGCCAGCTTTACGGTCACCAAAAAGCAGCGCACCAGGGCCGTTGTCACTACCTCTTTCGTAAAATAAGATTTGCCGAAATCCAGATGGATGGCGCCCTTTAAAAAATTCAAATATTGCTGTGGCAGGGACACGTCAAGCCCCAGCTCATGACGTACCCTGGCAATGGTCTGCGCATCCGCCCGCTTTTCAAGCATTAACTCCACAGGGCCTCCCGGTACGACCTGGAGAAGTATAAAAGTAATAAGACTGATCCCAAACAATACGAACAGTGTCTGGAGCAGTCTTTTTGAAATATATTGAAACATATGGTTCCCCTTTTTCTTATTTAAAAGGGAGTGGAAAACCACTCCCTTAGGTCACGTATTCCAATTGTATTATTGTTGGAAATCTGCGTTAGCGTAGAAGCTTCGGAATGTTGAATCCATGACAAGGCCTGTAATCTTTGGATTTAAAAGATAACATTTGGACTCATTGTAAATAGGAGCGATAGCAAAATCCTCTCTTGTGAGAATGTGTTCGGCCTTTACATATATTTCCTGGCGTTCTGCTTCATCCGAAGTCTGAACACCAGCTTCCATCAGCTTCTTAAATTCTTCGTTATGCCAGAAGCTTGAAGAGCGGTCTGTACGGGAATCACTTACCGGATACAGCATGCTGTCCGGATCGTTGTAATCCACATACCAGTTGCCTACTCCGGCATCCACGCTGCCTGATTTTTTCATATCAGACCATGCCGCTGAATCAACCTGTTCAATCGTAACGTTAATGCCTGCTGCCTTTGCCTGCTCCTGGAATGCGGTGGCAATGGGGATAGAAGTTGCATATTTTGTGTTTACCGTAAGTCGGAGGTCATATCCATTTGCATATCCTGCCTCTGCAAGAAGAGCCTTTGCGCCCTCCGGATCGTAAGCAAATTCCTTCTGGGAATCATCATGTCCGATGATACCGGCTGGAATAAAGGAGCTTGCAGGCTTTGCAGTGCCGTGGAAAATACTCTCGCAAATCGCCTGTCTATTGACGGACATGGAAATGGCCTGTCTTATTTTGGGATCGGAAATAGACTTAACATTAAAGGTCATGTAATATCCGCCGATAGGCTGGAACATATGCATCTGATCTTTTAATTTTGGATCCGCCTGATAAACCGGATACATGTTTGTCTCCACATCCACGTAATCTATATTTCCCTTCTGGTATTCCAGAACCTGAGTATTGGCATCCTCAATGAACTTATAGCTTACACCGTCAAACTTAGCGGCATTGCCGTGGTAGCCGTCAAATCTGGAAATCTCCACGCCCACGCCCGGGGTATAGCTGTCAAACTTAAAGGGGCCTGTACCGATCAGTTCTGACTTTCCCCAGTTATCCCCTGCCGCCTCGCAGGCATCCGCAGGATAAATCCCACAGTAGGGAGTGGATAAAACAGAAACAAACGGCGTATAGACCTCTGACAACGTAATGGTGAAATGAGTANNAGGAATAGGTAAGCATATCATCGGACAGCTCCGGCTCCTTGGCTAAAAGCGTTGGAACCACCTTTCCTCCATCCAGGGTCGTAAGAAGGGATTCCACCACATTATCCGTAACCTTCATGATAAGGCTGTATGTATATTGCTGCATATCATATGCAACCTGAGGATCCACTGCCGCTACACGGAAGATCTTTGCTCCTGTGCTTTCAGCCGCTGCGTCGGAGCCTGCCGCAGCCGTTGTTTCAGATGTTGTGGGGGAAGGGTTTGAAGAACCGCCGCAGGCGGATAATGCAGCCGCCATGGAAACAGCCAAACCCAGCGAAACGAGCTTTTTGATGGTTTTTTTCATAATTTCTCTCCTCTTAAAGTGTTTAATTATGCATTGTTCTGTATTAAGTACTTTCCTCAGTTTACTGATACTATGCGCATTTGTCAATATTTCACGGTATGCAAATAATGCATAATTATAATTACCCTACGTTATACCTATGCAAAACACCAGGCTTCCATCTCCACATACACATAAGAAAAAGGCCGCTGCTTTGTCTCTGGTTTCCCAGTGACAAAGCAGCGGCNNGGCCTTTACAGGCTGAAAATTACTTTTTAATTTCTTTTTTCTTCTCCCACATAGCCCAAAGCGTACCTGCCACGCAAATGGAGGAGTAGCATCCGGTCAGGATACCAAAGAACATTGGAAGAGAAAATTCCAAAATAGACCCGATCTGGAAGTAGACAGAAGCTGCCAGAATGATAAGCACGCAGATCCCCGTAGTACAGGACGTATTGATGGATCTTCCAAGAGTCTGGGAGGTACTGATATTTACCAGCTCATCGACCGGCATTTTGGAATCCTTCTTTCTGTTCTCACGAATCCGGTCATAGATAACAATGGTATCATTGATGGAATAACCGATAATCGTAAGAACTACCGCCACAAAGGCATCGTTTAACGGAATCCGGAACAGCACGAATGCAAAGAACACCACAACCACATCATGAACCAGTGCGATCATTGCAGTAACTCCTGCCGGAAGGCCGGATATCGCTGAAAACCTGATCCAGACATAGATTACAATGAAAAGCAGAGACAGTAAAATGGCAA
Source organism: Hungatella sp. UBA5982 (assembly GCA_002429965.1). GTDB lineage: Bacteria > Bacillota > Clostridia > Lachnospirales > Lachnospiraceae > Lacrimispora. Next base: position 13,948 of record DJBG01000151.1, read on the forward strand.
CCACTGCGTTCTTTAGCGCCTTTGCTCCGATATAAGGCTCAACCACATAGGTCTCTGACAGCTTTGCATCTACTTTTTCAGAGGTGCTGTTGATGGCATCCGTTACATCTTTCTGGTCTTCCGGAGACATACCCGAATTTCCCGCAAGGGTAACAGAAAGCCTTTTAANNTCATATTATCTTCCTTGATCTGAACCGTAACCGGACGGTTTGTCTGCTTCTCAATGGCCGACTGGATCTTACCTGTATCCGCCTCGTCTGATACGGAATAACTTAACACCGATCCTCCGGTAAACTGGGTATCCAGCTTTACTCCAAAAATAAAGCAGCCAACAATTCCGAAAAAGAAAATCAGTCCGGAGATGATTCCATAAATATATTTCTTCTGATAGAATGGTATGATTTTTTTATCTTTTCTGATCCGGAACCATTTTTCATCGCGCCATAAATCATGCTGAGTAAGAGATAACAAAAGCTGCTTTGAAACAGTAACGCCTACCAAAAGGTTGACAATCATACCGATTAGTAAGGTATAACCAAAACTCAGCATGGTTCCAGAACCTAAGAACATCAGGATCACAGCAACGATGGCTGTTGTTACATTTCCGTCTAAAACAGACGAAAAAGCATTCTTATATCCGGTTAATATTGCGCCTTTCACGGAAATGCCCTTTTTTAGCTCATCCGAAATACGTTCTGAAATAATAATATTCGTATCCACCGCCATACCTATGGTCAGGATAATACCAGCGATACCCGGAAGAGTCAGAGTATACTGGGGAATAGAGACGGCAAGCATCTGGAGAACCGTCTGCAGGACCAGGGTAACACAGGCAACAGCACCTGGCAGCTTGTAAAATACCAGCATAAACAGACAGATTACTAAAAATGCAGCCATTCCCGCATACACCATAATTGCCAAAGCATTGTTTCCAAGAGAAGGGCTTATGGTGGAGAAATTGGTGGTCTTAAGGGAAAATGGAAGAGAACCTGCATTGATCTTTTCAGCCAGATTCTTTGCATCATCATAATCCTGCATTCCCGTAATAACAGCCTGCCCGCCTGATATCTTAGTCTGTACCGTCGGGCTGGAGATCAGATCCTGATCCATGTATATGCTCATCCGTTTTCCGATCAGCTTTCCTGTCGCTTCTTCAAACAGCCTGGCGCCTTCCGCGTTAAAGCTAAGAGCTACCTGATAGCTCTTGATGCCGTTGTTATTTGCGGTCTCAGGTGTTGCATTCTGTACATCCTTTCCCTGAATCAACACATTACCATCCGGATCCCGGAACGTAAGTTCAGCCATTTCTCCTAATTCCGCAATGGCCTCTTCCGGGTTAAAATTAGTCTCCCCGGATTTCCATGGGAACCGGACGATGATGTATCCTCCGTTTTTATCCACGGTCACCTCGCGGTCAACGATATTCTGGTTATCCATACGTGTCTCTATGACCTGTCTGGCTGTGTCAAGCTCTTTTTCTGAACGGTTACGGTCAAGTCCCTGGGGTTCAAATACTGCCTCAACACCTCCGCGGATGTCGATACCGTAGCGCATTTCACGTACGCCCTTAATACTACTTCCGGCCCCAAATGCCGCAACATAAATGAGAGCTGCAACTACCACTAAAATTGCAGCAATCATTTTCTTTCCTGGCTTCATAGGTTATCCTCTTTTCTTGTTAATATTTTAACTAATTTTTAAATTCCTGCCCTTATTCCTTTCTCACCATCTGAATCATGGATGTACCTGATCAAATAATTCTTGCCAGCATTCACTTCCTTCATCAGCATGGTTCGATCCGACCATAAAACAAGCGGGACAAACACGAAAAATTCCCTGGCCGCCAGGTACTTTAATGGCAAGATTCCGATCAAAGACCTGCTCCAGATGTCAATCAAATTTTCACCCGCAGTCTCTTCCTCTAAGGCCCCCGGAAATTCGGCGACCGCATCATTCTTTTTCGAATGGTCATATCCCTTTGGCAGGGCCTGGGTTAAAATCAAACGGGCCTGTCCGGGAGTAAAGTCCATGCCCAGTGCATTCAGTTCTCCAAAAAGTAAGGCAATGCAGCATAATAATGCCAGTATTCGTTTGACAGACCTGGTTCTATTTACCTGGTATTTCAATGGTATTCCTCCTGCGGCAGCCGCATCATAAAAAACATAATAATCGGATGATATCCTGTTGCATTGTACTACAATTATTTACGAAACACAACCCTGGTCTTCTGGAAAAGAAGCCATATTCACAGGAGATTTTGTTCACCTTAAAATTTTGTTCAGGATATATTCCAAAGAACCTTTTTCTTCCTCAGTAAGCGGGGAGAAAATTGAGTCATTTTCTCTCTTCCAGTCTCTCATTTGTTCTTCGGCCGATTCCAATCCCTTACCGGTCAGAGAAACCTTTATTTCTTCTCCTTCATCCTGCTTCCGGCTGATCCAGCCCTTTTTCTCCAGCTTTTGCAAGGCCTCTTCCATCTCCCTGAAATGCAGCCCGGAATTTTCCTTAAGCTCTTTTTGTGTCAGGCTGCCTTTTTCTGACAATGCTGCCATTATATAAAGCTTAACCGCTTTCCCGCCCTGCTTCCCCGCTTTCCGGTCAGGCAGCAGACGGCAGCCATTCTGGCAAAGGCGCAGCAGTCTGATTTCAGACTGGATACTTCTCCATTCATCTGTATCAGGAACTGTGACTGGTTCCTTATTGTCTTCCTTTTTTTCTTCCTTTTCCTTCTTACTTTCCTTTTTCCTCTTTTCTGCCAATGCCTTTCCTTTTCCGCAATGGGGATCTTTTAAAGAACAATGTCTTTTGCAGTATGGGCAGTGTTCTTCTGCAAGTATCTCATCTTTCATTCCTGCTCCTCCTTGTGTTCATTCTTATATTTCCGATTTTCGTATTGCAATGCTTACGGTCATCCGTTGATACTGTTATTATATTTTTCTATACCATTTATATCAAGCTATTTTTTTTATAATCTCCTAATTCTGCATGAATNNGCAGGAAAAATGCCGGTATGATGCCTGCATCCTATTGCCTGGAGATTATTCCTTCGAAAGCTCTGCCCCAGACCAGAATGTACACTATGGCAGCATTACCGGAGGAAATTATGGAGTCTTTACCATAGACCACACAGCCGGGGCAATCCAACAGGCCTGGGAAGAAGTTTTACAGCAGCTTTTTGCAGAAAACTATGTTCCTGATTCTTCACGTCCAATTTTAGAACGCTACAAGGCTGAGCTGGTAGAGCGGCACCTTTGTGAAATCTGTGTCCCGATCCAATAAATCCTGAATGCCGGGGAGGCTGCCAAGGGGATGGTGGAAGCCTGAATCAGGAGATAGAAAGAAATAAAAGGCGAAGCCTGAAAATGGCTTCGCCTGAACTATTTGTTATTCACCAAATACTGACTTATAATCCGCCTTGAATTTCTCAATTCCCTGATCGGTCAGCGGGTGCTTTACCATCTGAACCAGTACACTGTAAGGTACGGTAGCTATGTCGGCTCCTGCCTTTGCACAGTCAATGACATGGATCGGGTTGCGGACGCTGGCCGCAATGATTTCTGTCTCAATTCCGTGTTCCTTAAAAATATCCATGATATCACAAATCAAATCAATCCCCGGCATGGAGATGTCATCCAGACGGCCTAAAAACGGTGAAACGTAGGTCGCGCCTGCGCGGGCGGCCAAAAGTGCCTGAGCGGCAGAAAACACCAGTGTCACATTGGTTTTGATTCCTTCTGCAGTCAATACCTTAACTGCTTTCAGTCCTTCCACGGTCATAGGGATCTTTACAACCATATTGGGATGGATCGCTGCGATTTCACGGCCTTCTGCAATCATGCCTTTCGCATCCTCAGTTGTCGCTTTCACTTCTCCACTGATGGGTCCGTCCACGATGGAAGTGATTTCTTTGATGACTTCAACAAAATCCCGGCCTTCTTTGGCGATCAGGGAAGGATTCGTGGTAACACCGCAGATGATGCCCATGTCGTTTGCTTTCTTCACATCTTCCGTATTTGCTGTATCGATAAAAAATCTCATGGCAATTCTCCTTAAATGTTATATTTATTCATAACTAGCCAACTTTGCAAAATTCGATCTTCTCGCCATTAGGGCCTTTAAAAAGAAAGAAACGATTGGTGAGAGGCGCAAACATCTGGTTGGATTCTATTCCGTCGGATATGAGCTTATGTCCCTTGGCCACGATTTCCTCATATGCTTCATCCAGATTTTCGCAGGTCAGGGCAATGTGGTCGATGTTTCCGATGGGCTTCGCATCCTGGCGTCTGGGATAGTATTCAATGACACAGCTCCCGCATTGCAGCATTCCCCGGATACCTCCATCCACCAGTCTGGTAAAGCCCAGATCTTCGTAGAAAGCTACGGTTGCTTCCGGTTCATCCGTGGGAATTGCCACATGGGCAACTCCCGATGGTTTGTTTTTCAGCATAAGAAACCTCCTATGCCAGCAGGCTCTTTACATATTCAGCAATGGATTCATCCTTGCAGTTTGCGAAGAACAGCTCTCCAAATTTCTCGCCGCCAACGGCTCCCTTTACCAGTTCCTGGTCAAGTCCCTTTAAGCAGGTTAAGATATCCTTTAAGTTATTTTCTCTTACCACATCTAAGATTTTCTTATTTCTCTGCTCCGGAATGGCTCTCTCTCTTGGATAACCCTGTCCGCTTGCTTCAGAGAATAATTTTTCAAATGTATATTCCAGATTCAGTTCTGCACCCCAGCCAAAGCCTTTTGCAAACGGCATGGCGATCGCATTGCCGTCATTGATCTGTGCAAACATGTAGCCATCGCTTGGATCGCACACATGGCCGCAGATTACGCCAGGGAAGCTGTTCAAGGCCAGCATGGCACCTTCGCCTGTTCCGCATCCGGTAATCACATAATCCGCTGCACCGGAGTTTAAAAGAATGGCTGCCAGGATTCCGTTCTGTACATAGGTCAGGGAATTGCTGTCCTCTGCGGAATACATGCCATAGTTATCCACGGTATAGCCCTTTGTATCTGCAACCTTCTTTAAGCTGTTGTAAATCATTTCGTTTTTAGCCGCCTGGCTGTTCTCATTAATCAATGCGATTCTCATGCTTCCAACACTCCTTTTATCTGATTATATACCTGTTTCTCACTCAGTCCGTATTCTTCCAAAAGCTCTTCCGGCTTTCCGGACTGGCCGAAACGGTCCTGTACACCGATCTTCTTAANNCCAACAGCATCTCCAAGACCGCCGATGGTGCTGTGTTCTTCCACGGTTATGACATTGCTGCACTTTAAAGCATATTTCAAAATACATTCCCTGTCAATAGGCTTAATGGTATGCATATTGACAACTGTAATGGATTTCCCTTCTGCCTCAAGCTTCTTTGCACATTCCAGTACGGTTGATACCATGATGCCGCAGGCAAATACCACTGCATCTGTTCCTTCTTTTAATACGTTTGCTTTTCCGATCACAAAGGGCATATCCTCTTCAAACACAGGACTTGGG
>DJBG01000150.1 GCA_002429965.1 Hungatella sp. UBA5982
GTGGAATTCCTGTTTGCCATTCCCATGGCAACGGTTATATTGGCAAACATATGGCATGGGACCGCATTTTCCATGATGAACTTCCAGTCAGCCTTAGATGGGGTACCGGCGGATATTGAGGAAGCGGCAAAGGTGGATGGGGCAGGTCCTCTGCAGACCATGCTAAGGATAATCCTTCCCTGTATCAAGAACACCATAGCCACAAATACCATGCTCAATACCTTATCCACCCTTGGCGTATTCGGGCTGATCTATATGATGACAGGCGGGGGACCCGGAACCAAAACCCTGACCTTGCCCATCTTTATGTACCGGCAGGCATTTATTTCCCAGCAGCTGGGATACGGCACGGCCATTTCCATGATTCTTCTTGTGATCGGGATTGTGCTCAGTGTTTTCTATACAAGAGTCATGAAAAAGGACTAGAGGAGGTGCTTCATGTATTGGAAATTAAGAAAAACGGTGCCCTATGGGGTGCTGACCTTATTAGCGGTTATATTTGTACTTCCCCTGCTTTGGATCCTGCTGGCCTCCTTTGACGGCAACGCCTCTCAGGCGGTGAAGATACCCGCCCAGTGGACCCTTGATAATTACAAGGTGATCTTATCCAGCCAGACCAATCAGCACGCATTTGCCAACGGACTGCTCATTTCCTTTGGACAGTCGTTCCTGGTGGTGCTTTTTGCGGGCCTGGCAGCCTATCCANNCGATTTTATTTATGACCTCTCTTCCCATTACGGCGGTCATGGTCCCTGTGTATAAGATGTTCCTGACCATTGGGCTCTATGACAAGACTTTGGGACTTATCTTATTTTTAACGGCAACTTCCATGCCTTATGGGATCTGGCTCATGAAAAATTTTATGGACAATGTCCCCATAGAACTGGAGGAAGCGGCCTGGGTGGACGGTGCCTCCACATTGGACAGCATCCGGAAAATCATCGCGCCCTTAATGTTTCCGGGGATTTGCGTGGTATTCATCTTTACCTTTTCAGGGAGCTGGGGCAACTTTTTTATCCCCTATATCCTGTTGCAGACCTTAAATAAATTACCGGCATCTGTTACCCTATATCAATTTTTTGGACAGCATGGTATGATAATATACGGACAGTTGGCCGCTTACTCTGCTGTCTATGCCATTCCTTCCATATTACTTTATATTTTGTCGCAAAACTATATGTCAAAGGGCTTTAATATGGCCGGCGCTGCCAAAGGCTGACGAAAAAGGAGGAGATTACAATGATACTGATCAAAGAACGGATTGGAAAATTGGTGGAGGACTTAAACCGTCTGATCTATGCGAAGGAAATGCCCATCACCAGTTACCGGATGTTAAAATCCGGGGAGCACTTTTTAAATGTCCAGGACCTTCATACCGATGACTGGGAGGAACTTACAAGTGCAGAACTGTGGGGCGGCCACAGGGAATATTTCTGGTTTGAAACAGTCATTACCATTCCTGATGAGTTTAAGGATCAATGTGTGGTGTATGAATTAAAAACAGGAAGGGAAGGGCTGTGGGATGCCACCAATCCCCAGTTCACCATTTACGTCAATGGTGTCAGAAGACAGGGGCTTGACGTAAATCACAGAGAGGTTTTACTGACGGAAAAGGCAGCAGCAGGAGAGACATTCCGGATCGTTTTATCCGCATTTACCGGCGACCAGAATTTGGGGCTTGTCATGGATTCCAGGATAAAGGTGCTGGACCGGGAAACAGAGCAGTATTATTATGATATATCCGTTCCCTATCAGGTTGCAAGACTCCTTCCTGACAGTGACAGTGCCTATCTCACCATCCTTCATGCAGTCAATGAATCCTTAAATCTTCTGGATTTAAGAAAGGAATATTCCGGAGAATATTATGAAAGCCTTAAAAAAGCCAGGGAGTACATGAAGAAAGAATTTTATGACAAGTACTGCAAGGAGGCAGGGGAAACCATTTACTGTGTGGGCCATACCCACATTGACGTAGCCTGGCTATGGACTCTTGCAGTTACGGAGGATAAGGCGGTAAGAAGCTTTTCCACGGTCCTGGAGCTGATGAAGCAGTATCCCGAATACATCTTCATGTCAAGCCAGCCCCAGCTTTACAAATATGTAAAGAAAAATGCTCCTGAGGTCTATGAAGAAATACAGAAACGTGTTGCAGAAGGAAGATGGGAGACAGAGGGCGGTATGTTTGTGGAAGCGGACTGCAATCTCTCCTCCGGGGAATCTCTTGTGCGGCAGTTCCTTCACGGCAAGGAATTTTTCAGGGAAGAATTCGGGAAGGACAATGAGATTTTGTGGCTCCCCGATGTGTTTGGATATTCCGCCGCTCTTCCTCAGATCATGAAAAAATGCGGCATCAAATATTTTATGACAACAAAAATCAGTTGGAATGAATTCAATAACATGCCTTATGATACCTTTGAATGGGAAGGAATTGACGGAACCAGGATTNNGAGGTTTTAATGTCCTTTGGCTATGGAGACGGAGGGGGCGGTCCAACCAAAGACATGCTGGAGAACCAGCGGAGGCTTGAAAAAGGCATTCCAGGCTGTCCAAGGACCGTGATGAGCACGTCAAAAGCATTTTTTGAAAAGCTGGATAAAGAAGTGCGAGGGAGAAAATATCTGCCCGCCTGGGTCGGAGAATTATACTTAGAATACCACAGGGGCACTTACACTTCTATGGCTAGAAATAAGAAGTACAACCGGAAATCAGAATTTTTATTTGAAAATGCAGAGTGTTACTCCATGCTTGATGGAGTATTAAACCAGAATCCCTATCCAAGGGAAGTGATTGAGGATGCATGGGAAGTGATTTTACGAAACCAGTTCCATGATATTCTTCCGGGGTCTTCTATTAAAGAGGTCTATGAGGATTCCAGGAAGGAATATGAAACAATAGGTAAGACCGGAAGGGAACTGGTGGACAATGCCCTTTTCCATGTAACAGAACAAGTGGATGCCCATAAGGGGACCCTTGTGGTATTCAATCCCAATAGCTTAGAAGGGGAGGGAGCCGTATCCTTTAAGGCTCCGGAACATATGGAAAACCTGGCGGTAATGGATGGAGAGGTTATGTTTCCTGCCCAAAAGGCAGGGGATGGCTCCTGGCTGTTTTGTGCTTCCCAGGTTCCTTCAAAAGGCTACAAGACCTTTGAACTGAGGGAAGGAATCTGTGACACCGGTTTAAAAGCGGATGAAAGGCATTTAGAGAATGAGTTTATCCGTGTGACCTTCCATGAGAATGGTCAGATTTCTTCAATTTATGATAAGCAGAATGAACGGGAAGTGCTGAAGGAAAACAGGAACGCCAACGTGCTTATGACCTATGAAGACAGACCACACAACTATGATGCATGGGATGTAAATAATTATTATGTTGAAAAGTCCTGGGAGATCACCGACGTAAGCAGCATGGAGCTTGTGGAAAACGGCCCGGTCCGCGCTACAATTTGTGTAAAGAGAAGATATTTAGATTCCGACATTGAGCAGTACATTTCCCTGTTATACAACAGCCCGGAGATCACCATTCGCAATGAGATTGACTGGAAGGAAAACCATATCTTCTTAAAGTCTATTCTCCCGGTTGATATCCATACAGACGAAGCCACCTTTGAGATCCAGTATGGAAATGTAAAGAGGAAAACCCATTACAATACCATGTGGGATTATGCAAAATTTGAGGTATGCATGCATAAGTGGATCGATGTTTCAGAGGATGATTATGGAGTCAGCATGATCAATGACTGTAAGTATGGCTGTCATGTCCATGACGGTGAAATCGGAATCTCCATGTTAAAGTCTGCAACCTATCCAAATCCGGATGCGGATAAGGAGCACCACAGCTTTGTATTTTCCATCTATCCCCACAAGGGTGACTGGAAAAAGGCAAATACAATCCAAAAGGCTTATTCCATGAATAATCCAATGACAGCTCTTGTAAAAGAGAAAGAGGGAGGGCAGCTGCCCAGAGAATATTCTCTGGTAAAGGCGGATGCCGGTAACGTTGTCATTGAAGTCGTGAAGCAGTCACAAAAAGGGAATGAACTGATCCTTCGCTTTTATGAGACAAACAACAGACGGACCAGCGGGAACATGTCCTTTGGCATGAACATTCAGAAGATTATGGAATGCAACATGCTGGAAGAGGATGAGGCAGAAGTGAACTGTCAGGATCGTACGGCTGCGTTTGTGATTCAACCTTATGAGATCAAAACTTGGAAGGTTACGTTCCGGTAATCCTATTTTTCAGGCTGAAGCAGCAGGCTTTTTTAAGTCTCTGCTTTGGCCTTTTTTAATAGATTCACTCCACTGGATTGTCTGATGGGTATGAAAAAAATAGAAAAAATCATGTTTATGTTTGCAGTTTTCTTCAAATGTGATACAATGATTGTATGACATCATGAAATATTTAAACGAAAGATGAATTTGAAGAAGAGGGAGTGAGAAATATGGAAGAGGTTTCTAGAATACCGATTGTGCAGCAGGTAGTTAACAGTATGAAGGAATTTGTTGCAGCAGACGGAATAGTGGTCGGACAAAAATTACCCACGGAAAAAGAATGGTGTGAGAAGCTTACGGTGGGGCGTGGAACAGTCAGAGAAGCTTTCCGTATTCTGGAGGCCCGGGGTCTGGTGGAGATCAAACCTGGACGCGGAGCATTTCTGGTCAGTAAAAAAGAACTGGGGCAGGAAGAACTGGCAGAATGGTTCCTTAAAAATGAAGTGGAATTAAAAGATTATATCGAGGTCCGGAGTGCCGTGGAGCCGTTGTGTGCACGGATCGTAGCAAAGCGGGCCACTGATGCGGAGCTTGAACAGATTGAACGGATCCATTTCCGGTTTATACGCGCGGTAGAGGAAGAGGATATTGCCGGAATGGCCAAATATGATGAGAAGCTGCACCGGCAGATCGTGGAAGCCAGCAAAAATAAGATGCTGATTTTTATGAGTAAAAAGATCGACGAGTGCATCCGGGACTTCCGGTTAAAGACATTCCAGGTACCGCAGAACGCCCAGAATGCCATAAGAGCCCATCGTAATATAGTAGAAGCCTTAAAAGCGCGGGACGAAGAGGTGTCGGAGCTTTATGCAAAGAGACATATCTCCCTGATCAACACAGATCTGAATGTTATCATTAAGCGGTAAGCAAAAGAAGGAGCAGCAGCAGAACGAATGAAAGGAAATCGTTCTGTTGCCGCTCCTTTTATATATTTTCTATGATAAAGCCACGGGGATAAAATACTTAATCTCCTTAAAATTTAGGGGAGGAAAATGCAGTATGGAAGACGATTATTCATGGAAATGCCAGAAAATGGTAAAGCTGTAATACAATCTCAATGGCAGAGTGTATGACAAACCTTTGTTAGTTTTGCATAATTTTAAAAATCCTATTGACAAATTTCGATAAAAAATGTATTATTTAGTTGCGATATTGTATGACAGCAGACAAAAATGCAAACCCGGGAACGCAATTAAGAATGATATCATACAATGATTTAATATTTGTAACAAAAACTAGGGTATAAAAACAGAAACAAATCAAAGTATACTACAAAAGAATGAAAAAATGTTGAGAGGTGGATTATTATGAAAAAAGTTACTGCAATTGTATTATCAGCTATGATGGCCTTGTCCTTAAGCGCTTGCGGTTCCACTGCAAAGGAAACCAAAGTAAATGAAACCACAGTAGCCGGCTCCGGGTCAGAAACAACCGCAGCAAAAACAGAGGATACCAAAAAGCCGATTAAGATCGGAGTTTCTGCACCGGATTTGACCAATGTATTCTTTATCCAGATCAAGGATGCGATGCAGGCAGCTTTGAGCGGGTCAGAAGATGAACTGATCATTCAGGATGCAGGCGGTGATCAGAATAAGCAGATGAATGATGTGGCTGATATGATCAACCAGGGCGTTGATGTAATTTGTATCTCTGCGATCAACTCAGAAGGAGTACGTGCCACTCTGGAAGCGTGCAAGGAAGCTGACATACCAGTCATTGCATTTAATACATCGGTTAAGAATCCGGAACTGGTTCAATGTACCGTTGTTTCTGATAATAAGGAAGCCGGAAAGCTTTGTGCCCAGGCTCTGGCTGAATCTTTAGGCGGTAAAGGAAAAGTAGTTGAAATTACTTATAGTACCACAGAAGTTTGCTATGACCGTCAGCTCGGTTTTGAAGAAGAATTAAAGAAATATCCTGACATTGAGATCATCCAGACCAAAGATGTTGAGAAGCCAAAGTCCGATTATTCCCAGCCGATCATGGTAGACTTTATCAACGCAAACCCGGTAATCGACGGAGTATTCACAATCAATGACCCGACAGCCCGCGGAGCTATCGCTGCCCTGAAGGAAGCTGGTCGCTTAGATGCTACTAAGGTTGTTTCCGTAGACGGTTCTGATGAAGGAAAAGGCTTTATCCGCGCCGGCGAAATGATAGCTTCTGCAGCGCAGGATCCGGCAGGAATCGGTACAACCTGTATCGAAACCGCTTATCGTCTTCTTTCCGGACAGACCATTGAAGAGAAGGTAGTTGTACCGATGTCCATCATTTCAAAGGAGAACGTAGATCAGTAATCCGTAAAGTGTTGACCCGTAGCGAAGAATGCAGAACAGGAGTGTTAAAAACATGTCAAGTGAATATGTTTTTGAAATGAAAGATATTACCAAAGCGTTTGGTCGCAATGTTGTACTTGACGGAGTCAGTATTTCCATAAAGCCCGGAGAAGTCCGGGCTCTTATGGGGGAGAATGGTGCGGGAAAATCCACCTTGATGAAAATCCTGGGCGGTATTTTCAGTTCTGATTCGGGTACTATCTACATGGATGGAAAGGAAGCTTCCATTAAGACGGTAGACGATGCCCGCAAGTATGGTGTCAGTTTTATTCATCAGGAAATCACCAACATTCCTGAGATGACGATTGCAGAAAATATTTTTCTTGGCCGGGAACCAAAAAACCATTTAAAGATGGTAGATTACCGGAAAATGAAGCATGAGGCGCAGAAAGCTCTTGATGCGCTGGGACTGGATCTGGATGCTGGAATGCTGATTCGGGGGTTATCCGTAGCACAGCAGCAGATGATAGAAATTGCAAGAGCAGTGAATGAGGGGGCAAAAATCCTGATTCTGGACGAACCCACAGCATCTTTGTCAAAAAGCGAGACAGACAATCTGTTTACACAGATCGAACGTTTAAAAAAAGCCGGGGTTGCGATGATCTACATATCACATCGTATGGAAGAAACCTTTAAGGTCTGTGATTCGGTAACGGTACTCCGTGACGGTAAGTTTATAGGAACCAGAGATACAAAAGAAACAACAGAAAATGAATTAATCAGCATGATGGTAGGCCGTGAATTTAACAACATGTATGGAAACAAACGTGTCATCGGCGGGGACGTCATCATGGAAGTGAAACATTTAACAACCGATAAGGTATCCGATATCAGTTTTACATTGAGAAAAGGGGAAATACTTGGATTCTCAGGATTGGTAGGGGCGGGGCGTACCGAGCTGGCGTTGGCAATGTTCGGCATCGACAGCATTCGGTCTGGAGAGATCTGGCTGGAAGGGAAAAAGCTTTCCATCAACTGTCCAAAGGATGCAATAAGTGCAGGCATTGCACTGGTGCCGGAAGAGCGTAAGGAGCAGGGGCTTTTCCTTGGCCACACCATTGCAACCAATCTGACATTCCAGGTGCTTTCTGAATTTATACATCAGTTACGAGTGGACAGGAAAAAGGAATCAAAGATTGTGGACGAGTTCAAACAGAAGCTTTCTATTAAAATGGCCTCCATTGAACAGTCGGCAGGAGAGCTTTCCGGCGGAAACCAGCAGAAGATCGTAATATCCAAATGGCTGGCAGCAAAGCCGAAGGTACTCATTCTGGATGAGCCGACCCGAGGGATCGACGTAGGCGCAAAGGCTGAGATATATAAGCTGATGCATAGCCTTGCCAGTGAAGGAGTTTCCATTATCATGATTTCTTCGGAGCTTCCTGAAATCATCAACAACTCCAGCAGGATTGCCATCATGCGGGAAGGACATCTGGCCGGAATTCTGGACCAACAGGAAACAGAAGCTTCACAGGAAAAGATCATGTCATTTGCAGTGGGAGGAGAACATACAACATGTTAAGCAAGAAGAATCAATCAGAGACATCCGAGATACAAGCACNNGGCGGCCATGATTGCTCTGGTATTCCTGTGTATCGTTTTATCGATTACAACCGATACATTTCTTGTTAAAAATAACCTGCTCAGCGTGCTGCGCCAGGTATGCGTAAATGGTTTCATTGCATTCGGTATCACATGCGTGTTGATCTGCGGCGGCATTGACTTATCCGTAGGTTCCGTCGTAGCGGCTGCCGGTGTTATTGCCGTACGCTGCGGTAATGCGGGACTGCCGGTTACCCTTTGCTTTCTGATCCCCCTGTTATTTGGTGCGGTCATTGGCCTTTTCAATGGATATGTCATATCACACACAACTCTGCCGCCATTTATCGTAACTTTATCCATGCAGATCATCGTTCGCGGTGTCAGTTACATATTAACAGGCGGTCAGCCGGCACAGTCCAATAACGAAACATTCAACAACATGGGAGTAGGAAGCTTCTTAGGAATTCCCATTCCGGTTGTATTTGTANNTTTCATTATGAACCGTACCTCCTTTGGACGTCATGTCTATGCCACCGGCGGAAACAAGGAAGCAGCCAAATACGCAGGTGTTGATACCAAATGGATCCAGGTAAGGGTTTTCATCATCAGTGGTGTGATGGCAGCCTTAGCCGGTGTGGTTCTGGCAGCAAGACTGTATTCCGGTCAGCCATCCGTAGGAGAAGGCTTTGAGCGTGATGCAATCGCAGCTTCCGTACTGGGAGGTACAAGCTTTAACGGCGGTATCGGTACAATGGGCGGAACCGTGATCGGTGTACTGATCATCGGTGTTCTTAACAATGGTATGAACCTGCTTAAGATAAACAGCTACTGGCAGTTTGTAGTAAAGGGATGCGTAATCCTTGGAGCGGTATACGTGGATTACTTAAAAAAGAGAGGCTCACTCAAGAAGTAATATTTCATAATTTAGACGGAGGCATAAGAACATGATGGACATTGTGGAATTAAAAGGGAAATGCAATGATATCCGTAAGGATATCATTAATATGACAGCTGATGCAGCCAGCGGCCATCCAGGCGGTTCTTTATCAGCCGTAGAGCTGATGGCAGGGCTGTTTTACACACAGATGCGGGTAGATCCAAAGGATCCTGACAATGAGGACCGGGACCGCTTTGTACTGAGCAAGGGACATGCAGCTCCCTGCTATTATGCGGTTTTAGGTGAGATGGGATTTTTTGACAAAGCAGAATTCAAGAACTTCCGTCAGCTCCACAGCATTCTTCAGGGACATCCGGATGCAAAAAAAGTACCCGGAATCAATGCTTCTACCGGTTCTCTGGGACAGGGAATCTCCATTGCGGTAGGAATGGCACTTGGAGCAAAGGCCCAGAACAAGGATACAAAAGTATATACCATGCTTGGGGATGGAGAACTTCAGGAAGGACAGGTTTGGGAGGCATGCATGGCAGCAGCCAACTATCATCTGGACAACTTAACCATCATCATTGATAACAACGGTCTCCAGATTGACGGAAGCAATGAACAGGTTATGTCCCTCGGTGATTTATCTTCCAAATTCAAAGCATTTGGATTCAATGTACTGGAACTTCCCGACGGCAACAACTTAGAAGAAGTGCTGGCAGCATACTCTATCAGCACCATGGAAGGAAAGCCAAAATGCATCCTGGCACACACCGTAAAAGGAAAAGGCGTTTCCTTTATGGAAAACCAGGTAGGCTGGCACGGAAAGGCACCAAGTGAAGCGGAAAGACAGCAGGCATTAAAGGAACTGGAGGGTTAATGACATGAGTGAAATGAAAGCAATTAGAGTGGCATATGGTGAGGCACTTGCTGAACTTGGAGAGGCGAATGAGAAGGTTGTTGTAATGGATGCGGATCTGGCACATGCCACGATGACTGCCACCTTTGCAGAAAAGTTCCCGAAACGGTTTTTTAATGCAGGAATTGCAGAAGCAAATATGGTTGATATGAGTGCAGGCCTTTCTACTATGGGATACATACCTTTCTGCAGCACCTTTGCCATATTCGGCGCCGGACGGGCATATGAGCAGGTAAGAAATGGCGTAGCTTACCCTAATTTCAATGTAAAGCTGGGCATGACCCATTCAGGAATTACACTTGGAGAAGACGGCGGAAGCCACCAGGCCATTGAAGATATGGCTCTTATGCGGGTAATCCCCGGCATGACCGTGGTGGTTCCCTGTGATGCCAGTGAAACGCACCGCGCCGTAAAGGCAGTTGCAGAAATGCAGGGACCCGCTTATCTTCGCCTTGCAAGACTCCCAAGTCCTGTGTTTGAAGAGGATATGCCCTTTGTGATCGGAAAAGCAAACGTATTAAAAGAAGGAACAGATGCAGTGGTATTTGCCTGCGGCATCATGG
>DJBG01000226.1 GCA_002429965.1 Hungatella sp. UBA5982
GTTGGTTTTCAGTTTTTGTTTGGATTCATTCTGGCCCTCCTCTTAAATCAGGAGTTTTCCGGAAGGGGAATGGTGAGAGCGGTCAGCATGATACCCTGGGTAACGCCTGGAGTTTTGATCGGGTTGATGTGGCGGTGGATTTATGATGGCAACTTTGGTGTTCTGAATGATCTGCTTTTAAAGCTTCATGTTATTTCGGATAAAATTCCTTTCCTGTCCCAGGTGTCAACCGCATTTCCTAGCGTCATCGTGACCATCATCTGGCAGGGGATACCGTTTTTTGCGCTTATGCTTCTGGCAGCTCTGCAGGGCGTATCCTCGGAAATATATGAAGCTTCCAGCATAGACGGAGCAGCAGCGTGGCAGAAACTTTTTTATATAACCATTCCGTCCATTAAGAATACAATTTTTGTTACGGCACTGCTTCGTGTCATCTGGGTTGCCAATTCAGTTGATGTAATTTTTAACATNNTTCCACCCAGACGCTCAGTGTTTATATATTCAATAAGGGAAATGCACTGAATCTGGGTTATGCATCTGCAATGGCGCTATTGCTGGCAGTACTGCTTTTGTTTGCTGCAATCCCGTACTTAAAAATGAACTTTAAAGGGGAGGCGTAAAGGATGAAGAAACAACATGATATCAAACGGATTCTGTGTGTGTATCTGCCGCTGATTGCAATGCTTATCTTTATTTTGTTCCCGTTCTATTGGACTCTTGTCACATCCTTGAAACCCCAGGATGAGCTGTACGGTATGGTAGTTACCTACCTGCCCAGAGCCATCACCTTTGAATCCTACCGGAAGCTTTTTACCACTACGGTTAATTTCCTGGCGGCTATAAAGAACAGCTTTGTGGTGGCTGCAACAACAACTCTTGTATCCTTGACTGCATCCACGCTTGCGGCTTATGCCTTTTCCAGATACCAGTTTGCCGGCAGAAAGATTCTCATGTGCACGTTCCTCTGCAACAATATGTTTCCTACGGTATTGCTGCTGATTCCGCTGTATTCCATTATGCGCAAGATGGGACTTTTGTTCACGCCTGCTTCCCTTGTATTATCTTATACCACCTTTACCATTCCATTTTCCGTATGGCTGCTGTTGGGATTTTTAAATGACCTTCCCATGTCCCTGGAAGAAGCAGCCCTGGTAGATGGCTGCAACAGGGGCGTTGCGTTTGTGAAGATCATTCTTCCCATACTGGGACCTTGTCTGGTGGCTACAGGGGTTTATATTTTTATGACATCATGGAATGAATACACATTTGCTGTGATGTTTACCAATACAGAGACGCGTACCATTCCGGTCGCTTTAAAAAGTCTGATCGGACAATTAGGGGTTCAGTGGGATTTGCTGACAGCAGGAGGCATCATAACCATTATTCCGGTATGCATTATGTTCTTTTTTGCACAGAAGCGGTTAGTGGAAGGGTTAACAGCAGGGGCCGTAAAAGGCTGAGTTATATATAAGGAGGAAAACAAATGCAGTACAATAAGAAAGCAAAAGAACTGCGGACTGAAATTCTTAAAATGTTATTTGCCTGTCAGTCCG
Source organism: Hungatella sp. UBA5982 (assembly GCA_002429965.1). GTDB lineage: Bacteria > Bacillota > Clostridia > Lachnospirales > Lachnospiraceae > Lacrimispora. The sequence goes on from DJBG01000226.1 coordinate 1,554, forward strand.
GGCATCCGGGAGGATCCTTATCCTGTGTTGAGATGCTGATGGCACTCTATTATGAAGTGATGAATGTGGATCCAAAGGATCCGGATAAACCGGACAGAGATCGTCTGGTATTGAGCAAAGGCCATGCATGCCCTGCATTGTATGCGGTACTGGCGGATTTAGGATATTTTCCCAAGGAGGATTTAGCGGGCTTAAGACAGATTGACAGCCACTTGCAGGGACATCCGGATTGCACAAAGACTCCGGGAGTTGATATGAACACCGGTTCTTTAGGCCAGGGGGCATCTTTGGCTATGGGCCTGGCTCTGGCTGCCAAACATGGAGACGCATCCTATCACGTATATGCAATCCTTGGGGATGGAGAGTGTCAGGAAGGGCTAGTGTGGGAGGCAGCCATGGCTGCGGCTCATTATAAGCTTGATAACCTTACGTTTCTGCTGGATTATAACAAACTGCAGATTGACGGATGCAATGCAGAAGTCATGAGCCTGGGAGACATTGTGAAAAAATATGAAGCGTTCGGATTTGAATGCTTTGAAGTGGATGGACACGATATTTCTGCCATAACAGCCGCCTTAAAGGCGCCGGTAAGAGGGAAACCAAAGTTTATCTGCTGTAATACCATAAAGGGAAAAGGGGTTTCCTTTATGGAAGACCAGTCTGGTTGGCACGGAAGACCAATGAATGGGGAAGAATTTGCCCAGGCAATGAAAGAGCAGGAGGTAGAGTAATGGGGAAATCACTGAGAGTTGCTTATGGAGAATCTCTTGTAAAATTAGGTGCGGAGAATGAAAAGGTAGTGGTGCTGGATGCAGATTTGGCACATGCCACCCAGACCTGTATGTTTCAAGAAAAGTATCCGGAGCGTTTCTATAACATGGGAATTGCAGAAGCAAATATGATGTGTGCTGCAGCAGGTTTTGCAAATACCGGATACATACCCTTTGCCAGTACTTTCGCATTATTTGGGGCAGGACGGGCCTATGAGCAGATCCGTAATTCCATCTGCTATACCAATGCAAATGTGAAGTTCGGTTTTTCCCATTCCGGCCTTTCCGTAGGAGAAGACGGCGGAAGCCACCAGTCTTTTGAAGATATTGCGCTTATGAGAGAAATGCCTCATATGACCATCTTTGTGCCCTGTGATCCGGCGGAAACGGAGAAAGCCGTAATGGCTGCGGCTGAAATAAACGGACCGGTATACATTCGGGTGGCAAGACCGGTCTGCAAGGATATTACAACCGCGGAGACGCCGTTTATACCGGGAAAGGCCAATGTGATGAAAGAAGGGAATGATGTCTGCATCATATCCTGCGGCCTGATGATCCCTGAGGCATTAAAGGCAGCCGAAGAGCTTGAGAAGGAAAGCATTCATGCAGCGGTAGTGAATATGCATACCATCAAACCAATTGATAAAGGCATTATTTTAAAGATGAATGAAACCTGCAAAGGCATTGTGACCATAGAGGAACATTCTGTGATCGGCGGGCTTGGGTCAGCGGTGGCAGAGGTCCTGGCCGGGCATAGGGGCGCCAGATTTGCGTCATTGGGAATACAGGATAAGTTTGGTAAATCCGGAAAGCCGGAAGAACTGTTTGAAGCTTATGGACTCACCGCCGGACACGTTGCAAAAGCCTGCAGAAATATACTGGGTTAATGGGAGGATAAAATCATGAATATTGCCGTTTACGAGTTTGCGGGCGAAGGAATGCAGAGAGTATTTGAGAATGAAAAATGGACCGTTGGCATCAAAAATTGGAAACCCGCCAATGATATCTCAGGAATTGACTGCCTGGAGAGGCATAACAAAACGGATGAGCTTTTTGTGCTTGTGGAGGGAGCGTGCACCCTTGTTTATGCCAATGAATCAGAAGAAGGCCTGGAATTTGGCGTGGTTCACATGAAGCCTGATAAGGTATATAACATTCCGGCAACCTTGTGGCATAACACCATTACCCGGAAGGATACTAAAATGATTTTAATTGAAGATTCCAATACTTCTATGGATAACAGTGATATTTTGGAACTGGATGAAGTGCAGATCGCCAAGTTAAGAAGTCTGGCCTGACAAGGTAAGGAGAAACATAGTATGAAATTTTTTATTGATACGGCCAATACGGAAGATATCAGGACAGCCAATGATATGGGAATCATCTGCGGGGTGACCACCAATCCATCCCTGATTGCAAAAGAGGGAAGAGATTTTAAAGAGGTTATAATGGAAATCACCAGGTTGGTGGAAGGGCCTGTCAGCGGAGAAGTGAAAGCGACTACCGTTGATGCAGAAGGGATGATACGGGAAGGCCGGGAAATCGCAGCCATCCATCCCAATATGGTTGTTAAAATACCGATGACAACAGAGGGACTTAAAGCTGTCAAGGTATTAAATGAAGAAGGAATAAAGACCAATGTAACACTGGTATTTTCGGCCGCACAGGCAATTTTGGCCGCTCGAGCAGGAGCTTCCTATGTTTCGCCGTTTTTAGGGCGTCTTGATGACATTTCCATGAAAGGAATTATTCTCATTGAAGAAATAACAGAGATTTTTAGGAGACATCAGATAACAACAGAAATCATTGCTGCCAGCGTTCGAAATCCTATTCATGTAATTGATTGCGCAAAAGCAGGTGCTGATATTGCAACTGTTCCATATAAGGTATTGGAACAGATGGTAAATCACCCGCTTACCACTCAGGGGATTGCTAAATTTCAAGCCGATTATAAGGCAGTATTTGGAGAAGAATAAAAATATGAAAAACGTTGCGGAATGACGGTATCGTCAAGGCATTCTGCAACGTTTTTTACATTTCTAAGGAAAATATTCTGGTTTGGTTAATTTATACAATATTGTCTTGTATAATTTAGCGTTTTTGTTATTTACAGCACTTCCAATATATGTTAAATTACTATCATAAACAAGATATAAGGTATTACCTTATACGATAGGAGGTCTAATATGGACTACGAAATTGACGTGAAAAACTTAAAGCGTTGCGCGGAGATATCCCGCCAGTCAAGGGAAGCAGGAAACACCCCCTTTGGAGCGATTCTTGCAGGAAAGGATGGAAGCATTCTCCTGGAGCAACCAAATGTCGAGATTACCGAAGGGAAATGTACGGGTCATGCTGAGACGCAGGTAGCTGAGAGAGCATCTCAATTATATTCAAAAGATTTTCTGGGGGAATGCACTCTTTATACAACGGCAGAGCCATGCGCCATGTGTGCAGGAGCTATATACTGGGCAGGCATCGGCCGGGTAGTGTATGGGATGACAGAGAAAGATCTGCTGGCACATACAGGCGCAGATCCTCAGAACCCTACGTTTGACCTGCCTTGTCGTGAAGTATTTGCAAGGGGACAGAAAAAGATTGAAGTTGTTGGACCATTTCCGGAGCTGATAGAAGAGATTGCGGAAGTCCATAAGGGGTATTGGAATAATTAATTAATTGATCATCAGGAGGGGTTCGATATGGAGCAGAAAAATCAAAGTCAACAAGCTGACACAGAATATTCACGCTGCGCCGTGCCATTAAGCGAGCGGAAGAGCTATTTCAGTCTTACAATTATTTGGACCGGTTTTGTATTTGTTATTACCAGCATGATGGCAGGAGGGGGTCTTGCCGCAGGACTGGATTTTAAGGGGATTATCATTGCAACGTTGGGAGGCAATATTTTCTTAAGCATCATTGCTGTACTGATCAGCATTATTGCCTGCAAGACAGGACTTACCTTTGCCCTGCTCACCCGTTATAGTTTTGGTTCCAGCGGTTCCAAGGCCGCATCGATTTTTGTACCGGTTGTGAATTTTGGCTGGTACACCATTCAGGCAGCTACTTACGGACATTTTGTGGCCCAGGTATTCCATTTTGGCTGGGTAGGGGAAGGGATCTGTATGGCAGTCAGCGCCATTGTCATGGGAATTTTCTCCATGTTCGGCATACAGGCAATCGCCATCTTAGGATACATTGCCATCCCGGCAATCGTATTCCTGTCCATTGCAACTGCCATGCGTTCCCTGGGCGTCATTGGCGGCGTCGAGGCCCTGTTTTCCTATGTTCCGAGTGCGAATATGCCTCTGTTCTCAGGAATTACAGCTGTTATCGGCACGTGGGTGCTCTCTACCGCTACCTGCATTGCAGATATCATGCGTTATGCAAAGGATACGAAAACAGCCGTATCTGCAACTCTTACAGGCCTTTTAGGCGGCAACATCCTCATGATCATCTGCGGCGCGATTGCAGCTATTGCCATGCAGAACAGTGACTTGACTGTTATACTCTTAAGCTTTGGGCTGGTTATTCCCAGCTTGATCCTTATGACCACCAACATATTTACGACCAATGCGGCAAACCTTTACTCAACCTCCTTAAATCTGTCCAATGCATTTAAGATGGAGAGAAAGAAAATGCTGGCGATCCTTTTGGCTCTGTCTGCTGTTGCAACCCTTACAAGGCCATATGAGATCGGTTTCCTCTTCAGCTTCTTAAATATACTGGGAACCGTTGTTCCGCCGTTATCCGGAATTATCCTTGCTGACTATTTCCTTGTTCACAAGGGACGGTACGAGGAATTTGACAAAGCGTCTTTCCGCAAATGGAATCCGGTTCCCTGGATCACCTGGGCTGTTTGTATTGCAGCGGTATACATCATTCCCTTCGGACTTCCGTCACTGAATGGAATGATACTGGGAGGCATTATTTATACGGTATTGATGGCTGTAACCAACAAGCAGGCAGCAGGCAACCTTGCTGAAGAAGCGTAGAAGGAGGGAGTTATATGGACAGATATAAATTAAGCGCCCTGATGGGAACGATTATCATGGGTATCGGATCATTCATGGCTTGTCTGGCTGAGAATCCTCTATATATTCACACTGGAAATGTGCTTCTTGTGGTGAGCATTTTCATCATGATATATGGATATGCAAAGTGGCAGCCATAAATAAGCAGTTTCAAAAGGGGTTGCATGGGCAGGATACATAATAAAGCAACTACAGGAACAATAAAAACGTGATAGACAGCCAATAGATGGGAAAGGCAGGAGGCACCGATAACGGTACATCCTGCCTTTCCCATCTGTTGGCCTACTTGGCTCTGAACAATGGCTGCGTATTCAGACAAATAACCGATACAATACGGAACCGACCGTTATGACTGCCCCTATGATGGATATCACACGATAAATCTTAACGGATTCAAGGTCGTGCTTGTCTTTATGCATGTACACGATTCCTGCAATCAGCACACCTATTCCTACGGTTAAAAACAGAGCAAACAAAATTAATTCTTTCACTATTTTTTCCTCCAGTTCAAAAGTAATGATGAATTGATAATAACTGCGACAGAACCTACATTATGAACAAGAGCGCCTACCACGGGACTTAGTATTCCGGTAATTGCCAGCGCGATCGCGGCAAAGTTGAGTATCATGGATGCCGCAAGATTCATGTTGATGGTGTGCATTGTTTTTTCAGATAACATCAGCAGGTGGGGGATTACCCGTATATCGTCACCGACAAGGGCAATATCCGCCGCTTCGATTGCAATATCGCTTCCTATGCCGCCCATTGCGATACCGACTTGGGCAGTCTTTAATGCGGGGGCATCATTGATCCCGTCGCCAACCATACAGACAAGCTCCCCATTTTCCTGAAATCGCCTGATTGCGTTCAGCTTATCTTCCGGCAGGCAATTGGATTGTATGTCACTAATTCCTGCGATTTTTGCTATGTGATCAGCAGCATGCGGTGAATCACCTGTAAGCAAAACGGTGTTTACACCAGCGGCTGCTATCCCTTTTACGACCTCGGCGGCATCGGGACGAATCGTATCGGAGAGTGCAATCAGGCCAAACACATTCTCTTGATCCATAACATAGATGATGGTACTTCCCTCAGATTTGAGGTATTCCGCGCTTTCGAGCAAGCTGTCAGGAATGGTGAGGCCATTGTCCCTGACAAGAGCTTCATTTCCGGCAAAAAACGGATGTCCTTCTACCAGAGCAGATACACCGCGCCCCGCCAAAAGCTGAAACGAATCCGGATCAGCAGGCAGCTTCCCGTATGTATCTTTATAGCTTGCCACAATCGCTTTTCCTAGTGGATGCTCCGACCTTAACTCCGAAGCTGCGGCAATTTGGAATAATTGTTCATCGGTCATCATAGAAGAACAGCTTTGAACCTTTACGACTGATGGCTTACCATATGTAAGCGTACCTGTTTTGTCAAAGGCGATACGCTTTACTTTTGCCAATCGTTCCAGCGCGTCTCCCTGACTGACAAGAATCCCGTATTTTGTGGCATTGCCGATACCTGCCATGATTGCGGTGGGTGTTGCTAAAACCAACGCACAAGGGCAAAAAACAACTAAAATGGTAACGCTGCGAATCATCTCGCCTGTTGCAAACCATGTAATTGCGGCGGCGGCAAGAGCGATAACCACAATCCATGTAGCCCATCGGTCTGCGATTCCAACAATTTTGGCTTTTCCAGCGTCCGCTGATTCTACAAGGTGAATCATGCGTTGCAGTGAGCTATCCTCACCAACCTTTTGTGCCTGCATGTCGAAGGTTCCAAACTGATTGACGGTTCCACTCTTTACCTCATCGCCTTCCCCTTTGTCAACAGGGAGCGATTCTCCTGTCATCACGGACTGATCAACGGAAGTTTGTCCTTTCATAATGATGCCGTCTACAGGAATTGTTTCGCCCGCCAATACACGTAGGATATCGTTAACCTTGACCTGCTGGTTGGGGAGGGTGATTTCTTCGCCGTTCAGTATAACCCTTGCCGTGGCAGGAGTTAAATGCACAAGCTTTTCAATTCCAGCCCGAGCTTTGGCAACCGTCCGTTCTTCTAAAAACGCGCCAATTGTCATAATAAAGGCAACTTCGCCAGCCGCAAAGATTTCACCAATCATAACCGAAGCAATGAGGGCGATAGAAACCAATACATCTGCCTTAATATCAAGCTCCGCAACAAGTCCGGCAATNNAATTGCGCCCTTCACGATGGGTATGCCGCAAAGCAGGAGGGCAGCCCATGCTGCATTAACGGGCGACGAACCAATGTCAAAGAAACTGACGATTAATGAAATAGCCGAAAGGCAGAGAACCAATATTGACCGCTTTTCGCTATCTTTAAAAAATTCTGACAAATACATCACTCCTTTTATACTTATGGGGGTATACGTACACACAACAAGAGTATACCCCCATGGGTATGCTCTTGTCAATAAAAAAGCAACCGAATTTCGGTTGCTGATTCTCAGATACATATTCTTTTAGCTCATACGGGAAAAGTGCTCAATAGCCTTTGCAAATTCTTCTATCGTTTTATCGGCGTCCCCATGTTCGATTCCTTCTCTTACACAATGATTTAAGTGTCCTTCCAGAATCACTTGTCCGACCTTATGCAAAGCGCCTTTAGCCGCATTGACCTGAATGAGAATATCCTCACATGAAATGTCCTCGTCTATCATTTTATCGATCGCTTTGATTTGACCCATGATTTTATTTAACCGACGATGCAGATTATCTGCATCCATACACTGTCGCATTCTTCCACCTCCTTATACCTATAGGGGCATAAAATAAGAATATCATACTTAGCCTGCTACGTCAATCCAATGGCTTTGTGACGCAACAAACGAACAGGATATTTAACCGCATGATAAAAAGCCGTGGACATTAGCCGAAAGAAGAAAAATAAATTGACCCGGAATGAACGCGTTTCAAAGCTTTCATTCCGGGTCAATTTATTCTATATATGCAGCAAATTCTAAATTTCCTCATAGTGCAGAAGCCTCTTGCGTATTTGGCTATATTTTAATATGGTGGTGTCCACATATTCCCAGGCATATACAGCGGCCGTGCCATCCTCGTCATAATTCACGCCTTTTAGAAGGAGAAATGCCTTTGGAGGGATGCCAGACCGTTCCAGAAGTCCGTTTAACAGTTCCACGTCCTTACTGTATACTGCATTCAGTTCTACTTTATCCCACTCAAGCTTTTTTCCTGTGGTCTTATACATAAAGTAAAACACGGAATCAACAAAATTGTCCAGCACAGCCATATCCACTCCATTGAGATAGGAGAATGGGATATAATCCCTTGTGACAGCGCATATCTGCTTATCAGCATAGAATATCTTGTCACAGATAAGAACCAGGCCGCCTTCCGCCATTTCAAGGTGGTTGGCCACATCCTTGTTCGCCTTGATGATGTCATGGTGGATCATTTCTACTCTGGGTTTATAGCCGCTGTTAGTTATCATATCCACAAAATGCATGACGGGATTAAAGCTGGCTTTCATTTCAAAAAAGCTGTTATTAATAAAGGTTCCCCTACCATGTCTGCGGAATATCATTCCTTTTGCAGATAAGTCGTCCAGGACACTTCGCAGAGTGATGCGGCTGACTCCCAGCATTCTGGACAGTTCTTCTTCCCGGGGCAGTTTATTATTCACCGATAGATCCATCTGTTTGATGAAATGCAGCAGCTCTGTTTCTACCTGTGTTTTTAAATCTGTTTTATGTATACGCCGTGGCTTTGGCTCCTTGCTTTCTTCGGTCATGTAATCCCCCCATCATATATTGAGTTAAGAGCAGGAATATCGTTGATTACATTTTAACATGACAGAATTATATTGTAAACAGACGTCTGAGTTTTAAGATTTATGGCAAACCAATCAATTTCTTAAGATATGACCACTATTTCTTGTTGCGTCACCACATCTCCGGTAATGCCAAACGCTTTCAACACTGGTACATCTTCTGCCAGGGAAAGGATCAAATAGCTCGCAAAAGGATCATAGGCCAACCGGATATCCTCTTTTGAGGGTCTGGCAGGAGTAGATGGGTGAGAATGGAAATTCCCAAGGGGNNGCCGTTCCCGCGCATATCCTTGATCGCGGAGAGATGCTCTTTGGGGTCAATGGAGAAATGCTCCGGGCTTTGGTCGGGATTGGATAGCAGATAGACCTTTTGAATCGTCTTACTGTCGCCATCCATAGTACCTGCAATCAATCCACAGACCTCGTTGGGAAGACCTTCCCTGGCGTGTTCCACAATTAATTTAATATCAGTCTTTTTTATCGTAAGCTTCATTTTAAATCACACACCGCCTGTTCATAATCAAAGGGAGCCAAAATAGAGGGATGTTCTCCGCATACCTCGCAGCCCGGACGCTTTGGAAGCTTGATTTTACGAAATGTCATGGACAGTGCGTCATAGGTCAGGAGTGCGCCGGTCAGGAGTTCACCCTTACCAATGATATATTTGATTGCCTCCATTGCCTGAAGAGAACCGATGACTCCGCCCATCGTACCAATCACACCGGCCTGTCTGCAGGTGGGAACTGCATCCGGTGGAGGCGGATTCTTAAAAACGCAGCGATAGCAGGGGCCCTGCCCCGGTACATAGGTCATTAGCTGTCCTTTGAACCGGATGATACCGGCATGGGAAAAAGGCTTCTTCGCCAGTACACAGGCATCATTTATTAAAAACTTAGCGGGGAAATTATCGGTTCCATCGATGATAAAATCATAATCGGCAATCAGATCCATAACATTGTCTGCCGTCACAAACGTACGGTAGGCTTTGACAGTCACGTCAGGGTTGATGGCCTTAATGCTTTCTTTGGCTGACTCCACCTTGGCTTTGCCCACATCGGGTGTGCTGTGGATGACCTGCCGCTGAAGGTTGGAAAGATCCACCTCGTCAGCATCGGCTACCCCGATGGTTCCCACACCCGCAGCGGCTAAGTACAGCGCACAAGGAGCGCCCAGCCCTCCGGCTCCGATGATCAGTACCTTGGCATCCAGAAGCTTTTTTTGTCCCTTTACGCCTACCTCGGAGAGGAGGATGTGCCGGGAATACCGTTCCAATTGCTCATTGGTAAATGCCATCTCTCTGCCCTCCCCCCATAAAGTATAAAAACTCCACGCTGGCACCGTCGTGCAGCTGTGTTTCACCGAAAGCATCTCCGGAAATAAACTCATCGTCAACAGATACAGTGGCATATTGGGGTGTTTCTATCTGCTCTATTTCAATCAGCTGTGCCACAGTCAGGCCGTCAGCGTATTCTTTTCTATTTCCTGCTACAGTTAGTATCATTTCGTTTCCTCCAAAATTTAGTCGACGCGCTAAGGGAAGATAGTTGTTGACATCGATCTTGTAGATTTTATATCAGCTATTCTCCAGCCTTTCGCACGATCAGGTTATAGGTTCCGTCTTCATTATCTGTCAGGCGCAGAATTTGATGTCCCTCTTCCTTTACACTGCGGGGAACATTTTGCACCGGTTCGCCGTCGTTTAGACGAATGGACAGGATTTGTCCTTCGTCTAACTCCTCAAGTGCCACTTTTACTTTGACAAAGGTGACCGGACAGACAACGTCTGTGATGTCCAATGTCTCATTTATATCAAAATCAGCCATTATAAGCAGCCTCCATTTCGCGTTTAAATTCGTCCCAGCCAGTGCGTTCAATGGCAACCCGGAATCGTTCGCTGGGTTTTGCATTCCTGTTGAAAAAATCAAGTGCCGCATCGGTTACACGGAATAAGGTTTCCTTGTCGCGGATGATGGGCAAAAATTGTTGTCCCCTGGCAATTAAGTTGCCGAAGGTCCCCCCGAAGGAAACCAGATATCCCGGCTCGCCTTTCCAGGCGTCAAAGGGACAGGATTTGACGCAGCGGCCGCAGTTGCTGCATTTATCACGATCCAGGAAAATTTTGCCGTCTGCTTGGGTGAGAGCGCCTTCCCGGCAGGCTTTTGTACATACACCGCATAGGGTGCAAGCCTCTTGAATCCATTCCACCGTATATCCGCCCTTTACGCCCAGATCATTTTCCTCCGCCTTGAGGCAGTTGTTCATGCAGCCGGTCACTCCAAACTTGAATTTATGAGGCAGTTCCCGTCCAAAATAGCGGTCGGAAATTTCTACCGCAAGAGGATAAGTATCAATGCAGCCGGATGGGCAAATGGCGTTGCCTTGACAGGCTGTAACGGTTCGCACGCGGGGACCGCAGACGCCGGTATTCACGCCGCCATCTTCCAGCTCCGCTTTGACTGTATCCACATCATCCAGCTTAATAAAAGGAATCTCTATGCCTTGACGGGAAGTAAGATGGACATGCCCATCGCCGTATTTCTCGCTGATTGCGGCAATCACGGCCAGCTGAGCAGCTGACAGATTGCCGCCCACTACCTTTAGCCGCAAGGAGAAATGGTTTTTCTGCACTTGCCGCATAAATCCGCCGTTTTTCAATTCTTTATAGTTAACCGCCATAATAATCCCCNNGCTTTCATGAATTTTTGAAATTGCCTGTGCAAAATCTTCTTTTAAATCTTCAATATCTTCCAGCCCAACGCTGACACGGATAAGGTCGTCATATACACCCGCGTTTTGTTTTGTCTCTTCACTTGCATGGTTGTAAATGGTGGAGGCGGGATGGATCACCAGTGTGCGTACATCCCCGATGTTGGTTGCGATGCGAACGTATTTCAGCGCATTAATCATGATAAATGCGTTTTCTTTCGACCCTGTGCGGAGCGTCAGAATCGCGCCACCTGCACCGCCTTCCATCTGGCTGTGGATGAGCGGCTTATAAATGCTGCCCTTTAAGCCGGGATAATTAACATGAACGCCAGGCAGATTTTCCAGAAATTCAGCAAGTTCCAGCGCGTTTTGGCAAAGCCTCTCCATACGCAGACCCAGTGTTTCCAGCCCTAAACAGTTTAAATATGCGTTTTGGGGAGCGAGACAGGAGCCGAAGTTACGCCAGATATCCTGCCTCAGCCGGGCTGTATATGCAAACCTGGCAAATTTCTTGTATTTTGCAAGCATTGGAAATTTATCGAAATCCCAGGTAAATCTTCCTCCATCTACAATAACGCCGGAAATGGCGTCACCGCTGCCGTTGATGTATTTGGAAGAAGAGTGCACCACAATCTGCGCGCCGTAATCAAGCGGCCGGATCAGCGCAGGGGTGGCGGTAGTGCTGTCAATGATCAGTGGTATTCCGTGCTGTTCGGTAATGTGGGCAACTGCCCGGATATCTACCACATCCAGTTTTGGATTTCCGATCAGTTCGGCAAAGACTGCACGGGTACGGGGGGTAATGGCACGTTCAATTTCCTCTGCAGTCACATTCCCGACAAAACGTGTGGTGATTCCGAAAGCCTCTAAGTCATTGAGAAGTTCCAGCGTTCCGCCAAACAGGCCGCTTCCGGCTAGAATTTCGTCTCCTGCTTTTAGAATATTCAAAAGCGCCATGCTGACCGCCGCCATACCGGAGGAACAGGAGACCGCATCCAGGCCGCCTTCCAGAACTGCAATTCTCTTTTCAAAAGCCGAAATTGTCGGGTTGGATATACGCGTATATGCAAACCCAGAGGCTGTATTCGCAAAAACCTTTTCCAGTTTTTCGGCCGATTCCTGGGCAAAGGCCGACACCTGATACACAGGGGGAAGTGTTGCCCCCTGCAAATCAGGAGGAAATTCTCCGTGTAAAAGCCTGGTATTAAATTTCATAAGCATCCTCCCAAATCAGCACACGGCGGTATTTTCCAAAATCACGGGGCAGTTCTCCCCCTGTCTGAATGCCGTTGGTATCAATCAGCGGCGTCTTTTCATCACGAGCACCGAATCCCACAAAAATTCCCTGACGAATGCGTGCAAACTCCTGGTCATAGGGCAGATCAAAATCAAGTGGATAGTCAAACCGATCGGATTTCAAAGGAAGAGCATCTCCCACTTTATATACTGCCGGATCAGGGCTATGGCGCAGTACAGCATGAATGCCCGGATGGTAATAAAAGTAATCAAACAGCCGGATGGATAGCTTTTTTTCTCCATCCCGCAGGAGGACATCCTCTTGTTTTTGTTCGTCTGTCTCTTCAATGACGCCGCAGGCGGTCGTAGCGTGTCTCACTCTGTCTATTAATATCAACTCGCCCAGGCTTTTATGCCGTTTGAATTTATCCAATACAATAGGTTCTGACAATGAGAGTTCGCAGCGCAGTATTTCGTTCTTGCCCACTGATTCGGCGGGCAGCAATGCGCCGTTGTTTATATCCACTTTATGCTGGATACCCGTCACAACGGCCGGGCTTAGCTTTGTACCCAGTTTGAGTAAATATTCCTTCCCAGGAATCAGCTTTTCTTCATCCATCCATAGAAGCGTGGCAACAAAGGTCTTTTCCAGCTTGAGACCGGCATCTTTAACCAGCACACAGCCGCGCGACACATCCACTTCCCGGTCAAGCTGAATGGTAACCGGCTGCCCCACAGANNCCGCATTTTTCCCGGCAATGGAAATGGATTTTACAAGAGCATCTTCTCCGCTAGGCAAAGCCGTCAGCTGATCACCAACTGATACCCGGCCTGCCTCCACCTGCCCCTGAAACCCTCGAAAGCTATGGTCGGGACGGCAAACCCGCTGCACTGGCATATAAAAGCCTGCTTCCGGCTGTTCACCGGAAATATCCACTGTTTCCAAATGGGAGAGCAGTGTTTTGCCTTGATACCACGGCATGTTTTCTGAATGTCTGGTGACATTGTCTCCTTCTGTTGCTGAAACTGGGATGATGACCACATGTTCCAGCGACAATTCCTCGCACAGAGTCACGATATCTTCTGATATCTCGTTGAATTTTTTCCTGCTATAGGAAATCAAATCCATTTTGTTGACGGCAAAAACGAAAAAGCGTATCCCCATCAAAGAACAGATCCTGGTATGCCGGCGTGTTTGCGCCAGCACGCCCTGGGCTGCGTCTACCAGAATGACCGAGAGCTCTGCAAAAGAGGCTCCCACTGCCATATTCCGGGTATACTCTTCGTGGCCCGGCGTGTCGGCTACGATAAAGCTGCGGGCATTGGTTGTAAAGTAACGGTAAGCAACATCAATTGTGATTCCCTGCTCACGTTCCGCCATCAGACCATCTAACAGCAGAGAATAGTCGATTGCGCCGCCCCTGCTTCCCACCTGGCTATCCAGAATCAGTGCCTGCTCCTGATCGGCATAAAGCAGCTTTGAGTCGTATAGGATATGCCCGATCAAGGTAGATTTACCGTCGTCCACACTGCCGCAGGTAATAAATTTCAAAAGCCCGTTTTCTGTACTGCCCATTAAAAATATCCCTCCCGTTTCCGGCGCTCCATGCTGCCCGCCGCCTCCTTATCAATGACCCGGCTGGTGCGTTCACTTGTGACCGAGGCCAGCGTCTCATTGATTACTGCATCCAGTGTATCAGCTTCGGATTCCACTCCGCCGGTGAGCGGGTAGCATCCGAGCGTACGAAAGCGGACTTTTTTGAGCTGCGGAACTTCCCCTGGACTTAAACGCATCCGGTCATCGTCTACCATGATAATGTTTCCATCCCGATAAACGACAGGACGTTCCTTTGCAAAATACAACGGCACAATGTCGATATTTTCCCGCCGGATGTATTGCCAGATATCCTTCTCTGTCCAATTGGAAATAGGGAAGACGCGCATGCTTTCACCTTTACCAATCTGCGTATTGTATAATTTCCACATCTCCGGGCGCTGATTTTTGGGATCCCATGCGTGGTATTCGTTCCGGAAAGAAAAGATCCGCTCCTTTGCCCGGGATTTTTCCTCGTCCCGCCGCCCGCCGCCGAAGGCAGCCGTGAACTGATATTTGGTAAGCGCGTCTTTGAGCGCCTGTGTCTTCATAATATCGGTGTAGGCGGCGCCGTGGTCAAAGGGATTAATTCCCTGCGCGATCGCCTCTTCGTTTCGGTAGACCAGCATGTTGATGCCCAGCTCTTTTGCACGCCGGTCACGAAATGTAATCATTTCACGAAATTTCCAGCTGGTGTCGATATGCAGAAAAGGGAAGGGCGGCTTTTCCGGGTAGAAAGCCTTCAGGGCCAGATGAAGCATCACCGACGAATCCTTTCCGATAGAGTAAAGCATCACCGGACGTTCGCACTCAGCGGCTACCTCACGAAAAATATAGATCGCCTCAGCTTCCAATTGATCTAAATGTGTCAGAGACATGGGGATCTCTCCTCTCTTGATATAATCATTTTCCTTACCGATAATTTGTTCGCTTACCTGCGTCACAAAAAACAGGTAAAAGCGTTTAGTATTTGTTGGCGCTGCGGCTGTCTACCGTTAGCGTTTTTGTGCTGCCATCCGGTTTTGTGAGTGTCCATTGCAACTGGGTACCGGTTCGCTGGATGGTAAATCGTCCGCCCAGCCCGCCCATATCTTCGCCCAGATAGAGCGCAATGGCCTGTACCGGACATTCCTTGAGACAGGAAGCGCAGCCCCAGCAACGCTCCGGCCGTAAAATTTCCGCCTTTCCCTGTTGCAGGCGAATCAGGCTGCCAGGACAGATGCCGCGGCACCGGCCGCATCCAATACATTGCTCTNNAATGCTCATATGCTTCTCCCTCCCCAACAAGCGGCCGTAAGAGAATCTTCAAATTGCCGTTCTCAAGCCTGGAATTGACATAGCATTCCATTTCGGAACTGATGTCCGGGTAATCGGTGTTTTCTGCAAAGCTGTGCCAGCGGGTTTCCCGGCGGGCCGCCAAATGGGCAATCACTGACCGGCAGAGGATTAATCGTTCGCGCAGCTCCAGAATGTATACAAGTTCTTGCATATCCGATGCTGCCAGAGCGTTTGCCTGTCTTTGAATGTCTTGAACCTTTCCATCGGCAATGCTGAGAGAGTCTTCAGAAAACCGGTAGTCGGAGCCAATACCTCCAGCGTATTGATCCATGACGGACTGCATTTTTTCTTCCAATTCGTCTGTGGTAACACTGGTTTTCTCCTTGCTTAGAAATTGCTCCAGCCAGAGTTTTTTTTCGCGGACTTGCCCGGCGTCCGGCAGCGCCGCCTCTCGGCTTATGTATGAAACCGCTGCATTTGCTGCGATTTCCCCTTCTGCAAATGCGCCGGTTACATACTTCTGCGGACACCCTCCGGCCACATCTCCGGCAGCAAACAGTCCCTTTATGGTAGTTTCGCGATTGGTATCCACCCAATAGCCGCTGGCCGTGTGTCCTCCGACGATATAGGGTTCGGTTCCCTCAATTTCTACATTCTTGATGCGGGGTGTTTCACCGCTTTCCAGCCATCTTAGAGTTTGACTTGGCGCCATGTTGAGATAAGCTCTCTGTAAATCCTCATCCTGTTCTGCTGTGATTCCCATAGTACGCAGGGTGCATGGACCGCGGCCTTCCCGGTTTTCTGTCACCGTTCCATGCAGGCGCTGAGAGGTGGTCAATCCATATTTCTGTTCATAAATCTCTCCCTGTGAATTGATCTGCTTCGCACCAACACCCTGAGCCAGCGTACCTGTAGGTGCAATCGTATCTTTGCAGCGCAGGGCGATAAAGCGCATTTCTAAAGTGGTCATCTCAGCACCTGCCAGAATCCCCATGGCATACCCTGCACCGGTATTGAAGGGTGGATACCACATTTTGTGCCGGGAAAATCCTGGGTGGTTGGGGCGGTACAAGCCTGCCGCGCCACCGGTGGCGCAGAGTACTGCTTTGGCCGTAAGGACGTACAGTACCGGTTCATCTGTGCTGACGGCATAGGCGCCTTGAATGCGATTATCCTTCACAAAATACTCAAACACGTTGACGCGGTTCATCACAGTAATTTCCGGTTTCTTTGACACGGCCTCAGCCAAAATCGGTTTTATGTTTTCTCCGTTTATTTTAATATTTCGATTGCCGCGTATGGTATACCCGCCTTGTTCATCCTTGAGTATCGTAAGTCCCAATCCTTCCAGTTTTTGCGCTGTCCGGTTCAGTCTCTCGGCCATTGTCAGAAGTAAGTCACCGCGCACGATACCTTGTGCGTCGTTACGGGCGTAATCCACATAATCCTGAGGCGTTTTTCCCGGCACGATGTATGCGTTGATCGCGTTGACTCCTGCGGCCAGGCAGCCGCTGCGCCGTATATCAGCCTTATCGGCAATCATTATGCGGCCGCAGCTTTGTTCACTGAATGTCAAGGCAGCATAACACCCTGCCGTGCCGCCGCCGATGATCAAAAAATCTGTTTCTAAAAATTCCGTACGAAGCATCTTATTAACCTGTTCCATGAAATCACCTACTTTATCTATGGGAAATGTATGATATGACTCATTTTACCTGTTCTAAAGATGGAAATCCAGAGCAAATTACGCAATCGTTACACAAGAAAATCAGTAAAATCATGGCATAAGCTGACGCAAACGTTACACAAGATTCGTCTTGATTTTTTAAATATAATTGTATATCATACTAAACATATAGATATAATATGCAAAGAGGGGAGGGTAACAGCATGACATTAAAAGAAGTTGCAGCGCGCGCCGGGGTTTCTGTATCCACCGTTTCCAGAATTATCAATTCAGCGGACGGGAGTTTCGCCCGCAAGGAAACCCAAGACCGGGTATGGGCTGTCATCAAGGAAACAGGTTATATGCCGAACCAGAGTGCGCGGAATTTGAAAAGGGGGAAAACCGGGGTACAGCAAACACCGGCCGGAACGTTTGCCTGCATTTTAGGGAGAGCGAAGACTTTGGATGATAACCCCTTTTTTGCTCAGCTAGCGCAAATCATTGAACAGCAGGCGATGGAACGAAACTATCCAGTACGGCTCTCTTATTCAGTTTTTGATATCAAAATGATCCCTACCCTTGAAAAAATTGAATCTGCAAAAGTGGACGGCGCTATTGTGCTGGGACGGTTCAGTGAGGCAGCAACAGCATTCCTGGAGTGCCATTACAAAAATATCGTTTATGTAGGACGGAATTTAATTCATGCGGAATGGGATCAGGTGATTTGCGATGGCTATGAGGCGACGCAGATGGCCATAGAACACCTTGTGTCCTATGGTCACCGGAGGATTGGCTATATCGGTGAAACAGGCGATGAAATACGGTACCAGGCATATCGTGATATGATTTGTAAATGCGGACTGGAAGACAACCGGCGTTTGGTTNNCAATGTCCCACACACTGGCGAGGGGGGATACCGGGGGGCGGATTTGCTTTTGCGCGCGGGAGCTGGGTTGCCCACCGCAGTCTTTTGTGCAGCCGATGTGTCAGCCATTGCTGCCTTGCGCCGTTTCAGAGAGGCGAGAATCAAGGTCCCGGAGCAGCTTTCCATAATCAGTATGGACAATATTGAATTATCCAGCTATGTTACTCCCATGCTGACAACAGTAGGCATGCCAATTGCTGAAATTGGAAGCATGGCGGTGCAGCTGCTGATCAGCCGCATTCACAAACAACACCGGCTTCCGCTGAAACTATACCTGCCCAATAAGTTGATGCGGCGGGAAAGCGTATTCAATATAAACGAAGGAATGTACATATGAAAAACAAATTACGATCGGATGTCCTGCTTGTCGGTTTCGGTGATTCGGCGGTGTTAGAGGGCGAGGTGAGATTCCTGTTTCCCGACTGCCGGGTCTTTTCTGCACGGACAGTACAGGCGGGGCTGAAACAGTTGGAATCAGACAATATTTTTGTTCAGCCGGTACATTTATTGCCGGGCTTTGAATATGAAAAGCTGCTTGCTGCAATTTCCTATTACAAGAAAAATATTGAGGTCGGTAAGCCTCTTCTGTATTCCGAGGAGGCGATTACATGTTTTGCAGAGATTCTCCATAATGAATACGGGGGTAAGCCAACACTGTTTGTGGGGCATGGTTCCAGTCATCCTGCCGGCAAAGCTGTGTATACGCGTCTCTCGGAAGCATTGCAAAAGTTGGGATTTTCACAGGCATCGGTTGCTGTTTTAGAGGGCCAGCCGGGTCTGGACGTATCGGTGCGGTTCTTCCGGAAAAACGCGTACTCAAATATCACGCTTGTCCCNNTCTGGGGGACCATGAGGCAAGCATTGAAAGACGGCTTATATCGGATGGTTTTATGATAAAGCCTGTCCATCACTGTTTGCTTACGCTTTCCGCTATCCGGCAGATGTTCCTGCAAAATATTGCGGAATGATTTGAACAGGGAGAGAATTGATGAAGATGACTCAAGACGTAAACGATAAGAAAACACATGAAAGAGAGGTTTGAGTTAAAATCCTCCATATGTTGTGTGATTACTTCCATATCAACTGAAAAATTAGTTTAATGCATACTAAACATATCTATAATATTGACTTTCAAGGTCGAACGGAATATGATAAATACCAAATCAATTTACTATATTGTACTGGGAGGTTAAAAAGATGTCAAGAATTGCAAACAGTTTAACTGAGTTAATCGGGAAAACTCCACTGTTGAAGCTGAACCGATATATGCAGCAGAAGGAGCTTTCAGCAGTGCTGCTCGGCAAACTCGAATATTATAACCCGGCAGGGAGTGTTAAAGACCGTATTGCCTGGGCGATGATTCATGATGCAGAGGAGAGCGGCAAGTTAAAGCCCGACTCTGTTATCATTGAACCAACCAGTGGCAATACCGGCATTGGACTGGCTGCTGTTGCGGCAGCCAGCGGGTACCGTATTATTCTGACGATGCCAGAGATTATGAGTGTAGAGCGCCGTAAGCTGCTCGCCGCATATGGCGCTGAGGTAGTGCTGACCGAAGGTGCGAAGGGCATGAGGGGAGCAATCGTTAAGGCACAGGAATTAGCGGAAAAGACACCCAATTCCTTTATTCCGGGGCAGTTTGTCAACCCTGCAAATCCACAGGTGCATCGGGAAACGACTGGACCGGAAATATGGGAAGATACTGATGGTAAGGTTGATATTGTGGTGGCAGGTATCGGCACTGGCGGCACCATCACCGGAGTGGGTGAATATCTGAAGAAAAAGAATTCCGACTTGCAGGTGATTGCGGTAGAGCCGGCAGATTCCCCCGTTCTTTCCGAAGGCCGTCCCGGCCCACACAAAATTCAGGGCATAGGCGCAGGCTTTGTACCAGAGACACTGGATACTTCCGTCTATGATGAAGTAATTACAGTGAAAAACGAAGACGCTTTTAAAGTGGGACGGGAAATTGCACATACCGAGGGACTTCTGGTCGGAATCTCCTCCGGTGCCGCATTATGGGCGGCAACAGAAATTGCCAGACGTCCGGAAAACGCAGATAAGGTTATTGTAGTTATTCTCCCGGATAATGGTGAGCGATATCTTTCCACAGCTCTCTTTGAAAATTGAAAATTGTCTTTAAAAGGAACCGTCAATTATGATGGTTCTTTTTTATATTGGTGAATCGAAAACCACTGGCATATGAACAGATGGTCTTGACTTGAAGCAATAAAGGCAAACGTTTGCTTAATTTCCCGTTGCAGAAATTGAATCGGATTCGTATAATACATAGTAAACATATTGATTTTGTATGTAATTAGGATCGGGGGTGAATCTAATGCGAAAAATACCTGCTCTGCGTATGATTGCGTATTGCCGATGTTATGAACTTTGTGATTTTGCTGCTGGAAAAACCTGTGGCGTGAAAGATGGAATGTGATTTCAGATTTTCTAAAAACAAGATGCGGCATAAAATATCGTGGTGAAATGAGGTATTTCTATTATGAAACGTATAAATATATTTTCCAAGAGGGTCTTAGCGCCGACCATCATATTAGTTTCTGTCCTTGGTGTTTTGACGGCCTGCTCTGGCAAGGATGTCTCGTCTAACGCCCCAGAAACTATATCTATTACAAATGTCTCCTACGACCCTACCCGCGAGTTGTATGAGCAATATAACAAACTCTTCCAAACCTATTGGGAGCAGAAAGCAGGGCAAACAGTGGAAATCACTCAGTCTCACGGCGGATCAGGCAAGCAGGCACGCTCAGTATTGGAGGGCAACGAGGCCGATGTGGTAACACTGGCCCTGGAGGGCGATGTGGATGAACTGCGTACAGCTGGACTGATTGAAGACGGCTGGGTAAAAGAATTTCCAAAGGACAGCGCCCCCTATACGTCCACAATTGTTTTCCTGGTACGCAAAGGAAATCCGAAAAACATTCAGGATTGGGATGACCTTGTCGGGACTGATGTTGAAGTCATCACCCCGGATCCTAAAAGCTCCGGTGGTGCCCGGTGGAACTTTTTGGCTGCCTGGGCCTTCTCCGATAAAACATATGGCGGGGACGAAGCAAAAAACAGGGAGTTTTTACAAGCGCTTTACGCCAATGTGTCGGTACTGGATTCCGGCGCTCGCGGAGCAACCACTACATTTGTAGAAAACAAAAAAGGGGATGTGCTGTTAGCATGGGAAAACGAGGCGTTTCTTTCGGTGGAAGAGCATCCCGGTGAATTTGAGATTATAACTCCCAGCTTAAGTATTCTGGCGCAGCCGTCAGTTGCTGTGGTAGACGTCAATGCCGAAAAACATGGAACGACGGAGATCTCAAAAGCTTATCTTGACTACCTCTATTCAGACGAAGCACAGCGGTTGGAAGGAGAAAATTATTATCGTCCTTCGAATCCTGACATCCTTAAAGAATTTGGCGATACCTTTGATCTCAATATCCAGCTGGTCAATATCAACGATGACTTTGGAGGGTGGGCCTCTGCCAGAGAGAAATTTTTTGCCGACGGAGCAATTTTTGATCAGATTTATCAGAAGTAACACGGTTGTATTCGCCGGGTGCAGGGGGAATTATGCATAATTATGAAAAAACTTTTTTAAAACGGAAAAGCAGAGTGATACCAGGATTTGGCCTTTCCATCGGTATCACGATCACGATGCTCAGTTTGGTTGTGCTAATCCCTCTGTTTTCTGTATTCTTGCTTCTTTCCGATTCTACTTTCAGCGACTTTTTGAAAGTGATTACTGATAAACAAACCGTAGCGGCCTATATGGTCAGTCTCAGCTGCTCTGCGATTGCCGCTGTCGTTAATGTAGTGTTCGGCATTTTGCTGGCCTGGATTCTAACTCGTTATCAATTTCCTATGCGGCGGGTTTGGGATGGCTTGATTGAGCTGCCTTTCGCACTGCCCACCGCTGTGGCTGGAATTGCGCTGACCACGTTATATTCTGAACAGGGCTGGATCGGTAAACTGTTTGCGAAAATTGGAGTGGAAATATCCTATTCGAAAATTGGAATTGTAATTGCTATGATTTTTATCGGAATTCCATTTGTGGTACGCTCCATTCAGCCGGTTCTGGAAAAGCTTGACCCACAGTATGAGGAAGCGGCACAGGCTTTAGGAGCCAGCCGCTCCTATACTTTCTTTAAAGTAGTACTTCCTGAAATTCTGCCGGCGGCCTTAACGGGTTTCGGCCTTGCGTTTGCCAGGTCCATTGGTGAATACGGCAGCGTGGTGTTTATCGCAGGAAATATCCCCTACGAAACACAGATCGTACCGCTCATCATCATGAACAAGTTGGAACAATTCAACTATCCGGCTGCAACATCAATTGCTTTCGTAATGGTGGTATTTGCGTTCCTGCTCCTGTTCTGTATCAATTTGATTCAGGCGCGTATCCAAAAAATAGCAAGGGGGTAAGAGCGGATGAAAGAGAAGATCATAAAATGGCTTTTGATTTTACTTGGAGCGGCGTTTCTGGGCATCATGCTTGTATTGCCTCTTGCCACCGTGTTGGTATATGCATTGCGTCAAGGCTTTGAGGTTTTCATCCAGGCTGTCACAGATGACTATTCAGTGAAAGCACTAAAGCTGACGCTGTTTACTACTGTCATTTCTGTCGCTGTAAATACACTGTTTGGCGTCTTTGCTGCCTGGGCTATTTCTAAATTCCAATTCCGGGGAAAGCAGGTGTTGACTGCGCTAATCGATATCCCATTCTCTATATCTCCCATCATCGCCGGGTTGGTGTTTATTCTGGTATTCGGGCGAATTGGTTGGGCATACCCGCTGCTGGAAACTTGGAATATCAAAATTGTATTTGCCGTACCTGGAATTGTATTAGCAACGATTTTTGTTACCTTCCCCTTTGTTTCCCGTGAGCTGATTCCCTTGATGCAGGCGCAGGGCAGCGATGAGGAAGAAGCCGCTGCCCTGATGGGGGCGAAGGGGCTGCTGATTTTTCGCAAGGTTACCTTTCCGCATATCAAGTGGGGGCTCTTGTACGGTATAATTCTCTGCACAGCACGCGCTCTGGGCGAGTTTGGGGCGGTTTCGGTGGTATCCGGTCACTTGCGGGGTAAGACAAACACATTGCCATTGCATGTGGAAATTCTGTTCAATGAATTTAAACTGACCGCGGCTTTTGCCGTTTCCTCCATTTTGGTGCTGATTGCGGTATTGATCCTGATCCTGCGCAACATTGTGGAGTCCCGTGTCAAACAGGAAGAGAGGTAGAGCCTATGTATGTACAGCTAAATAATATCAATAAAAAGTTCGGTTCTTATCAGGCAGCGGAAGACATCAGTTTTTCCATTGAAAAAGGAAAGCTGATTGGGTTGTTGGGTCCCTCAGGGAGCGGGAAAACAACTATTTTACGTATGATTGTAGGACTGGAAACACCGGATAGCGGTGATATTTTTATCGATGGTCAGTGTGTAAACGATCTTCCTGCCAGCAAACGCGGTATCGGATTTGTATTTCAAAACTACGCCCTTTTTCGTTATATGACGGTTTTTGAAAATATTGCATTTGGCCTGGAGGTACAGAAAAAAGATAAGGCGTATACCAAACAGCGAGTAGACGAACTCATCGAGCTCATCGGGCTAAAAGGGTTGGAAAACCGACGGCCTCATCAACTTTCAGGCGGACAGAAGCAGCGTGTGGCTTTTGCCAGGGCGCTTGCACCGAAACCTCATCTGCTGCTGCTTGATGAACCCTTTGCCGCTATTGATGCTAAGGTGCGTAAAGAATTGCGTACATGGCTGAGAGAGACTATAAATAAGGTTGGAATCACCAGTATCTTTGTTACCCACGATCAAGAGGAAGCAGTCGAGGTAGCGGATGAAATCATTATCACGAATACAGGCCATATTGAACAAATCGGGTCACCAGTGGAGATTTATAAAAATCCGGCTACACCTTTTGCTGCGAGATTTATTGGAGAATCCATTATTGTAGAGGATTACAGCCGGCTCAGTGGTTTTGAATTTGAAGAAGGCTATGAAAAAGCCGTTCTTCGTCCTGAATTTATAAGGGTCACAAGAACGGACAAAGAGGTTTATCCACACGCTTCTCAACGTGCAATCGTAGAAGACAGCTTTTTTCGCGGCAATATGTTAGAGTTGAGATTGAATGTCGGTGGGATTAAGCTGGTTGCATACCGGTCCTTAGAAGATGAATTTCTCGCTGTCGGGGAAGAAGTCAGTGTGCTGATTTACCGTATATATCTTTATAATGACACACAGGTGCGCCTGGCGGAAAACAGATCTTTTCAGACCAGCGATATATTTACCATCTGACAGTTCCATATATAAAACACTATTTATTTATAAATTCTTTTCTTGTCATGGTATGCGTCGGTGATATGTATCTTTTCTGTTATTAGCTCATTTTGGAGGCGATAAGATGAACCTTCTTTTAAAGTCGGGCACCCTGTACCGGACAGACAATAAGGCTGCCGGTCCGGCATTGGCCAACATTCACAACCGTTTGTTCGGTTTAGAAAAGCAAATCATTGCAGGAGAAAAGCAATTCCTCACCCAAATCCGGACGGAGATACTCACAGGGGAGCGAATTCTTGGTGCCGGCTCCAGGCAATACCTTCTGAAAAATTCTGACGGCGAGATTCTGTTATCCGGCATTCCAAGATATACGGAAGAAAACGACCCCTCCATTGTGGGGCAGTTCATCTACAGGATACCACGGGTAAGTTACGTCGAACTCATGTTTCAGAATCGGAACGGACTTCTCCGAAAGATCAACAGTCAAAATTACCGTTTGACCGACCCCTCTGGTAAAGTGATTCTCACTCTCCTGCGCAGGGGAATCTTTTCTGGTGGCTGGAATCTTGACGCAGCGGAGGAGTTTCGTCCCGAGTTTTTGTGCGGCATCTTCATATTTTGCCGATATATGGAGCAGGAGAACGAATTCCCTATTGTATAACTGCACAAACAGTAGCGCCTGCAAAAGGACAATGGCAATCGCCGCACAAAACGAGCCTTAGCATGGCGCGGAGGGATTTGAGGAGTAATCGTTATGAGAATACAAACTTAAAAGCCATGACAAAAGAACATATGGAACGAAACGAAAAAATGCTGTGAAACTTTCCTGTACATTCAAGGTCAGTTTTACGATATTCGGGATATGTATCATGCTAATAGAATTTATTTATACAGGGAATTTATTATCCGGAATTGGATATGGTATAATATAGTAGATACATAGTTAAGGAATATTATGAAAAGTGGTCTGCTTTATGGCAAGAAGGGGCTTTGATAAAGCATTTAAAATTGCTGCAGTAAAACTGGTTCTTGAAGATGGCATGAACTTTCCGTTCATCATAACTCTTTATATCGTTGGATAAGTGAATATGAAGAATACTGATAAAGCGCGTTTCCAGGACATGGGAACGCGCTTTATCAGTATCAATATGAAATCAAAAGACTAACGCAAGAAAACCTGGAATTTCGTAAAGTACTCGAACTATTAAAAAATTCCAGGCCTTCTTGAAGAAAAAGAATACATAAGATTTCATTATATCAAAGAACATCAAGATTCAGGTTTATGTTCTATTATTTACTGTAATCCTTCTTTGTATTGCTTCAATGCTTCCGCAAGCTGATCAGGGCAGGAAGTGGGTCTGAAGCCGCACTGAATCCCTTCCAGTCTTCTGATGGCTTCATCTACATCCATGCCTTCCACCAGACGGGCCACGCCCTGGGTGTTGCCGGAGCAGCCGCCTACAAACTGAACCTGAACCAGCTTGTTATCCTCAACTTCAAAATTAATCTCCTGTGAACAGACGCCGTGTGTTTTATATTTCAACTTAAATTCCTCCAATTCGTAAAATCTCATCTTAACGGATTATAAAATTATAGGAAATCCGGGCTTGGTTGTCAATAGCTCTTTGCATACCCGGAGATATTAAAAGCATGAATGCNNCGAAAAATCAACCCACTAATTCAAAAATCAGCGGCATTGTAGCTGAATTAGGCATGTTGTATAATTTGAATGTAATGAAATGGTTAATAACGACAATTATTACAATATTAATGGGAGGTTTACCTATGAGAAGATTAACAATTTTTATGACGGTGGCAGCTTTGACGGCAGTGGCATTGAGCGGATGTTCAACATCCAACCAGAAGGCACCAGAACCGGCAGCAACCACAGCACCAGCGGCAGAGACATATGCTGAAAAGGCGGCGCAGCAGACACTTCTGCGGCAGCCGGTACAGAGGAGTATGGGGTGAAACCGAGAAAGATTACAGACCGTAAGATAAAACTTGGCCTGATTCCGGTTACAATGAATACCGCCTATACAATGACAATCAACGGTGCAAAAAAACAGATTGCAGAAAACGGTGATCAGATTGAATTGATTGTTCAGGCTCCATCAAGCAATGCAAGCACAATCACAGAGCAGGGCAATATCATGGAGACTTCAGCAGGGTGTTGATGCCATCGCGCTTGCAACAGAGTCTGATGAGTCCATGCTTCCCTATTTACGTGAGGCTGCAGAAGCTGATGTCCTTCTGCTGTCGCCTAATACAAAGGAACTATATGAATTGTGCGACCGCGTTTATATAATGAGGGAGGGAAAGGTGGTAGATATGAGGGTCAGCCCTTAAGGCTATGGGAATCCGGTGATTTTCCTGTGCATTTATCCTGACAAATTTGATACAAACTGCTATAATAGGTAGCAGAACAAAAAGCGGTACTTAAGGGAAGCTTATCAAAAGGAGAAAAATTATGTTAGGAATCATCGGAGCCATGGATGTAGAAGTGGCAGAAGTAAAAAAAACCATGGATAATGTTACGGTAGAGACCATAGCTGCAATGGACTTTTATAGAGGAATCTTAAAAGGAAAGGAAGCAGTGGTTGTCCGTTCCGGTATCGGAAAGGTAAACGCAGCGGTCTGCACCCAGATTCTGGCAGATCATTACCATGTGACCGCGGTCATCAATACCGGGATCGCCGGTTCTTTAAAGAATGAGATCAACATCGGAGATGTGGTACTGTCCACAGATACGGTACATCACGACATGGATGCCACCGGCTTTGGATATCCTGCGGGACAGATCCCACAGATGAAGGAATTTGCTTTCCGGGCGGATGAAAGGCTTCGGAATCTGGCTGAAGAATGCTGCAGGGAGGTTAATCCTGATATCGGAGTTTTTACCGGAAGGGTGGTTTCCGGGGACCAGTTTATTTCTGATAGGGTTAAAAAACAGTGGATATCCCAGACCTTCGGTGGATTCTGCACGGAGATGGAAGGGGCTGCCATCGCACAGGCGGCATACTTAAACCACATCCCTTTTCTCATCATAAGAGCTATTTCAGATAAGGCGGATGACAGCGCAAACATGGACTATAGCGAGTTTGAGGAGAAGGCGGTTAAGCACTCTGTAAACCTTATTTTAGCCATTGCAAAACGGTATTCATATTAGGTTGAGAATCGAATCCTGACAGGATTTGACGAACGATTCTAGGCTCTCTCATCTTCCCAAAGCCAAACGAGGTGATTATAATAGACCTATCACCGGTCGAAACCGGGAAGAAAGGGGAGCTACTATTATGCTGGAATTTTTACAGACAGGCAAAGCGCTATTCGTGCTGGCAGCCCTGTGCGGCATCGGCATTATTACCAGATGGCTGACACGTAACCTCTACAAAAGATTGATCAAGGAATCCGATAACCTTACATTGACCAAAAACAAGAGTCTTCGGGCATTTAAACAGAAGACAGAAAACACGTACCAGATGAACCAGGGAATTCCAAAGGTAAAGCCGTATCTGCAACGGCAGATGTATGATTTTAAATATATGGGTGTAACACTTCACGGATGGAATATGTTTTCCAACCAGATGACGCTCTGGTGCTTTTTGGCAGGAGGTGCGGCGGCATTTGCGGCCTACTGGTACCGCACCGATTCTTATTACATAGTCTTGTATGGCTCTGCAGGGATCATGGCCGGACTGTTTACCATTCTGGTGGACCACGGTGCAGGAATTGTGGAGAAACGGCAGCAGCTGTTTGCGGCTCTGGACAATTATCTGGAAAATACGCTGATTTACCGATTGGATTTGGAAAGAGAGGATTTGCAGGCGATATCGGGGCCTCATATGGAAACCCGTGAAAATATAAGATCCATTTATTCCCAGTCAACAAAGGCCGTGGCAGAAACTGAGCCGGAGCAGGACAAGAAGGCGGACAGGAGAAGTGCAAGGCAGAGGAACGGAACATTGGAAAAGCCTTTAAGGAACCGATCCCCCAAGCAGTCCATGGAGGTGTTTCCTGAAGCCTCGGGGGAGGTGCCCGAAAGAGGGGAAAGCCAGGCGCCGCCGGAGCCTAAGAACTCCAGGCGGGATGTGGACTACTTAAAACGCAGTTTAGAACAGATTGCCGCCAGCAGGGAAAGAGAACGGGGAGGCAGGCAGGGAGAGGACTGGTTAAAGGATCTAAGTCCTGATGAGTTAAAGCTGATCGGTGAAATTCTCCAGGAATATTTAACATGAACGTTTGGAAGACAGAAAGAAAATCATGTCGCATTTAGAACTATTCTGTGGTATAATTTTCCTAAGCAGGGGGTCAGAAACTTAAAGTCAAATAACCCATAGCAAGCTACGGGCTATTTGTCCCCGTTGGCAGTCGCCAAGGTCAAGCGGGCTTGACTTCGGCTCGTTGCCTTTGCGAGAATAAAAGGAAAAGGAGAATAATAGCAATGGGAAATATAATTTTTGATTATTCCAGGGCAACAGGCTTTGTATCAGCAGAGGAAATGGAGAATATGAAGGCCACAGTTATGTGTGCAAAGAATATGCTGATGGACAAATCCGGTGCAGGCAATGATTTCTTAGGTTGGATCGACCTTCCGGTGGATTATGATAAGGAAGAATTCCACAGAATAAAGACGGCAGCAGAGAAGATTCAAAATGATTCTGATGTTCTGCTGGTCATCGGTATCGGTGGTTCCTATCTTGGAGCCAGGGCAGCCATAGAATTTTTATCCCACAGCTTTTACAATGTATTGCCAAAAGGAAAACGTAAAACTCCGGAGATCTATTTCGTTGGAAACAGTATTAGCAGCAAATACATCCATGATTTAAAAGATGTGCTGGAAGGAAAGGATTTCTCCGTTAATATTATATCAAAGTCCGGTACGACCACAGAACCGGCAATCGCTTTCCGGGTATTTAAGGATATGCTGATTGAAAAATATGGCCGTGAGGAGGCAAATAAAAGGATTTATGCCACCACGGATAAGGCAAGGGGCGCACTGAAGAATCTGGCTGACGAGGAANNCTCAGTGCTTACAGCAGTCGGCCTTCTTCCGATTGCAGTGTCCGGCGCTGATATTGATAAATTAATGGAAGGCGCGGAGGCGGCCAGGAAGGAAGTCCTGGAAACGCCCTATGAGTCAAACGGCGCCCTTCAGTATGCGGCTGTGCGCAATATCCTGCTTCGTAAAGGGAAAACAGTGGAGATCGTGGCAAACTATGAGCCAAGCCTTCATTATGTTTCCGAGTGGTGGAAGCAGTTGTTTGGAGAAAGTGAAGGAAAGGATCAACGGGGGATCTTTCCTGCCGCAGTGGATTTGACCACAGATCTCCACTCTATGGGACAGTTTATTCAGGATGGTGCCAGAATTATGTTTGAAACCGTACTGGAGATGGAAGAATCTCCTGCGGAAATCCTGCTTAAGGAAGAAGAAGTTGATACTGACGGTATGAACTATCTTGCAGGAAAGAGTGTAGATTTTGTGAATAAAAGTGCTATGAACGGAACCATTCTGGCTCATACCGACGGGAACGTGCCTAACCTGATGGTCAGGATTCCTAAACAGGATGAGTACAGCCTGGGGCAGATGTTCTACTTCTTTGAATATGCATGCGGGATCAGCGGATATATTTTGGGCGTAAATCCGTTTAACCAGCCGGGAGTGGAAAGCTATAAGAAGAATATGTTCGCACTCCTTGGAAAACCGGGATATGAGAAGGAAAGAGAGGAGCTCTTAAAGAGATTATAGGATGTTGGCAGACAACGCCGGTGTTCTGGTCCAGACTTTTATTAAAGGTCGGGCCGGGACACCGGCGTTTTTATAAACTTTGGTTTTATTGGAAATAATAAAGAGATATTTAAGAAAATTTTAGATATGAAATAATAGTGCAGTATAGTATACTTAAAGTGCGTGAATAAAAACACATGATTGAAGGAGGAAGATATGAAAAAATGTTTGTTGCTTTTCCTTGCTTTGGCCACGACCCTGTCATTGGCTGCCTGCAAGGGAGAAAAGGATCCTAAGGTACTCTATGATGAGGCTTCGAAAAAAACATCGGAGCTGGCCTCTATGGATGTGATCTCTGTGATTAATATGCAGATGACCCAGGGAGAGGACACCACGGATATTAAAATGGATTTGGATATGAAGATGGCGGACATAAACACGGAGAAGATGAGATACCTTGCACAGGGAACCACTTCGTTTATGGACCAGAATCTGGATATACTCATGTATTATGAGAACGGGTATTATTATATGGATTCCATGGGCCAGAAGGTGAAATACGCCATGGATTTAGATGCGATTATGAAACAGGTAAAGCAGAGCACAGAAGGTGCAAGTGTAGATTCTACTTATTTAAAGGACATCACGGCAAAGAAGGATGGAGCGAACCAGATTCTTACCTTTAACGTTGATGCTGAAAAGATGGATGCCTACGTACAGGATATGATGGCTCAGTTAGGAACCAATATGGACGGTGTAACCTACTCCATCAAAGAGGCCAGCGGAGAGGCGACAGTGAATAAGGAGGGGTATTTTACCAGTTCAAAGATCAAGATGTCCCTTGAAATGAACGCTCAGGGTGAAACGATAGCCATGGTCATGGATACGGATTCCACTTATAATAATCCTGGTCAGACTGTTGAAGTCACGGCACCGGATCTGGAGGGATATACGGAAATCGATGCCAACGCGTTGGGGACCCAGTAAATAGACTGCAATAAAAATTCCCCATTATTAGCTCGCACCTAATAAAGAAGTGTTAAGGAACATTCAGAAAGGCAAAGGCATTGGAAGCGGCAGGATTTGCCAAATAGCTTCCGCCTTTGCCTTTTATAAATATTCCAGGTTTATCTCTATGTGGAAGCGGCATACATTCGTTCAGAACTGCCATTAACTCCATTTACCATTGCAAGAAAGTCTCAACCGCACTTATCATTATATTCTGTATGGTCTGTTATTTAATATATCTTTTTAAACCCATATTACCTAAATCTTTTCTGGAAAAATTTGAATAGTACTTTGCTGCCAGCATTTGAATATCCATCACCCATACCTTAATTATGGCAATGGTGTAAGAATATTGCCTTTAAATATTAGTAAAACCAGGTAAATATTTACTAAATGAATATTTGCGACAAGTAAAGATGGTTTGAATTAATTATAGAAACAGGTAATTATGCACAAATACAACGTAAGAAAAATGTTAATAATAGAAGAAAATACAAGAATTTAGTTAAAAACATTGAAAAATTACTTAGTAAATTATATAATGATTTTATCGAAAAAAGAGGAGGTATTTTTATGAAAAGAAAGTTGGCTGCATTATGTATGTTATCTCTGACAGTAGTAACCGTATTAAGTGGATGCGGCGGAAGTAAAGCCAATCAGGATACAGCGAAAGGCGGAAAAACTAAAATCCGTTTTGCGTCCTGGGATGTGGCAGAAGATGTAGACCGCCAGCAGGAACTGGTGAATAAGTTTAATTCGGCACATGAGGACATTGAAGTAGCTTTAGAAGCCTATGGACAAGATTTCGATACAAAAATCAGTGCAGGCATGGGGTCCGGGGATACTCCTGATGTCATGTATATGTGGAATTATCCGGCATATTATCAGGGGTTAGAACCGCTGGATAGCTTCATTGAAAAAGAAGGGGAAGCATATAAAGCAAATTTCTATGATACCTTATGGAATTACAATTCCATGGATGGACAGGTATATGGTATTCCGATCGGATTTACAACACACACCTTGTTCTATAATAAGGATTTATTCCAGGAAGCAGGAATTCCTGAGCCTACCAATGATTGGACATGGGATGATTTACAGCAGGCGGCAAAGACCATATCTGAAAAAACTTCTGCAAAAGGCTTCGCATTCCCGATGAAGCCGGATCCATATGATTATGAAATGTATTTATGGAGCAATGGAGCGGCGTATTGTGATAAAGAGGGTAAGCTGGAGGGAAATATTAATTCCAAAGAATCAGAGGAAGTATTTCAGATGTTCCAGGATATGGAGAAAGAAGGGTATGCTGTCGCCACGGAAAAAAACGGAACTGATGAATTCCGTTCCGGTGCTGTGGCAATGTATGTTTATGGTGCGTGGTCAATTAATTCCTTAAAAGAAGACGGGTTAAACTACGGCGTGGTTGCAATTCCTGCTTTTGCCAATGCAGGGAAAGATTCTGTCAGCATTTTAAGTTCATCCGGTATTTCCATTTCTAAAGACAGTAAGAATAAAGAAGCTGCATGGGAATTTGTGAAATTCTGGACTAATGAAGAATCCAATAAAGCACGTATTGGTTTGGAATTACCGGTACTAAGCAGTGTTGTAGAATCAGAAAAGATTATGGAGCAGCCGGAATATGCGCCATTCTACTTAATGCTTGAACAAAGCACCGGTTATACTTCTGCAAGTTTTATTATTAAAGAGTGGTCTGAATTATCAGAAAACCTGTCCTTATCCTTTGAAGAAGTATTTAATCCAAGTTCTCTACAGAGCGTACCGGATGTATTGAACAGTGCAGCACAGCAGTAAAACAAAATAGAAAAGGAGAATTTGGCCGTCTGGTGAATCGTCACCAGATAGCCAGATTCCTCTATGGGGCTACGAAAAAGAATCAGCTTAATGGGAGAAACGCTATGAAGCAAAAAAAGTTTATAAGGAATGCAACTCCGTACTTCTTCATTACTC
This sequence comes from Hungatella sp. UBA5982, assembly GCA_002429965.1. GTDB lineage: Bacteria > Bacillota > Clostridia > Lachnospirales > Lachnospiraceae > Lacrimispora. Next base: position 34,566 of record DJBG01000226.1, read on the forward strand.
CGTGGATTATTGGGTTTTTAGTATTTACAATCGGACCGCTTATTCTGTCCCTGGGCATGAGCTTTTTTGACTGGCCATTGACGTCTGATCCGGTATTTAAGGGGGTCGGCAATTATACTGAGATGTTTACAAAAGATACTCAGTTCTGGAAATCCCTGACGATCAGCTTAAAGTATGCAGCGATTTTTGTACCACTTAATATGGCGATTGCGCTNNGCTGTTTCTTGCAATGTTGATCTCACAGCCGGTAACTGGTGTAAAAATGTACCGTACGATTTTCTATATACCTGCAGTTATTTCCGGCGTAGCAGTATCGATTATCTGGGGCTGGATTTTAAATGGGGACTACGGCGTATTGAATTATTTATTATCCTTACTGGGGATTACAGGCCCCAGGTGGCTGGTAGACCCTGCCTGGGCGCTGTTTGCAGTTGTTTTGGCCAGTGCTTTTGGTGTAGGGACGATGATGCTTATTTTTTACACGGATATTAAGAATATATCAATTGATTTATATGAAGCATCATCTTTAGACGGAGCCAGTCCGGCAAGACAGTTTTTCAGTATTACGCTGCCGATTATTACACCTACCATTTTGTTTAATTTAATCACTTCTGTTATCAGTTCTTTCCAGCAGGTGACGCTGGTAATGCTGCTGACCGGGGGCGGACCGTTAAAATCCACTTATTTCTATGGGCTGTATACCTATAACAATGCGTTTAAGCACCATAAGCTGGGCTATGCAAGTGCCAATGCATGGGTGATGTTTATTATTATATTGGTTCTGACGGCACTGATCTTTAAGTCTTCTTCTACATGGGTATTCTATGAAACGGAAGCAAAGAATGGAAAGAAGAAAAGGGGAGGTAAAAAATAATGAAGATGTCCATAAAATCGAAAGTGATTATCTATACCCTGCTGACTGCTGTTGCAGTTTACTTTCTTGCACCTTTTATTTATATGTTTTTTACAGCCTTTAAGACGGAAGCAGAAGCCATTGCCTATCCTCCCCGGCTATTTCCTTCGAAATGGCTGTTTGAAAATTTTAAAAATGCATGGGAATCTCAGCCCTTTGGTACATACTTAAAAAATTCTATTATCATTACGGTTATGACGACTGCAGGGCAGATCCTTTCCTGTTCCCTGGTGGCATATGGTTTTGCGAGGTTTGAATTTAAAGGAAAAAACCTGTTATTTATGATTTTGCTTTCTACTATGATGATTCCATGGGATGTTACCATGATACCTCAATATATGGAATTTAATTTATTTGGCTGGATTAACACATTAAAACCGCTGATTGTGCCGGCATGGTTTGGCTCTGCCTACTATATTTTCTTAATGAGGCAATTCTTAATGGGGGTTCCCAAGGACTTTGAAGAGGCGGCGCGAATTGATGGTGCCAATGCATTTCAGATTTATTGGAAGATTTTTATGCCGATCTTAAAGCCCTCCCTCATTCTGGTAGGTGTCTTAAATATGATTTCGGTGTGGAATGATTATCTTGGACCATTGATTTTCCTTCATGACAGAAGTAAATATACACTTGCTTTAGGTCTTGCAACCTTTAAGGGAGTTCACAGCACACGGATTATCCCTATGCTTTGTATTACAATCATTATGATTATCCCGCCAATTATTATATTTATTGTTGCGCAAAAGTATATTGTAGAAGGGACAAGTGGTTCTATTAAATAGAAAGAGCAGCCGGGTTAAGTATTTCATGTGCATTGATGCACTGTTTTCTTCCCGGCTATATATTTGTTTGACACAAACATATAGAGGAGAAACAAAGATGATAAGGCGAACAAAAAAGAGATGGGAAGACCAGGCGCTGGGACATATTGGAAGAAGGGAAGCCCGTACAGAATTTTATAAAGATTCTGCTTCCAGAATTAATCTAAATGGAGAGTGGAGATTCCTCTATTTGGAAGCGCCGGAACTGTCACCGGAAGGATTTATGAACAAAGCAACAGGAACAGACTGGGATATCATTGATGTGCCTTCTGTGTGGCAGTTAAGAGGATATGACCGGATGCACTATACGGATGTGTTATATTTGTTTCCAGTCAATCCGCCTTTTGTACCTTCAGAAAATCCCACCGGAATTTATAAAAAAACAGTCCACATCAACAGGGAGTGGATTCAGAATGATACTATATTAAAGTTTCACGGTGTGGACAGTGCATTTGATGTATGGATTAATGGAACTCATGCAGGATACAGCAAGGTCAGCCGCCTTCCAAGTGAATTCGATATTACGGCTTATATCCAGGAAGGGGAAAATGACATTACAGTACGGGTTTACAAATGGTCGGATGGAACCTATTTGGAAGACCAGGACATGTGGTGGCTTTCCGGGATTTATCGTGATGTGGAATTAATCAATGAACCGAAAGACAGTATCATTGATTGTACAGTGGATGGGGAGCTGGACAGCTCTTATATAAATGGGATATTAAGGGCAGATATAACCACAAAGCGGGAAATTTGTGGTGGTACATGGAAATTAGAAAGAGATGGAAAGGCGGTTACCAGCGGCACCTTTCAGGCAAAAGAGGGAAAGGCACACGTAACAGAGATCATTCCAGATGCAGACCTTTGGACGGCAGAAACCCCTAATTTATATGTATTAACAGTATCTGCGGATAAGCATGAAATCGTAGTGCGTGTTGGATTTCGAAAGGTTGAAATAAAAGATAATAACTTTATGGTAAATAATCAGGTGATTCTGTTAAATGGTGTGAATCATCATGACTTCCATCCCAAAGAAGGACGCTGTGTCACGCGGTCACAGATGGAAGCAGATATCATGCTTATGAAACAGTATAATATCAATGCACTGCGCTGTTCCCACTATCC
>DJBG01000093.1 GCA_002429965.1 Hungatella sp. UBA5982
ACTTCATAGTTGGAGTTCTCTGTGTACTTTGCATCCAGAACTCCTGGATATACATCAACTCCTTCTGCGTCATTGGTTCTCACATAGCTGATTGTTCCTAAGTCACCCTGTGTCACAAGACCACTTAAATTTCCAGTGAACGCCGGATCCGGCTGGTCAAACGGTTTGGAAGCATCTTCTACGATAATGGTGACTGCTTTTGGAGTGATGCTTAAGGTTACTTCATTTGATACCAAGTCCTCATATCCAGTCCTTGTTCCTCTGGCAATTACTGTCAGGGTTCCATCATCTACATTTTTTACACTTGGAACATCTTCGGACCAGTTCTCACCTTTGTCTATACTGTATTCAATTTTGTATTTCTGCAGTTTCGCAAAGATCCCATCGAATACATCCAGCGATACCTTGTGAGCCTTTCCATCATAGGGCCAGCTTCCGCCCTTAATCTTTAAGTCCACATCCGGATCCTTAGCTAACTTAATCTCAAAATCTCCTTTCATGACAGTTACAGTGTAATTATCATTTGGGGTATAGTTCGCATTTAAAACCGCCTGGTACTTACCCACACCCTCTTCAGAATTGGTTCTGGAATATGTGACTGTACCTAAGTCTGCGTCATTAATAAGGCCGCTAACCTTTCCTTTAAATTCTGGATCAGGCTGATCAAATTGCTTGTAGCTATTTTTTACCTTTATGGAAGCTTCCTTCGGAGTTATCTTAATCGTTATATCACTTGCATACAGGTCCACATATCCCGTCCTTGTCGCTTTTACCTGAACGGTTTTGGCTCCCTCTGATACATTGGTAACACTTGGAGAAGTCGTGGTCCAAGGTCCCTTTCCTTCCTGATAGAAAATAGTATAACCAGGTGCATTCTTAAGTGCTGCCCCTGCCGCATGAGGAGCTCCGTCATATTCCCAGGTACCGCCTTTTCCTGTTACGGAAGCATTTTCAAGGGATGCTGTCCTGATCTCAAAGTTTCCATTTTTCACTGTAACGGTATAATTTCTATTTTCTTTATACGCCGGTACAATGACATTCGGATAGCTTCCTACCGCCTCAATCCCTGAATTACTTCTCGCATATAAGACGCTGCCAAGATCATTCTGGTCAATCAGACCGTTTACTGTTCCGCTGAATGTTGGATCTGATGTTCCATAGGGCTTGGAGGCATCGTTTACTTTAATGGTTGCTGCCTTCGGTTCAATCGTCAGTTTGCCTGAAACCGTAATAAACTTGAACTGATTTGTTACATTACTTCCACTATCATCCAGGATTTGGGGACTACCGGAAAGGATAACGGGATAACCGCCGTCCTTTACATCCGTTCCTGAACCGACTGCCGTAATACCAGTCAATGTATAATTTACTGGAAGGCCACTTGTTGTGAAAGAAGATCCATCAACTGAATGCAGCTGGCCGTTGTAAGTTTTAATCACTTGATCCGCAGTAATAACCACTGTGGTTTTCGTCTTCCACTGTGCATAAACAGTCTTATTCTCAGATACGATTGTTTTTTCTGTAAAAGCGGTTCCTTTTCCATCAGGAGATGTATTCCATCCCATGAAAATATAGTCATCATCCCTTGTCGCCTTTGCAAGTTTATCTCCTAGTGCTGTATCTTTCGGAATTGTAACTGTACTGACAGAAGGAGTTCCTCCATTTCCGTCAAATGTTACAGTGACATCAGAAATCAGCTGATAGCCAAAATATAGATTAACAGCCTTATTCTGGGCGTTTAAGCTGACAGCAGACGGATTTGGTGAACCATTCTTACCGGTACCTGCACTGGCGGCAACGTACTGATATTTGCTGTCATCATATTGAATCACTGCCGGTGCAGGAACAGCGTAGGTTCCAAATGGCAGTGAATCACTTTCGTATAAATCTGTTCCTAATACGACACGTTTGCTAAATTCAACGATCTGACCTGTTGTTTCGGTGGAGCTTATAGGATATCCATCTTTATTTACCAGATAGTAGTTCCTTGTGATATTTCCTACATTCCCCACAGGTAAACGCGGGTTGGGTATGTCTTTCGTTTTTATCACATAATTGGGATCCTTATAAGTTACATCAGCATTCTTATTCGTATACGGTGATGTGCCGCCCAGTACGTTTTTTTTCACTCTGATGTAAATCGTCAAGGTTTCCTTATTTTCTGAAATATTTCCGAAATTCCATGTAACTGTACGACCGTCCGCCGATTTCGTTGCAGTACCTGTAGATGCATCATACCATGGATCTCCATTGTAATCTGAGACAATTTCAAATGCATCTGTATTGATTACATCTGTAATCACAGCACTTGTACCTGCAATTTTTATGGAGCTTGCAATATTGTTATATACCTCTGGCAGCTGGTTGATATCCTTAATATTTTTAGCATAAGTGTCCTTGGGTTCGCTGGCTAATGGCTTTATAAAGCGGTTAAATGCTGTATTTCCTATATCAAGTCCCAGGGAATAGATCATAACACCATCGTTTCTCAGCCTTTCGGCTCCTGCTGCTCCCGTACGGTAAGGGCTCCACTCATTATCCCTTGGCTCCCCATCACTCATAAATACAATATACGCAGGCCTTGATGAATCCCTGCGCCCATTAATTGCCTCTTCTGCTTTAGCAAAGGCTACATCATACTTTGTACCACCTAGCGCAGACATTTTCGAAGCCAAGACATGATCCGTAAAATATTTGGCTGCTGTATACGCCGATTGATTGACCCTGATTGTATCGTCTGCCTTTATGAAAGATTCCCCTGATCCTGATGGATATCTTGCCGCACTGGAATCAAAATCAACAATAGCCAAGCGGTTATCTGAGTCTACACCGTCTTGTGATTTATACAAGTTAGTAATAAATGCTCTGGCTGCATTTACGGCTAACGTCCATTTCTTACCTGCCATACTCCCGGAACTGTCTATTACTAATACAACATCACTGCCCTGACGAATCGGATTTCCAAATATGGAAAATTCAATTTTGGCTATTCCATTGTTTTCATCTACCCATTGAGCCGTTTTCGTTGGAAATACCATTCCGGGTGTTGTACTGTCTTCGCTAAGTAGGCTGAAAGCGGATCTGGCTTTTAAAGCAGTGTAAGATTTGGGTTGAACCACCACATCTTCCTCATCCTTATCGGGAACAATCTCTTCATAATAAAGATCAAGCTTGTTCTCTTCCTGTTCCCCGATTATGATATGATCCTGAGAACTTCCCAAATACTCTAACGTATCTTTACTCCAGCTATAATCTCCGGCAAAAACCTCTTCTCCCGCATCAAAACCTGTTAAGGTCTCAGTTTCCACTTTCTCCTCATCATTATAATAAGCATGATGAGAAACGATAAGTGTAAGGCCGTCTTTCTCAGAAGCCATTAAGTCCTTTAAGGTTACAACATAAGCCTTAGCATAATAAGACCCATCCACGATAACCGGTCTGTACTCTTCTCCCTTAGTTGCTTTTTTTGAGGTGTTTTGAGAGTCAGATACGTTTTTCTCCTCATCCTCCACTGTTTCGACCGCATTACCCGGTGTAGCAGTTTCGTCAGAAACAGTATCTCCTATAGGGGCTGTCAATACATGCACCAAATGACGCGACATGGAGATCTGCCCTGTTTCGGAAGCCTTATTTTCCACAGCAGATTCCTTAAGCTCACTGGCCTCTGAGCCGTGGTCAGAATTCTGTTCCTTGCTCTCCGACGTTTTTTCTTCTGGTGCAGCGGACGCTTCCGTATTCTTTTTACTTTCATTCGGAGNNACTCTGTGTCCCCTTCGCTTTCACTCGGCGCAATTGTTGTATCCGGTATTACATCCGGAGTTTCTTCCGGAGCTGTCGTTACTTCTTCCACAACATCTTTTCCGGGAACCTGATTTTCTCCCCTCACATTCCCGCCAGGTACCGCTATTTCCTTTTCCAGTAAAAAAGTATTTCCCTTTACGGAAACTTTTTCTGTTAAATGTCCGTCAATATCAGTACGGAATTTTATAGTTCCTTCTGAATCATTGATATACAGAAAAATTATTTTTTCATTTCCAGTAAGCTGATATCCTTCCTGGCGATCCTTCACACGGATAAACATCCTCAAAAACGCGCCATCAGCATTTTCTTCCTCATATGTATCATAAGAAGGCATGAATTCATATACAGAACCACCTTCAAATAATTTCTTATATTCCTTTGATGTGCCTTCTTCCGAAGTAATACCCAGATCATCAAAATCCAGTATCTTTCCTTCATCAACCGCTGCCTGGGCAGAATCCTTTAGATCCTCACCGGACATTATAAAAGTAGCACTTTGGGTATCTAACGCATTTCCAACATCCGCCCACGACACAGTATTAAATGATGTGGCCGTTACACAGAAAGCAAGGAAACCTGCCAGACTACGCCTGAANNTTTATTATCACCGCTGCTGCCATGAATACGACAGTAAATCATACCCTGTAAGTTGGAGTTTGCCTATACAGGATTTATTCAGCGAATAAGTTTTACAAAACATGGTTCCAATCCGGGCTTTGATTCTGATTGGTATGTTTTTTCCATTATAAATCCCGCCGGTTACAGAGTGGTTACTTATCCTATTTTACTTATCATCTCATTCAAATATTTTACATTTTTTATAGGGGTTATTTTTTTTAATCCTATAGACATTTTTCTATCAGACTATTCAGGGTTTTCATTGTAACAATGCCTAAACCAAGGAAACAGCCAAATTACCGATTCAATTCCTTTCCGTAAAGCAGCAGCGGCTAACCCGCCAGAAACGAACCGACAGCTTTTGTATGTAAAAATGTATGCTTGACATACAATTGTATTTATTGTATGCTTAGCATACAATAAGGTTAGTTAAAGCTAACTATAAAAGGGAGTTGAAAATTTGCAGTCAGAAATTACACCTGATAGTTACTATCAGGTACTCAGACAATATCAGTCGGCACAGTTGCTATTTGAAGCAATTAAATCAGATGTCTTTTCTTATTTAGATGGCCCAGCTTCGGCAAAGGAAATTGCCGAAAAGACTGGTTATTGTGAAAAAAATATTGAATTGCTTTTACTTGCACTTTTTTCATGTGGTTATATAGAAAAGCAAGATAATTATTACTACAATACGAAAGAAGGCACAGCGTATTTATCTAAGTCAAGTCCCTATTATCTTGGGAAAACGATTTTGTTTCGTGAAGAAATGACAACTCTGTACAATCTTGCAGACAAAGTAAAGTGTGACTTAAACAATACCTATACCTCCGGCTCTTGCTATGATTTTTCCTCATTAGCAGAGGTGACAGTACCTGAAATGTATGCCACTGGAAGGGTAAAAAGTTTTATTGATGAAGTAAAAAATGTCTTTACAAATTCATCAGCACAATTAAAAATGCTAGATTTAGGGGGTGGTTCTGGAGTATTTGCCATGGAGTTTGCAAAGCACTACCCAAATAGTAAAGCTTATGTATTTGAACACCCAAGCGTTGCAAATACAACAAGTAGAATAATTTCCAATCATAAAATGGAAAATCGTGTTTCGGTTTTAACTGGCGATTTTAATACAGATGATATAGGCGAATCCTATAATTTGATTGTTGCTTCCGGAATATTGGATTTTACAACAGAAGACTTAAATAATTTTATGAAAAAGATTGCAGTTGCACTTTTAGATGACAGCTATTTTCTATTGGTTGGGCGATATTCAGATACCGAAAGCTATCCGAAAGAGAATATATTAAGTTGGCTTTCTGGATATATGAATGGAATAAAACCACCACCCACTAAAAAACAAGTGGATTTTGCGTTGAATAATTCCAATCTGAAAGCAGTTCATGCAATTCAATCTGGACAGTTTCTAGGCTGTCTATATAAAAAGGTGGTGTAGTTATGGGAACGTTAGAAACAGAGGTTATCAATACATTTATTACTCTTACTGAAAACATTTCTAACAGCAGGACAAATGTTTTAGATTTTGGTAGTGAGGATATGACTTTTTACCGCGGCGAAATACACATTATCAAAATGATCGGTGATCACCCAGGTATATTTAGTTCCGATATCGCACGCCGCTTTGGAATCACTCGTGCTGTTGTGCATAAGACATTGCTCAAATTGGAAGATAGAGGATTTGTTAACAGAGAACCGTACAATGATGATAAAAAGAGGCAAAAACTATTTCTGTCTGAAAAGGGCCAGTTGGCTTATCGTTATCACGAAGAGTATCATAATAAATATGACAAGGTATTGTTTGATTATGTAGCCGAATTACCAAATAGCCAATTAGAAGCGATTAAAGGTTTTCTGGAACACGCCAATAACCTTATTAAAAACCATGTATAAAAACTTGAGAACAAAATGAAAAAAGCACTTATTTCTTTATTGTTAACAGTAATAATGTTATTCTCATTAGTCGGTTGTGCTGATAAGATACAACCAGCCAATTTGTTTTGGAGAGTCTCGGCTAAAAATAAAGAAAGCCGAAAACCTAGTAAAATAAAGGTTTTCGGCGTATTTGACTGGTGTTCCCGAGCGGATTTGAACCGCTGGCCTTCCGCTTAGGAGGCGGACGCTCTATCCTGCTGAGCTACGGAAACAGTTATGAAATTTACAATCCGTTTACTATTATATTCACAATCCCACGTTTCGTCAAGTCAATTTTATACTTATTCCACCGGCTCAGAAAAATTCACGATTCCCTGCATCCATATTTGTCCCTTAAACCTGCGCCCGATTTCCGGGGTTCCAACCAGATCTTTTTTGGCAATCCCTACATGGAAAACAAGGTCACTGCACTCCAAAGTAAAATCATAAACCTCTTCTTTGGTAATCTGGTTTTTCTTCTCATCTATCTTTATGATCTCTCCGATAATGGAGTACTGGTCACATTCCACACCGCAGGGCATAAAACAGGAATCAATGATGGAATACAGATCCTCTTTCATAACCCTTCTGGAAGCCTGGGAATATAAATCAATATCTTCAATGGTCAGGGTTTCCATAGCGTCTTCATCGCCGTTCTTTGCCGCCTCTAAAAGCGTATTACGGTCTTTTGCCGCCACTCTGGCCTCTTCTTTCTGAATCTCTGTTTTCTGAATGGGAAGAAGGACTTTTCCGCTTACCGCAAGGCCGGAAAGACAGACATCCTTGGTATCCATCGGATGATGATCAATGATCCGTTCCCTGCACTCAAAGGAATTGTCTATATAGAATATGAGGGAAATCCCTACCTTATATTCATCCAAAAGGCCGGCGTAAGTTTCACGCTCCGTGTGGCGCTGTACGGAACAGGCTACTTCTGATGTCATATCAAGACTTTTCAAATATGGATAATAATAGCTTCTTTGAAATTTTCCTTCCCGGTCCATTTCTCCAAAGACAGCAATCCCCATACCTGGAGCCACTTCCCTGCGAAGCTCACAGAGATTGGATTCCTCATCAATCTGAATCCGTTTCAGACCGGTCAAATCTTCACAGAGCGTATCCAATAAATTTTCTATTTCCCTGTCTTTTTGATAAAGGCTGAAACCAATGGTTCTTAAGAATTTATGCATAGGATCATCACCTGCTTTCTAATAAAATTAAGGAAGTTCGATTCGCTTTGGCTCATCAAACGGCTAATTTACGAAACTCAGGCTGTGCTATGCTTGCCTTCATTAAATAAATTATGCCAAGAAAACAATAAGGCGAAGATTACTCCGCCTCAAGCCTTATCGTTTATTATATACCATAAATCATGATAATGCCAGCATAATTTTCTTATTTTAAAAATTGGGGCCAGTTCCCTTATCAGGAAACAACGGCCCCTAATTATCTTATACGACTCCCTGAGCAGTCATAGCTTCAACAACTTTTTCAAATCCGGCGATGTTTGCACCGGCAACATAATTTCCCTTTACGCCGTAACGCTCTGCTGCAGAAGCTGTTTTTGCGTAAATATTAACCATAATGCTGTGAAGCTTTTCATCTACCTCATCAAAGGTCCAGGAAAGCCTCTGGCTGTTCTGGCTCATCTCCAGAGCGGAAGTTGCAACTCCGCCTGCGTTGGCTGCCTTGCCTGGCATGAAGAACATTTCGTTTGCTAAGAAGAAATCCGTTGCTTCTCTGGTAGATGGCATGTTGGCGCCCTCTGCAACCGCAAAGCATCCGTTTGCTTTCAGCATTTTTGCATCATCTAAGTTTAATTCATTCTGTGTTGCGCATGGAAGAGCAATGTCACATGGGATGCTCCAGATGCCTTTTCCTTCGGTATAAACAGCCGTTGGATGTGCATCCACATATTCTTTGATCCGACCGCGGCGTACTTCCTTGATTTCCTTAACCAGATTAAGATCAATGCCGTCCTTGTCATAAATATAACCGTTGGAATCACTTAAAGCAATAACATTGCCGCCCAGCTGCTGTACCTTCTCCGTGGCATAGATTGCTACGTTTCCGGAACCGGAAATAACCACATTCTTACCGGCCAGCTCCTTGCCGTTATGCTTTAACATCTCATCCAGGATATATACCAGACCATATCCTGTTGCCTGGGTACGTGCAAGAGAACCGCCATAAGTCAGGCCCTTACCTGTAAGAACTCCCTCATATAAGCCGGTCAGCCTCTTATACTGGCCATATAAAAATCCGATTTCTCTTGCTCCCACTCCGATGTCACCGGCAGGAACATCCTGATCTGCCCCGATGTATTTGGACAGTTCGGTCATAAAGCTCTGGCAGAATGCCATAACTTCTCTATCAGATTTTCCTTTTGGATCAAAGTTGGAACCTCCCTTGCCGCCTCCAATAGGAAGGCTAGTCAGGGAATTTTTGAAAACCTGCTCAAATCCCAGGAATTTTAAGATTCCCTGGTTGACGGAAGGATGGAGACGAAGACCTCCTTTGTAAGGTCCGATTGCACTGTTAAACTGGACACGGTATCCTTTATTCACCTGTACCTGCCCATTGTCGTCCACCCACGGTACGCGGAAGGAAATGATTCTCTCCGGTTCAACAAGACGCTCTAAAAGACCCATCTTACGGTATTTTTCTTCATTGGCATCAATGACAAGCTTTAAGGAATCAAGCACTTCATTAACCGCCTGATGAAATTCAGCTTCCCCTGGGTTCTGGTTCACTACTCTGTCATAGACTTCATCCACATATGACATATTTTTTTCCTCCTTAGATTAGTTTATACATACTTCCCTTATACGAAGAATTACTTAAAAATGGCAAAAAGAGGCCAGAACTTTTTTAAGTTCCGGCCCCTTTGCCTCGTCATAACTTCTAAAAAATTATAACAAGTTCATTTAATAAAGTCAATAAACAGATTTTCTTTATTTTATTAATTTTCTTTTTTCTTTTTGTTAAGTGCCGCATAAAGAGCCAACATAAATCCGGACAGGGCTACCATCATCTTTCCGGCAGCATTTTGCCGGTCACCTGTCTTAGGCAGATTGGCAAGGGGTACATTTCCGTCGTCAACAGTTATGAGATCCACGGATCCTTCGCCTGGTAAGTTCGCAAGAGGCACTGGATCCGGCACGATTGTCACCGAAGCGCCCGGACCTCCTGGATTATCTTTTCCGGAAGGACCTCCCGATGAACCTCCGCCGCCCTTTATTTTTTCATCCTGAATGGTAATCGTAAAGCTGTTGACTCCATCCAATGTCACAGGCGGTATATTGCTGTTGATATGATATCCGGCGGGAGCTTTTGTCTCAAGGAATGTGTAGGTGTCCTTTGGCAGCCTCTTTATTACAAACTGCCCGTCGTTGTCGGTTACAAACCGTCCTGCTGCTGCCCTGTCATCCGTATATCCGGCAAAGGACCCATTATCCAGCTTCACATATCTTCCGTCAGAAGCCTTTAAGATAAACTCGGCACCTGTTAACTTTACGTCCGCGTAGACCGCATTGGTTTTTACCACTGTGATCTTTGACGGCATATTCCCGATCGCTCCATTGGTTTTTTCAAACAGCCCTGGTGTGGTATACCGAATCTCCTTATTGGCGTCATTGATGGTAAATTCTGCTGTCCATGGAGTTGTTCCCAGAAGGTATCCATCCGGTGCTTTTTTCTCAGTCAGGCGGTAGGTGCCGTATGGCAGGTTTGTGATAACCCCTTTTCCGTTCAGCACAAAGGTAATGGTATTTCCCACCACCTGTTCAGCCGTCCAGGAAGCGCCCTCTGACGCCGCCTGATGGCGGTAGCTGTCCCAGGCACCTGGAACCAGGGTAGAAAGGTTCGAAAGCACAAATTCTGCTCCATCAAGCCTCTTTCCGGTGTTTTCACCGTCTACCTTTTCCATTTCCAGATTTCCGGTGCTGATCGTATTGGTCACAGCAATGGTCACAAGAGCGTCATTTGAAACAACCACCGCCTTGCTGTTATCCTTTAAGATGCTTACTTTGCCTTCCTCGTCGATCCTGATATAGAACGGTTCAATGGAATCGTACCGGTCCGTAGAAATTTCCCTGATCCGGTAATCGCCATGCTTAAGTCCCAGGTGAATGATCCCATCTTCTCCAGTAGTAAATAATCCGGTGTCAGAGTCCGCGCCAGTCTTAAACCGGTTCGCTCCAAAAATTGATAAGACTCCATTTTCTTCATACCGTCCCGGTCCTAAAATCTCAAACTTGATTCCGCTTATGGTGTTTCCAAGATTATCCGCTTTCTTAAGCTGGAGCTCAAACTGTGCCCGCTCATTGACTACCGCATTGCCGTTCCCAAGGTCAGCTTCCCTTTGGTCCTCCGTAATGGTAAAATCAAACTCCGCCTTTCCATTAAGGCTCAAATAGCCCTTTGGCGCTTTTTCTTCTTTAAGAGTATACGTTCCGTATGGGATTCCCTTCATATCAACATGACCGTTTACCGCCGTAAAGCGGATTTTGCCGTCTTCTGTCTCAACTCCGTTGATTCCCATTGCTTCCAGCTCATCCTGGCTCTTATTTCTTAAGACTTCTGCAAAATGTTCAAATGCTCCGTCTACCTTGGTTTCCTTCCTGGTCAGGGAGAACCGGGCAGATGCGAGGGCTTCTCCTGTTAAGCTGTCAACCTTATCAAATACCAGAGATCCGGTTCCATAATCGTCAGTAACGAAATCATTTCCGTCTGCCTGGACCGTATAAGCCTCTCTTTCACTGGTTAATGTCACTTCATATACTCTGTCGCTTAATTCATAGCCGGCAGGGGCTTTTTGCTCCTTCACATAATAAGTGCCCAAAGAAAGCATCTCCGATTCCCCAATTCCGCCGTTTTCAGTTGTCATGGTGCCTGCAAGTGCTGTTAAGCCACTGTCGGAGTAAATCTCAAATACCGCTCCGCCAAGCCTCATCTCATGGTTGTGGGACGCAGCCTTGTTGATACGTATTTTGGCCTTATTCCTCACATCATATACCATTACGGTCTCCGTATTGCCGGACTGGAGTACGGTAATCTCCTTATCGGCGGATACGCCGTAGTTTGCAGGCGCATTAATTTCCTTTAAAACATAATTTCCTGCCGGGAGACGTTTTATAGTGACTCTTCCATCGCTTCCGGTAGTAAACCCGGAACCTTCCTCCTGGCTTTCCTTTAATCCGGTATAGGAGTTGTTTTCATCCAGGGCCACATAATTTCCATCCGCGGTCATCAGCACAAACACTGCACCTTGCAGTATCTCTTCCGTCATTTGATCCCGTTTTTCAATGTTCAGCTCATGAGGCGTATTGACGATCCCATTGCTTCCTGTAAAGCTCAATCCTTCGGCGCTTTCAATGGTAAAATCCTTGGTCCATTCACTTCCGCTGCTGAATAAATATCCTTCCGGTGCCTTGATCTCCTTTAAGGTGTAGCTGCCGTATGGAATCTCTGTCAGAAGACCGGCCTTTGAATCTCCGGTTCCATCTACCTGGAACTTAATCCACAGCCTTCCGTCTTCGTTCCCTGTAGATACATGGGATACTCCCAGACCTGTTACCTGGTTTTGGTAAGCGGCAAATGCCCCGTCGATCACAGAGGTTCCGCTTAGCTCAAACTGCGCTCCACCGATGGCTTTTCTGGTTTCCCCGTCGATCTTTTCTAAGTTAAGGGAACCGGTTTTAATCACGTTCTTTACAATCAGGTTGATCTGGTTCTGTTCTGAGCTGTTTAAAGTAAGCTCGCCTCGCCCTTCCCCATCTAACAGAGAAACGGTTCCATCCGCATCAATTCTTACGTAGAATGGCTCCACAGATTCATAGCCCTCTGCATTAAATTCCTCTATTTTGTAATCTCCATATGGCAGATTCCAGGTGATGAGGCCGTCTTCATTGGTCTGTTTTACTTCATATCCCTTTACAGTCGGATCATTTAACTTAAATCTGGCTTTGCTGAACGGAATCCATGAACTGCTTTCATATTTTCCAGGACCGGTTATGGCGAACTGTATTCCGGCTACCTTGTCGTTGCCTGCATTATCCGCCTTCTTAAGGCTTAAGCTGTATTCGGTTCTGGTATTCCTAATAAGGTTGCCCTCAAGGCCAGAAAGCTCTGCCGACTGCCCATTGGTTTCGATCCGGAATTCGATATCAGCCTGCTTCTTTGTGATATCGTATCCATCAGGCACCCGGATTTCTGACAGGGTGTAGGTTCCATATGGGATTCCGGTCAATATTACCTTACCAGATACCACCTCAAATTCTACCATACTGTCTGTTGCCGTTACCTTTGTCACTCCCATAGAGGCCGGATCCGCCTTCATGGCATTTATAAATGCCTTCCAGGCATCCTCTACCACAGCATCCTTTTTCTCAATCCTAAATGCTGCTCCGCCAAGCTCCTTTTCCGTCAATCCGTCCAGCTTTGTAAATTCCAGAGTTCCGGATACATAGCCGTTCTTAACCGTTATAGTGCTTGGTATTGGGGTTCCGGCCGACTTAAATTCCTTGCTGAGAAGCTCCCAGGCTTTCTGACCCTTCACCTGATAGGATTCCATTGGAACCATATCACCGGACTGTGCACCGACAATCTCATATCCCACNNTATAATTCCGGTAATAGAGTAGTTCTCCTGCATTCCAGACTGCCTCGCCGCCGGCCAGGGCCGTACTGCCTTGAGCCGCCGGGCTTCCAAGGTCTGCTGCATCCTTTATTCCATTTTTCCGGAATGCTTCCATCTCCTCGTTGGTATACGGCCCGTATACGCTGAAATGAGCGCCCGCTACCGGATTTCCGGCTTCATTTGTCTTATTAATCGTTACATTCCTATATGGTACAAATCCGATATCCTTTGTCTTATCATAGTCACTTCCTGTAGACCATAAGAAGAAGTCTTCTGTTGCATAAGAGCCTTTCGCATCCTTAAAGTTGCTGTCACGGCTCTCTTCGTAATTGCTTCCTTCTTCTGCCAGGGTACCAGGCAGTCTTGATCTTCCGGCCTCAGGATTTTCCCCGGTGGAAAGCATGGTCGGTCTCGCCAGCTTAAGCACCAGATCTTCATATCCCTCCGGCATGGTTTCTGTTGACACATAAATCCTGTAATGAGCTGGATCCTCACCCTTTAGCTTCGATAAGATCAGAGACTGATTGCTGTACCAGCTGTTTTCCTGATCCTTGGTGAATTCCGACCCAGTGATTCCAAAGGGCCTTGCAGGCGTCAATTCGTCAAACAGGAATCTGGCATCACCAAAACCTACCGATCCTGTCACCTCATCGTCACCGCTCTTGCTGTATTTCAGAAGACTGACCTTAAAATACTCTGACTGAAGCACCGGAAGCAGATCCGTAAGGAGATGATCCTTTTCAATGCTCTCATCCTGTATTCCGTTGTTGTTGTCATCAATCCATATCCGCCCTGATACCTTTACATTTCCCGGAACCAGAACCACCTGAACCGCATTGCTGGTCTGCGCTTGGGAGAACTTAATATCAGAAGTATCTGATAAGCTCTTCTTATAGCTGTAGGAGGTAGCAAAGTCATTGACCGCATATCCGTAAGCTGCTTCATCCAGCTCCGTCATTGTGGTATAAGGAACAACCGTCTTATAGGTCACCACCAGGTTTTCCCCTGGGGCTAAATAGAACCCGGGATCAGTGATCTTAATGCGGATAGCCGTTGGATCATCTAAGTCTCCAGACCAGAATCCGTCATTGTTGTCGTTTAACATGGATTCTTTTCCTTGCTGCGCCGTTCCTTTATTGTCAAATGCCCGTTCAGAATAAGTCACCTCACTGCTGAAGTCTTTGACCTTTCTTCCTTCCTTATTATCAGTCCTGTTCTCAATGGCAATGGATATAATTCCATCATATTTCAGCCGGTAATCACTAAGCCGTTCAAAATTGCCGGTACTGTAATCACCCTTGACCGGAAGAATATCCATAAACTGCATCTGGGTGATATAATCAGTTGCTGAAGCATTGTTAGCCGTAAGCCGGTATAATACGGTACCGTCATAATCGGTGGGTTCCGTATTTTCCGTAATCTTTGCCACCTTACCTACCGTTGTACCTGATACGAATCTTGTGTCTAAATTTCCTTTGACCTCTTTATGAAGAACCAACCCGGTACCGGTGCTCATGGTGTTCTCCGCAGAATCAGAAGCGTAACCATAGCCGTGGTACTTTTCATCCGGCAGCTGCACATCCTTTGGTAAGTCTGCGCTGGGCCATTTGCTGCCTGAATCCGTTTTGATCATAAAGGAAGCACCTGTCTGGTTTAACGAAAATGCAGGCTGAAGAACATCACTTGTAACATAAAGTTCATTGAGAATATTCTTACCGTAATTGATAACGCTTCCCGCAATCTGTGCTTTNNATCCAGATCTCCGCTTAGCTGGATGAATAAGGTCTCCCGCCCTGTCACTGGATCAACCTTTTTAATGGTTTTTTCAATGGCAACGCCCTGTGGGGCATCCTTTAAGCTGACAGCCTTTAACAGGCGGTTTTCACCGGCTGACTCCCCTGATACGGTAACACCAAGAGGCACATAATCAATGAGAATGGGCTTTTGCATTGGAACAATGTCAGGATCATTGCTTGTGGTATCATTCTTTACATAAAGCGTATAAGTTAAGATATCACTTGGCTGTATGCCTTTAATGGGATCAACGCTCTTTTTCACCGAAATAGTCGGTGCCTGGCTCTGAACGACCTGAATATCGCATTCCTTTTCTGCCTGGCTCTTTTCCTGGCCCTGAACCAGCGTTCCGTTGGTATCCCATTTTCTGAATTCCATAGCCACATCGGCCACGTTGCGGATATATTTGATTTCTTTCTTAAAGGTTCCGCCTGACAACTTCGGATCCTGGCGGTTCAGCTTTACTGTAACCTCTATGCTTCCGGGTACAAAATCATTTCCAAGGACATATTGGTTTTCCGTAGAGCCTTTTAATGTGTCATCCCGGTAGCTGATTTTGAAGGATTTCACCTTTTTCCCGCTTACCGGTTTAACCAGGCCAATCTCTCCGTCGCCGGATACCGCAACGCTCTGCACCTCTCCCACCTGGTTTCCGTTAAAATCATAGAAGGTCACATCAGCCATGATGGTTCCGGTCTTTGCACCCTTAATGCGGTTCTGTTCCGTGGCTTTTCCCGGCTTAACCCCGGTGATCGTATATTTTTCGTAGGTGTAATCAGCCTCTGAAAGCACTGTCTTTCCTGCATCCAGCATCTTTAAGCCCGTATCCGTTACTACAAACCGGTCCAATGGTATGCTGTTGACCACATGAGGCGTTAAGGTATAGGTCACTGTCTGGCCGTCATTCCACCATAAATCCTTTAATGAGGTTGTTAGAGATGTCTTATCCAGTGACACATCTGTCTTCTGCTTTACGTTAGTAAACTCACAAGGCTCCGGAACTGCACCCTTCTTAACTTCCACTTCTTTCCTGTAAATGGTTCTGACATCATCCTTATTAATGACATAGCCCTGGCTGTTCTGGTTCACTGCCATCTCTTCGATGACATAGGTTCCCGGTAACAACGGCACCGTAATTCCGGTTTCCCCGTATGGCACTGCAACAAGATCTCCAACTTCTTTACCCGATTCTTTTTCCGTGATCTTCATGGAAACGGTAATGGAGCTGCCAGGATTATCCTGTTTATTTACATCGTTTTTAATGAGTTTTAAAGGCAGCGCTTCCTGGTTATGGGCCTTAAAGTCATATACTCCCGGAGTAACAGTATTGTCTCCTGTCAGAACATAAAGATCCAGACCGGTTTTGGTTTCTCCGTTCTTTACCACATCCGCTGTTGTAGGAAGGATGGTTCCCGCCTCTCCCTCAAAGGAAGCCATGCGGAATGTTTCAAAGCTATTTTCCTTTTTCGTCACCTCATAAACTCCGTAGGAGTCACCTGCCGTCAGCTCAAGTCCCCGGAAAGAAAGCTTTCCTAGGGAATCAGTGGTTCCTTCCTCAACATAATTCCAGGCACCACCGGACTTTCTGTAAAGCTCAAAGCTGATTCCCGATTTAAGGGATTCTGAACTTCCATTTCCGCTGTATTTGGTGATCTGCAAATCAATACCGCCCTGATTTAGCACGGTAATTTCTGTTGTTTTTCCTGTTTCTGCTGCCAGACCTTCCGCCGGTATGGCTGTTGTGATTGCAATATAGCCTGCAGGAGCATTCACTTCTTTTATATAGTAGGTTCCAGGGCTGTAAAGTTTGGTGGAAAATACGATTTCATATACTCCGCTCTGCCCTATCTCTGCGAAATCTCCTACTGCTTTTGTCAGCTCCGGGTCGGAATACAGCTTAAAGGCTGCTCCCGTTAATTTCTTTAAAGGATTCGTCCCATCTACCTTGGTCAGGCGTATCCTTGCTTTGGCATATTGATTGTTCACCGTAATGGATACCGGATTTTGGGAAGTGAAATCAGACTCTCCGCCTACCTTAATATATCCGTCTGCCTGAAGGGTACCGTTATCTTCCACACTTAAGGCTGAAAGCATCCAGTCAGAGTTTTCCTGCTCCTTTAGATAATAGGCGCCGCCTTCCGGCTTCTGAGGAAGTAATGCGGTTCCCTTTGCCGTGTAATAACCATCCTGAGCTTCAAAGCTCTGGATCTTTACCTGCACCGGCTTGTTGCTTTCGTCTAATACCTGCTTATAGGCATTATTGGAATAGGTGTAAATATCAAATACGATCTCAGCCGGAAGCTTATTAACAATGTTCTCATCATTCATGAATCCGTCGCCAAAGAAAAGCTTCTTTGTTACGGTCAGTTCTGCTTTCTTCCTGTTTTCAAAGGTCACAGGAACAATACCCTCATATCCGCCGGCCATATCTCCCACCACAGCCACAATCATCGGCTGGGCGTCAATGGTATAGCCTGCCGGGGCTTTCTGTTCAGTGATCCGGTACCAGCCAGGCTCACAGCCCTTCCGTGTATAGGAACCGTCCTTGTTATCAGTCAGAGTTCCTGAAATTTCATGAAAGCCCTGATCTGGTTTACTATATCCTTCATCGGTTACATTCTGCAGAACTCCTCCGATTAAATCTGAGCCGGTACGGAACTTCAAGTATTCCACTTTAAAGGAAGCACCTGCCATACCANNGCATCTGTCTTATGAATGATAAGATCAGAAAGACGCGGGTTCTTAACCACAGCCGCCGCCAGCTTTCCTGTCACGCTGTCTCCTACAGGAATCAGGGATACCTTTTCTCCGGAAGCTTTTGCTTCGTACCCCACATTCACTGTTGCTGTTTCAAAATATCCGCTGGTTACGGCTTGTGCCGCTCCGCTTCCTAAGGCTTCCGCCTTAATGGTGTAAACGCCGCTGTCCAGATTCTTAAAGCTGGCAGCATATTTTCCATTCTCCAGTTTTACGGTAGCCGCCTTGATCTCGCTGCTGCCTGATTTTTGAATGGTAAAGGTGATCCCGTCAAGGCCAATGGAAGGATCTCCGGCCCAGGTGGTCTTTTCAATTGTCAGATCCGGCTTCTCCGGGTTATAAATATTCACAGCGGAAGGAGTGCTTCCTACTGTAAAGTATCTCCAAAGGTTGCCCTGGCCGGTATACATGGTAATATATTTACTGCTCTGGGTCGTTGTCAGTGTTTCCTTTAACCGGTACCGCCCTGCTTTTAAGCCCTTGGGTATCTTTATCTGACCGTTGCTTTCTGTGGTATAAGTTCCAATGCTTACATAACTATAACTGCCATTTGCCCACTGGTACTGAAAGATTTCAAACTTTACGCCGCTTAAAGGGGTTTTTCCAATGTTTAAAGCAGCCAGCTCCTCATCGGTCTTGCCAAAGGTACTGGAATCCGGTACATATCCATATTTTGCAAGAGTTACCGGATATTGTTCCAATACTGTGTTCATCAGACGGTATTCTTCTGATTTACCCTGTTTCCAGAAATACTGGGAATCAATGGCATCCTGATTTTTTGGAATTGTCACTTCCAGGTAGTGAAGGGTCGGATCCATCTGGATCTTGGAAGGCGCATATACCTCTTCCAGTCCAAAGAGTGCTTTTACTTTATCATTCTCAAGCTTAAGGATCCTTTCAATACTTTCTTTATCAAATCCCTTGCTTTCAAGCTCTGCCTCAAGCTTACCCAAGTTGATCATCTTGGAAAGGGCATAGCCTGTTTTGTTCTCACTGTCAGATTCCAATCCGCTTTCAACCACCTCAACAGGAAGGAGTTTTTCTTTACTATCCGGATCCAACAGCCATATCTGGAATTTAGCTCCGCCTAAAAGGGTTGGTTCTGCATTCGGCTTCGAAACATCCTTCAGCCATTTGTTTAATGCAATCTGGAAATAATATGCATCAAGACCTCCCGGGCCCTCCCCATGCTGATTTTTCACTACAGCGATTTGTTCATTGCGTCCGTTTTCATAAAGATGAATAATTTCATTATATCCCGAGTAACCGGAATCCTTTGGCGCGAATACTGCTGTGATCTGACGTCCGCCAGGCAGCTGATATCCCGGCGCAGCCTCCTCTTCTACCAGCCAGTATACCTTACCGGTTTCCAAAATGGCGGTATCAAATTCTCCGTCCTCCCTGATTCCTGTCTTCGGATTAATCCGGGTGCCGCTTTCATANNCGCCAAATCCGCTAAATCGATACCCGAAAGGTTTTTCTCATCACCTTTCATCTTATAAAGGGTAAATTTCGCTCCGTTGACGTGTTCCTCTGGATGGGTGGTTCCATCGATTGCCTTTCCATCACAGGTTTTTAATATATTAAACTGAACCCATGGCTTATAGTTATAAAGTGAATCGGTATTCTGGATTAAAGAGTCCGCTGTTTTTGCAAGATCTTTCCCCGTATATTTCACTGCATTGTATTTGCCGGCTTCCAGTTCTGAGACAGGAAGGGTCTTTGGAGGTTCGGCATTTCCTTCTGCCAAAGGTGTCTTATCCTTCATATTCAGTTCAAAATCAAAGCCGGTCTCTTCCTTGGTGGGTACCCGGACCTCAACCACATAGTAGGTATCATTCCGGTTAATATCATAGAAGGTAGCAATACCGTCATAGGCATTGGTGGTTTCTGTTTTTACATAATCCGCTGTGACCCCATCTGCATTTACCTTATAGAGGGCCAGCTTCACGTTTCCAAGAACATGATCCACCGGATAGAACTGGTAATTCCATTCATCCCTCCAATACTTCTGGGTGCGGATGGTCAGCTTGGGTTCGTTCTTAATAACAAGCGCGCTTCCGTTTGTGTCCCCATTGACCGTAGTGATTACCTTGCCTTCTTTTAAGGTAGTCGTTAAGATTTCATAGGATGGCAGGTATCCGGCTGGCGGTGTTATTTCAGCAATAACATAAGCAATCTTATTTCCATTGACGTCAAAGATCTTAAGGTTTGTGCTGTCAAAGGCTGCCAGACCGCTTCCGCTGGTAGTTATCGTTTGAATCGGATTCTTAATGCTATTTGCCCAATCATCTACATTAAAGTTATCCGCTCTGAAAATACCAAAAACGGCTCCGTTTACAGTGGTATCCCTTAAAGCATCCTTTTTAGTAACGGTTACTTTTCCATTATCCTTATAATTCTCTACGGGCTTATTCTCTCCTGCCAGATAGATATCCAGACTCTTTTCGCTGCTTGTGGATGCTGCGGTTATGGTGACCGGTCCGTAGTATACATAGGTTCCGGAAACCTCATAACCAGGATTACCCGGATGGGTCCCTTGCGCTTTGCCAGCGTCAGAAAGCAAGTAATAAGGATTGATATTACCGCTTGGAACAACTTCCTTAAAGTAATACATTCCAGGAGCAAGCTGGGTCGGAACACTGGATTTCAGACTGCTTGCTTTTGTAAAGCTGCTGCCATTCTTAACATAGACATCAAACTGTATTTGTGCACTGAGATTTGCTTTTCCGTCTGCATCAAATTGCGTCTTCTTAATGGAAACGGATTTATATGGTTTATTTTCAAAGGTCCGGCGGGTCTCTTCATTGCCCTGGGTAAACCACCGTTCCAAATCTGCTTTTAGAACAGGTCCATTAGGAGTAGTGATCTTAATGTCTTTCCCTTTTTCAAAATTAGCAGGAGGCGTTGTTTCTTCTATGGTGTATTCTGTTCCGGGATCAAGAATCACATATGTTCCCTTATTGGTCACTGAACCGTTGAAAACTACTGTCTTATCAGCATCTCTTGTTATTTTAAATTGTGCTGATATGGAATTGTTTTTATTTGTGATATCAACCTTATAAAGCCAGTAAGGCACCTTTTGAGGAATGTTATAAGCCTTTACGGTAGTATCACTTTCTCTGACTACCTTATAAGGGCCGATAAAAACCCGATCTCCGGAAATTACCATTTTCGCGGAATCATCTGCTTCCAACCTTCCGCTGCTGTTGATTTCAGACCAGTAATAGTCCTTTGTTACATCAAGGCCCTTTACCAGAATTTCTCCGTTACTGTTTGTTGTATAGATCGTATTTGGCAATACTTCGGTGAAGTCATTTCCTTCTTTATAGTAAAGTTTAAACTGAAATCCACTTTTGGAAGCATTCTTATCCAGGCTTCCGCTGTTTATGAACCAGGCATCCTTTTGAAGCTTTAAGGCGCCCCCTTTATTATTTTTCAAGTCTATCTGAGCGGTCTTTAAAGGTTCCAGGGAAAAAGTCTTATAAATGTAAGTCTTATTTCCTTTTGTTTCCTGTGAAAAACCGGCTTCGGTGCCATTCCCGTCAGA
Source organism: Hungatella sp. UBA5982 (assembly GCA_002429965.1). Taxonomy (GTDB): domain Bacteria; phylum Bacillota; class Clostridia; order Lachnospirales; family Lachnospiraceae; genus Lacrimispora. Next base: position 21,086 of record DJBG01000093.1, read on the forward strand.
ATATCCCTCAGGCACTTCCTCAACTATGCGGTACTTAATCATCTGGCCGCTTCCATCATAAACTGGAAGAGCCGCTGTGAACTGGCTTGAACNNTTTGTTGGGGTTGTGGGGGGGGGGGGGGGTGGGTTTTTTTTTTTTGGTTGGATTCTTTTCCTTTTTTCCCCCCCGCCGCCCTCCACATTCTTTTCAAACCAGAATTTATTGTTAAAGTCCCCTTTGTAAGTTCCAGGTACCTTAATATAACCATCCTTGTCATTTTGCATCCACTTTGTTACATTTACCTTTGCTTCATTTAATGTGTTGACAAGGAGGTTATTCCCGGCTTTTACTGGTGATGTCTTACCGGCCTCTACGGTCACTTCATAATCATGATTGTCAAGGATATAACCGTTGGCGCTTTTTTCTCTTACAATGTAATTGCCAGGCGTAAGAGGCTTAAACAACACATATCCTTTGCTGTCTGATTTTACGGTTTTCACTTCTAAAAGGCTTCCATCTTCATTTTTCTGGTAAAGAGTGAATTCCGCACCTTCCAAAGCATTTAATTCTGATTCACTAAGGTCTGCACTGTTCCAGGAACGGGCCTTCTTGTTAAACTCAATGGCTCCCTTTCCAATGACTTCGTTAACCACAGTAACCTCTGCGTTTTCTCCTGCCTTTAAAGTGACCTTAATATCATCGCCTTTGGCAACCGCCTTTGTTCCAACCTTTGCGGAGCTGAATTGGGTTCCAACTGGATTTGCTATCTCATTGATCACATAGGTTCCCGGATCTACCTGGATCTCGATGCAGCCATCATCCCCTGTTGCGTAGAATCCGCTTTCCGTTTCATCACTGGATGGATTGACAGCAATATTTTTATTGTTAATTTTTTGACCATGTCCGTCTATAACCGTATAATTTTCATAGGTCGTCTGCTTGTTGTCAGAATCCAGGGAATAGATCTCAAAACTAGCCAGCCCGGGATATTCCTTTTCCATGGTCAATCCATACTTCTGGGTAAGGCCAAGGCCCTCGTCGATTTCCTTCTTTATCTTGATGACTGCCGGCTGGTTGACTTCATGGATCGCAATATCCACATCAGAATCTTCAGTCACCAACTGATCTGCTCCCAGCTTTACATATTCCAGATGAGCCTTATTGTTGATTGTGAATACGGTCTTGTTCTCAACACGTTCATCATTGTATTTCAGTAAAAATGGTTCATAGGGATAGCGGGCGGTTACCAGATAGGAGCTGTAGGTAGGCGCTAAGTCTGACACGTAAATGTGATCCGCATCATTTTGTCCCTGGGTCTTGAACTCATCAATTGTGATTGATCCATCTCCATTGTTAATCACCCGGACATTGGATCCGTCCCCCCATTTGGCCGTTACGGAAACCGGCTTCATGACCTCAGGTGCATTTTCCGTGAGGATCCTAAGAGAATCCGTTATTTTATAAGAATTATCCTTAAACCCGGTACGGCCATAAGTCTGGTAAATGGTACCGTTAGGCTGCCTGGATATGTCGCCTGAGCTTCCGTACATACCCATTTCAATCAGGTAGGTAATGTCCACAAATTCAGGATTTCCTGCATCGTCTCTAACCACCGTATAAGAATTATCCGATGGATAGACTCTCTTTTTAATATGCCATTCATCATCGGACACAAGAGTCAGTGTGGTGTCTGCCGGCTGATCCGCATAAGTGATTGTTTCAATCGTTCCGGGATATGTTACATTTTCCTTATCTGTCTTATCAGCCACCTTAACGTCAGCATAGAAAGCAACGCTGTCTTTAGACAGTATAAATTCCTCCCCAACCGCTCTTTTTCCGTTTCCGTCAATATAGGCATTCATGGATATGCTGTCTGATTTGCCCGGACGGATTACATTCTGTTCATCTCCCACACTGATTTCATAAACCTTTCCCTCATCATCAGAAGATACCAGCTTTACTTTTCCGGGCTGCTCTTCTATGACAATGCCGTCAGGAACGGTGAAGAGAATTTTTGCATTCTCATAGGTATCAAAGAGAGAAAGCTTTCCCCCTGCGGCATATTCGTAAAGAGGTGATGCCTGCATGGTATAGGTGATGGTATAGGTATATAAAATTCCTGCCTTTATGGAGCCGGTCTGGCTTTGAGACAGATTTACTTCAACCGTTTCTTTCTTATCCGCAGCGTCTGGCCCATAATAAGTCAGAGCCGTTTCATAAGGACTGAGCTTTCCTTCACTGTTCACCTCTGTATTCAGAAGGGTCATTCCATAGCTGTGAACCACCATGCGAAAGGATGGCTGGCTGAGAAAAGAAAATAAACTTATCTTCTTTTCCTCTCCATTTAAGGTATCAATATCCGTTCCCATCAGAGAGGCCCGTTCCTCTTCTGACAGGACCTTCTTATCCCCTACAGAAACAAGATTAGCCTCTTCCCCGCCGGTGTAGTCATCATCTGCTTCAGAAGCTGTTGCCGGTGTATTATCTGTGTTAAAAAGCACCGGAACCTCATGCCTTGTTATTGAAATCCCATTTAGTTCAACACTGCTTACAGAAAGAGCTTCCCCTGATTTATCAGAACTGGAATCTTCCCCGTTTTCTTTTCCAATCTCTTCTTTGACTGCGTCTTCTGATTTTTCCTGGGCTTCTCTGGAATGCGCTTCCGTCTGTGCCTCTTCCTTTTCGCCGGTCTGGCTTTGCGCTTCTTCAGCCGGTTCTGAAAGATTCTTATCAGCCTCACTGGTTTCCTTCGCATCCGTTTCCTGAATCTCGGTTTCTATCGCATCCGTCTCCTGGACCTTGGTCTCTTCCTCTGTTACAGCAGCCGTTTCTTTGGTTCCGGAACTTCCTGAACTTCCGGTTTGATTCCCGGTTGAGGAAGGCTTTGCAGCCGTTTCTTCCTGTGAACCTTCCCCGATGACCGCAAATTCTTCCATTTGGGCATCTGTGATCATGAAATCATCGCCAACGATCCGCAGCCGGAATTCACAATCCCGGTCCTTATATCCGTTGACTCCTATGATCTGAATGTTATTAAGGATTGATTCCTGCTTGATCCGTTCGGATTGATCGGCTTCAAAAAAAGGTTCTCCATCCAAGGTATCGGATACCACCACTAAGTACATAGCTTTACCCACCTTCTTCTGGAGCACCAGAGTCTTTCCCTCCAGTTCTTCATACAATTTTCCTATGACCAGATCCTTTTGGTCTCCTTCAAAAGGAACCAGGTCTTCCTTTAATTCAGGTCTGCTGTCAAGATCCTTTTTAAGAACCTTCTCAATGGCAGACTGAGTCACTTGGACTTCAATAACCCTCGCCGCCTCTGACGGAGTTGCCTCCGACGGGGATGCTTTCCCTGCATTGGAAGAAGATTTACTTCCGCGCTCTGCAGTTTCTGATGCATATGCGGTGGTTACTGAAAGCTGCGATATATTTCCGGTAACAATCGCAACGGTCAGCAGCCAGGCAATCACCCTTTTTAAGCGATGCACTTCCTTCACTACACCTTTCATACTTTTATCCTCCTTAATTATTACCATCTTAACGTTAAAATCTATTATTAAGAAAAAGCTGTATTTTCTATTTATTCAGTATATCTCCCGATGGTTACAGACTGGTTATTTTTTCCAAACTTTTGAAAATCTTTTTTGTAACCGTTTTCTATTGTTAACCTATAATCAATTATTGGTTGACAATCAGTTTCCCATGTGTTACCATTCCAATAGAATCTTATATTACACAAGGGAGCATGATCTTATGAATACAGCAAAAACCTTTCAAACAAAGACCTCATCCGCTGCCAAACACCGGATTTCAACAAAAGAACTGGTATTGACCGGGATGTTTGCGGCAGTTCTTGCCGTGATTTCCCAGATTTCTATCCCCTTGCCAACCGGTGTTCCCATTACCATCCAGATCTTTGGAGTGGCGCTTATAGGAACCGTGTTGGGATGGAGGCTCGGCTTTTTAGCAACCCTTATTTACATCCTTCTTGGAGCTGTAGGCCTGCCGGTCTTTTCAAACTTTCGCGGAGGACTCCAATCCTTACTGGGGTTAACCGGCGGTTACATATGGGGCTGGCTGATTATGGTAGTCCTCTGCGGCATCAGACCAAAAACGGGCAGTAAGCTTCTTAACACGATCCTTATGTTTCTGCTCCCGGTTCTTGGCACGCTCATAGATGAAACCATAGGAGGCCTCCAATGGGCGGCATTGTCCGGGGATATGTCGGTATTAGGCGTATTTTCCTATTCCATAGTGGCATTTGTTCCCNNCCGAAAGGCCGTTTTACGGCAATGACAAATATAATTGAGGCCGGCGCTAATAAAAGCGCCGGCCTTTCTATCTTTAACTATTTTCTTATGGCTTGACAGGATTCATTTTGAAATTTAAAATAGATTAGAATACTTTAATGCAAATAATTAGAAAGGAAGTTCAGTCCGCCATTGGCTCACTGGACGGCTAATTTTCTAAATTCAGGCGTTCTTTGTTTGCCTTCATTAAGTAAATTATGCCAAAGAAGGTTCTTTACAGATGATACAGGATATTTTTCCCCATGTTTTCCATAACGAATTTCAAATAAAAACGCCGGACATGGACAGCTATTTTCTATATTTCCAGGATGGCCGCCTCCTCCTTGACCACAGAAGTTCCAAAAAAATCCCTCAGTTTAAAGATATTAAAAACCTGAGCAAAGAAGCTATGACCTGCTCTGATTATCTTTTCTCCATTGACCAGATGGATTTTTTTCTTGTAGATGAAACTAATGTCACCCTGGCAGAAACAGATTCCCTTTCCTTTTGCGATACAGGTGTCATAAGGGAGCTAAAGCCCATGTGGGTGTCCTTTGCAGCTATTTCTGCCGTACAGCTCCACCGGTTTTACAGTTCTAACCGGTTCTGCGGCTGCTGCGGCTCTCCCATG
>DJBG01000069.1 GCA_002429965.1 Hungatella sp. UBA5982
ACGTCATGAGTGCCAGTCCTAAAGAACCTGTCAGCAGTTTTCGAGAAAGACTGAAATCCTTAAAGCTATTCATTTTATTTCCTCCCTGTTCTCTTAGGTATAATTAAATATAGGACAATCTGCTTCTCCAACCAGGATGCAGCTCTGTCCTCATTGCATAACATTAAACACATTCTGTAAGAAGAAAAACTATATGACTTTTTTATCAATGATATCGCACAACTTTATACTCCTCACAATACCCCTTTATTTCAAGTCTTGAAATACAGTTCATGATGATGTATTGTTCCTGAATTAAAAAAGTATACAAAGTATGTTATAAATATCATGGAATACAGAATGGATTCGCAGTATATTTGGTACTGCGAATTAGTAGAAAAATCTTGATATTAGAAGGGGGTTATAAGGTATTGACGGGGAATATAACGGCTATTAATCCCGGCGCAAATGATTTGCTGTAATAAAACACTCTGCAACAAAATTACATTTTATGACTGGAGTAGCTCAGTTACAGTACATTTTTTAACCAAGATAAAGAAAAGATAAAATACATGGCCCCACCAAATGACGATACTTTTGACGGCTGATATACTAACTTTTAGAAAAACACTTACAATCTGGTACGATAATTCACACAAAAGTTCTTTTTTATTGCCTCAATTATTAATTTGATAGATAATTGACAAATAATATTTTTTTGTTGTATAATGAATATTGTCGAAATATACATAATTTTGTAACCGCAGTACCAAATATACTGCGTCTTTTTATTTTATTTTTCATGCAAATCAAACAATTTTCCTGTATGTAACACTTGATTCTTCGTGAACTTTTTAATATATTCCAGAAAAACAGTTCCCAGAAACAGCCATAAGCCGGACTCAAAAAACCGGCCAGAGCATGAATACCTCTGGCCGGACGGCTTTACATATGGAATTTCTATTCCGACATCAGTCTCTTTTCCCCGGTGATCTCCTGTATGGGTTTAATGTCCTGGGTCACCTCCAGAACGCCAAGATACTCTCCTTCATTGCTTCTCACCGCATAATAGCGGANNATTTTCCAGCCATTTTAATCCAAAAGTCCTCCTGGTCTTTTCTTCCGGCTTTAAAATCCTCTACAATCTTTTCAACTATGTGGACACTGGCCGGCGGATGGCAGTTGGAAACATTTCTGCCGATAATGGCTTTTGTTCTCGGAAAAGTCCGCTCCTTTCCTTCTGAAAAATACCTTACCACATCCTCATTATTTACAAAGGTAATGTCAAAGGGGAGTGCATTTAACATGGCCGTCAGCTCTTCCACCTTAAATTCTCCGGATGGCAGTTTTATTAGACCAGTTTCCTTCTCTGCCTTTGTCTCCGCCTTCTCCCTTCCCTTGTCTGCTGCGGCAGGATTCCATTGCGGCACATGATCGATCATGAAACCTATTTCTCCGCTTTCATCAGCAATTGTCTTCCACTCTTCCTGGGTCAGCTGCTCTAAAAGCATGGGAGCCATGATGTTTTCCTCTTTAAATATCATTTCCGTTATCTTATCCAGTAACTTCTCAATCGTTTGCACCAGGGGCTCATCGATTTCCACATTCTTATTAAGGATTTCCAAGATTTCTTTTACTTGACTTCTGATCTCATCATCCACTCCCCACATGACCTTTGGAGGTGCCGTGATTCCGTATTTCTCCATATATGGAAACAACAGATTTTCCTTTTTTCCGTAATGAATGGATAAATCTTTTAATTGATTTATGCCTTCTTTAAGTCTTGAAAATTCCTCTTTATCATTCTTTTTTGTCAGGACCAGGTACGGTCGGATTTCATTTTCAATAAGATGAGCGATTTTCTTATTTTCTCTGACCAGCACATTCAAGGGATGTCCGGGAATTAAGGTAGGATCGTCCGGCTGGTGAATTTCCTCAATAGAGCCTTTAAAAACTGCAGCATGAACATCACAAAGCTTCTGTACCTCCTCCACCGGCAGGCCGTCTGCAATCAGCGCAGTCTCAGCCGCAGAAATTTCAGAGGCAGACACGCCGTGAAAAGCCTCCTCAAACTGCTGCTTTACCTCTTCCACCGATTTTCCTTCATGAAGCTTTTTAATGATCTCTTTTATTGCATTTTGCCTCATTTCACGATTGTTAATATATTCACTCATAGAACTCCTCCTTATCATATCAACGTTCTTCCCTAAACGCTCTCCAGAACCCCCGCCTTCTTCCTGAGGAATGTATTTTCTCCCCTCAGTATAAAAAACACCCCCATCTGATTGGGTCATTCCCCTCAGAAGGAGGCGCTCTTCCTTATTAATCTACTGTTATAACCGAAACAGGACATCCTTCCTGCGCTTCAACTGCTGTTTGTTCCGCAGACTCCGGCACTTCATCAACATATGCTTCTGCAGGTCCGTCATCCCCCATTCGGAACACCTCCGGACAAATCGATGCACACAACCCACATTCAATACAACCCTCTCTATCTACCGTAGCTTTCATATCAACAACTCCTTTCCCAAAGATATCTTTATTGTTGGTAATTTCTTTACAAATTATCCATTTTTTAAAGATATGTTTTATTTTTTTCAGAATACCATTGCCATAGCATCATGTCAGTTGTACTTACAACATTTTCCATTTTATTATCATAAAAGTCTGTTTAATACTTGGCAGGCTTTTATAAATGTGTGGAAATACCGAAAGAAATGTGGTACATTCTTTGATAACAACTTTCACTGATGCGAAGCGAAATTATATTTTATGAACCAGGAAGCTGAAGGAATACATGGACGATGGGATTTCACAAAATGATTGGAAACATGCGTTGAGAAATGTACTAGAATCAAGCAAATATGACTAATAATTAAAATCTCGGGAGTAAAAATGTGGAATAAAATATTGATTGAAAACTATTTTCGGGCATGGATAGAGAAAGATGAAGAAGTACTTAAAACTGTCTTTTCAGATGATATTATATACAGTGAATGTTATGGCCCGGAATATCATGGAATCGAACAGGTTTTAAAATGGTTTGCTGATTGGAACAAAGTGGGAACAGTTTTAGAGTGGACGATGAAGCGGTTTGTTTNNTGGTATTTTAAATGCAATTATAACAATAAAATAGACGGATTTGATGGAGTTTCAATTATTGATTTTGATGATAATAAAAAGATTAAAGTATTGAAAGAATTTCAATCAAAGTCAGAACATTATTTTCCCTATGAGAAATAAACACATTCCTGTTTATTTGGCAGTCTGATGATTGGTGCTTCGCGATTGATCTTCAGAGTAAAAAACAGGGATGCTGCAAAACCAACTCTCGTCAGTGATGCAGCATCCCTTTTTATTATGCCGGTATCCGGTTATTATGCATTCATGAATAATTCGATATCATCTTCTACGGTACCAATTCCTGCGATTCCAAATGTATCAACAAGAACCTTGGCAACGTTTGGAGATAAGAATCCAGGTAAAGTCGGTCCTAAGTGAATATTCTTCACTCCTAAGTAAAGCAGCGCAAGAAGTACGATAACTGCCTTCTGCTCATACCAGGCGATGTTATAAGCGATAGGAAGCTTATTGATATCATCAAGACCAAACACTTCTTTTAATTTCAGCGCAATTACTGCCAGGGAATAGGAATCATTACACTGACCCGCATCCAGAACTCTTGGAATTCCGCCGATGTCGCCCAGTTCCAGCTTGTTGTATCTGTATTTTGCACAGCCAGCCGTAAGAATGATGGTATCGCTTGGAAGCTGCTTTGCAAACTCTGTGTAGTACTCTCTGGATTTCATTCTTCCGTCACAACCTGCCATAACAAAGAACTTTTTAATGGCTCCGGACTTCACAGCATCAACCACTTTATCTGCAAGTGCCAGTACCTGATTATGGGCAAAACCGCCAACAATACTGCCCGTTTCAATCTCATCCGGAGAAGGAAGCTTCTTTGCCATCTCTATGATAGCTGAAAAATCCTTCTTTCCGTTTTCATCCGCGGGAATGTTTGGACATCCAGGGAAGCCTGCAGCGCCTGTCGTAAAGATTCTGCCTGCAACTTCAGGAGTTTTTGGAGGAACAATACAGTTTGTGGTAAAGAGAATCGGTCCGTGGAAGGATTCAAACTCTCCAACCTGCATCCACCAGGAGTTTCCGTAGTTACCTACAAAGTTGTCATATTTCTTAAATGCCGGATAATAGTGGGCAGGAAGCATCTCACCATGGGTGTAAACATCCACTCCTGTTCCCTTTGTCTGCTCTAAAAGCTGTTCCATATCTGTCAGATCATGGCCGGAGATAAGAATGGCCGGATTCTTTCTGACACCGATATTAACGGAAGTGATTTCTGGATTTCCATAGCGTGATGTATTGGCCTCATCGAGAAGAGCCATTCCCGTTACTCCGTATTCACCGGTTTTTAAGGTCAGGGCTACCAGATCATCGGCTGTAAGGCTGTCGTCAAGAGTTGCAGCCAGTCCTTCATAAATAAAGGAATAAATGGACACATCTTCTTTTCCGATGTTGTATGCATGCTCTGTGTAAGCGGCCAGACCCTTGATTCCGTAGATGATCAGCTCTCTTAAGGAACGGATATCTTCATTTTCCGTAGCAAGAACTCCTACCTGAGAAGCCTTGGAAAGCATGGATTCTCTGGAGTCCACAGTAAATACTGCTGCATCCTGGTTTCCGTTGTATCCTGTATCCTTTGTAAGCTGGTCTCTTAATTTGAGAACCTTTACGATCTGCTTTTCAATTGCATCTGCATCAAAGTTTGCGTTTGTGATCGTAATAAAGAGACTTGTAAGTACCTCATGATTGATTGTATGGATCTCTGCAGCATCGGTTTTTGACTTTACAACAATTTCAGAAATTCCCTTTACCGCATAAACGAGCAGGTCCTGAAGCTTTGCAACCTCCTCATTCTTGCCACAGACACCTTTAATGGTACAGCCTGTGTTTTTTGCTGTCTCCTGACACTGATAGCAAAACATACTCATATTCCATTACCTCCTATTGTAAATTTTTCTATGCATAACGCCATTTTTTCAGCGCTCCTGCTTTCTTTTTAAAGGATACCACTGTAAGAGAATCATGTCCGTTGTTATTACAACATACTTAGATGTTTTTAAAAATTTTATGGGATTGCGGTTATGGAGAGCATCGTATAAAGCATGGCGCGGTCATTTCCAGACACTTTTTCTACGGTAAATTAAGACAGCAAAAAAACGGCTGCACCAGCATTTTATCTCACATAAAATGCTGGTGCAGCCGGTCATATCCCGGAACAATAACCCTATCCACGGCAACCTTTCTGCTCGGTCTTAGCGTTCTTCCATACAAATCTTAATGAATTTCGCCATGATCAAAATATAGCTGAATACGAAAACAAAACCTGCAGCCGTAAGAGGCCATTTTCTCTTTTTTTCCGGGATCGATAATCCAACCATGATCCCTACTGCACACAGGCATATCTTTAATAGTGCGAAATCCTTTATGCTGCTTTTCTGAACAAATACATCGGCGCACTCACACATCCCTTTCATCTACACCGTCTCCTTTCATGAATTTTCTTCCCTGGTTTTTTTCAGTCACGTCCTGTTTGTTTGATCCACAGTTAGTATACGCTTTTGGGAAAATATTATTATATTCTGAAAGAAAATACCTGTCCAAATTTTAACGGCATGGCTTAAACCGGAATCACCGATAGTCCTGCACATCAAATTCCTTATTTTTATAGTAATATTTCCGGTCATCCTCCACAATCTGCCGGACCACTCTGCAGGGATTTCCCAGAGCCACCACACGATCCGGGATGTCCTTTGTCACAACGCTTCCTGCCCCAATCACCACATCGTTTCCTATGGTAACCCCCGGATTGATGATGACATTGCCGCCGATCCATACGTTATTTCCTATGGTCACAGGAATCCCATACTCATATCCCGAATTTCTTGAATCCGGATGAATGGGATGACCGGCGGTATAAATTGAAACATTGGGTGCAAACATTACATTGTCCCCGATTATCACCTTTCCGACATCAAGGATTGTACAATTATAATTTGCATAAAAATAATCCCCTACTTCAATATTTGTCNNTCCTTTCCTGCCTTTCCAAGGATACTACGGATCAATTCAGCCATTTTTTCTTCTTCATCCGGACACAGCTGATTATACTGGTAAATCTTAAGCTTGTTCTCCATACGTTCCTCGTTTAGCCCATCCAGCCATGCCTTATAAGGCAGGCCTGCCAACATTCTTTCCTTTTGGTTCATGATCTTTTACCTTCCATCTTTCCTAATAGTTGTAACGGATATTACAATGATAAACCATGAACTGCCAGATATCAACCGGTACAGCAAAAGGCGAATGGTCCTTCACAGCCTTCACTGGAAATTCTTATTACATTTTTATTCCAAATCTATTGACAGATCATGATCAACCTGGTATTATGTTCATTAATTTATAAAATATTACATTTTTGAACAAAGAGGTGTATTATGCAGGCAATTATCCTGGCCGCCGGAATGGGACGGCGTTTAAAAAAGCTAACTGAAAACCAACCGAAATGCATGATTACCGTAAATGGCATTCCAATGATCGAGCGCATGCTGAAACAGCTGGATCATTGCCATTTGAACCGAATCATCATTGTAACCGGCCATAAGGGCGAAGAACTGCAATCCTTTGTATCTTCTCTCCCTCTCTCCACTCCGGTCACGTACATAGACAATCCGGTCTACAAAACGACAAACAATATCTATTCTCTTTATCTTGCCAAAGACCAGCTTCTCATGGATGATACCATTTTGCTGGAATCAGACCTGATTTTCGAACAGGAAGTGCTGACCCAGATCATAAATGATCCTTATCCCAATCTGGCTCTTGTGGCCCATTTTGAAAGCTGGATGGATGGAACGGTGGTCCTGTTAGATGAACAGGACAATATTATGAAATTCCTCACAAGGAAGGATTTCCGTTTCGAGGATATTCATTCCTACTATAAGACCGTCAACATCTATAAATTCAGCCGCAATTTTTCTACAACCCACTACGTTCCCTTCCTGGAAGCCTACAGCAAGGCCTTGGGAAACAATGAATATTATGAACAGGTATTAAAGGTCATTTCACTTTTGGATGACCACGATTTAAAAGCTACCAGGCTGGAAAACGGCTTCTGGTATGAAATCGACGATGAGCAGGACCTGGATATTGCGGAATCCATTTTTACAGATTCCCAAAGCAGACTGTCCCGGTTATCCAAGCGCTTCGGCGGCTACTGGCGGTATCCCGGCCTTCTGGATTTCTGTTACCTGGTAAATCCCTATTTCCCAAACAGCCGTTTCATGGGAGAGATCAAGGCCAGCTTTGAAGTCCTTACCACCAGTTATCCCTCAGGCCTTGATGTCAATAACCTGCTGGCTGCAAAATCCCTGGGCTTAGACAGAAACCAGATTCTCACCGGAAACGGAGCGGCAGAATTAATCAAGCCTTTGATCCGAAGCTTTAAAAATGCCGTCGGTGTTCTGCGCCCCTCCTTTGAAGAATATGGGATCTGTTCGCAAAATGCCGTCTATTTCAACGTATCAACACCGGATTATACATATACCGCCCAGGATATCATGGACTTTTACAAAGATAAGGAACTGGAGGCACTGGTTTTAGTTAACCCGGATAATCCCACAGGAAATTATATACCAAAGCAGGAAGTCCTTTCCCTAGCCCAATACTGCAAGGCAAGGAACATCACATTCATTCTGGATGAATCCTTTATTGACTTCTCCTCCGTGGAGGAATCGCCGTCGCTTATGTGTCAGGAAATATTGGATGAGTATAAGAACCTGGTTCTTATCAAAAGTATTTCAAAGTCATACGGAGTTCCCGGACTGCGGTTAGGGCTCCTCACCTGCAGCGACCCGGAAATTATAGGCCAGGTGCGGAAAGAACTGCCCATATGGAACATCAACTCTCTGGCGGAGTATTTTCTTCAGATCTTTGAGAAATACCAATCAGACTACCAGGAAGCCTTGGAGCACTTTAAAAGGACCAGGGATAAATTATACCAGTCTCTTCAATCCATCAGGCAGTTAAAGCTTTACCCCTCTCAGGCCAACTTCATTATGTGTGAAATCACTGATGGCTGTTCCGCTTCCCAGATTGCGGAACTGTTGTTAAACCGCTACAACATTCTGGTAAAAGATCTATCCCAAAAGCCAGGATTGGAAGGCAGGGAGTTTATCCGCATTGCAGTCAGAACAGAGGCAGACAATGAGCGTCTGGCGGATGCGCTGAAACATATATTACGTTAGTCAAATACCCCGCGAACAGCCGGCAAGGTCAAGCGATCTTGACTTTGGCTCGCTGCCTTTGCGAGGAATAAAAGGAGGTAATCATTATGAATACACAAAATGCATCAAAAGAAACCTGGAAACAGGTCTGGACCCGGAAAGGACGGGCAGACAGCTCCGTTACAGACCTTCTGGCCTACGACGGTTATGAAGCCACCAAGGTGGATATGGAAGAGGTGGCCCGTCAGATAAGCAAACGGCTGGATATACATAAAAATGACAAAGTCCTTGAAGTTGGCTGCGGCGCAGGTGCCCTTGCCCAATATCTGGACTGTGATTACATAGGCATTGACTATTCCCCTACCCTGGTTCAAAAGCATATCGAGTTTCTGCAAAATTCGGTCCTCACCGGTGAAGCCGCAGACCTGCCGTTTAAGGATAAATCCTTTGATAAAGTGATCTGTTACGGCGTTTACCTTTATTTTGATAATAAGGAGTATGCAGAGAAAGCAACAAAAGAGCTTCTCCGGGTTGCCAAAAAAGGCGTGCTGATCGGAGAAATCCCCATGCGGTCTCACCGGGATGAACACTTATTGTTTTCCAAGGAAGAATTTCGAGGCTGGGATATCAGCGAGGGCTTTTATGATCCTTACAGAAGTGACAGGTTCAATGCAGTTTATATTTTCTCCTGACGAATATTTTATTGAGACTAATCCATAGCGNNATAGCGGAGAAACACAGAAGGGCTGCCGCCGCCAGGCGGATAGCCCTTCAACTGTTTCATCCAAAAAACGCATTTGAATCAGGAGCAGCTCTTTTTTATTGTCATACTCTCATATTCCTTTGGAGTATAACCCGTAGTCTTTTTAAATACGGCACTGAAATAGTACTGTGTATCAAAACCAAGCATATCTGAAATTTCATACATCATATATTGATACGTTTCTATCAGCTCCTTTGCCTTTTCGATTTTAATCTCCGTTACATAATCTGAAAAGTTTTTTCCAGTCTGTTTTTTAAAAATACAGCTTAAATGCCCCTGGCTGATATTTAATAAAGCGGACATCTGATTTAAGGTTATCTTTTCCCGGTAATGCACCCGGATATATTCCATAACCAGTTCAATATACTTGTCCTTCTTACCCTCCTTATAGGTCTCCAAGGCTTCTGCCACCTGGTCCCGGAACCCCTCCAGCCAGGCGGTCACGGCGCTTAGGTCAGTCAGCCGGTTTAACTGCCCTGCCACATCTAAAATATAGGGAAAGCTTTGGTCCTCTCTTTCTTCCAAGAGGAATGTAATAAAGTAATAAAGATTGCTGCACGCATTTACTGCCTGTGAACGGGATGGCTTACACTGGACAAACAGCTGAATGATATGGTTCATGATATTGGAAAAGCCCTTCCGGTCATTTTGACGGATAATGCCTGTTAATTCCTTCTTTAAAAAATTAATATTAAAGCTGCTGCTGTGACTGAAATTTTCTTTACAATTTTCCGAATAAAAAACAATCTGGCTGGAACTGTCATAATACGTATCATTCATACCACTCAAAGCCTGGTAAAGAAGATCCTGGACCCCTTCTGCTTCCCTTACCGGACGGCTGACTGCAATGGACACAGGAATCTCAAAATAATCCTTCATCACCTTACGGAATTTAATACTCATTGCTTCAACCTGTTCTTTATACTCTTCCATTCCTTCCATTGAAAGAACAAGGATAAAACCATTTTGATCCTTTCTCAGAAGACAGCTTCTGTCAAAAAAACCCTTCACCATTTCATGAATGATATTTTCCGCATAGTTTAAGATCTTCTTCTGATCAGCCCTGGTAAATTTCTCGGAAAATTCCTCAGATTTGTAGTTAAAATGAATCAGCATCAAAAGAAGCACGGGATAACGTTCCCGGATCATCACAGCCAGCCCTTCAGCCGGATGCGATTCCTCATCACAAATCAAAATACGCCTGAAATAATTCTGAATGCGCTCGTCTGCTGTCATCTCTCCGTCTTCCATCGCCCGTATCCTGCGATGAGTTAGATTGCATCTGTCTTTGGCTCTTTCCAGAGCTGCGATTAACGCCTCCTCATCNNAACAGCGCCCAGACGCAGCACTTCTTTCACCAAAGAATATTCCTCAAAGTTGGTCAGGAAAATAAAGGATGCCGCATATCCATTTTCTACAGATGCCTTCATAAAACTGATCCCATCCATGACAGGCATCTTAATATCTGTTATCACAATATCCGGCCGGAGGGCCTCCATTTGGGCCAGAGCCTGCCGGCCGTTGGAAACCTTTCTCACTATTTTACATTGATGCTCTTCCCAGTTTAAAAGGGAAGTGACCCCTGCCAGAATCAGCGGTTCGTCGTCTACGATCATGATCCGATACATATTTAATACTCCAAAGGTATTTTTACGGTTACCTTTATATACCCCCGCTTCGGTTCCCCTTTTGCTTTTCCCAATGATTTTTGGACTGAGGTATTTTCTCTTCTGGTATTCCGGTTTTATTACCCCGTATCGTAATAAACTGGCGTTTATCAAAAAATATGTATCTCTCTCGGTCATTCCGCTCTTTTGTTCCGCTCATTGACGTTTATAACAGCATTCATTTTTTCATCGTTTCAGGGAATAGCCATACTCTTCCATGCACTGTTTTATGTATTCCTGGTAGGCTCCTTCCAGCCAAAGATTCCTTAAAAGCGTCACAGATTCCTCATAAGCTGCTCTTCCATAGTCTTGCTTATCCAGTACCTTTAAGATTCCCTGGGAGGCTCCATAAANNTATCATATTCCGCTTCCTCGTATTCGATTTTAACCTGTGACCCTTCATGGATCCCAGTAACAATATCCGCAGGCTCCATACCTTCAGTAAGTCCTTTTTCCACAAGGTCCCAGACCTTTTTCAGTTCCTCCGGATACTCCCCTGCCTTCATGCCGTAATACATATAGATTCCGATCCTGGCTTTACACCCCTTATCAAACAGGGAGGGATCTGCACTGGCATAGAGCTCTTTAAGCTCTTCCTCGGATGGCTTCAGCTTTTCCTCCATGAGTTTTCCCTTCAGTTCATCTCTCACTTCCATCTGTGTCCTGGAAATATATTCCATCAGTCCATACTGGCCGGGACCGTAAGAAACGCTTAGGGAGGACTGCCGTTTTTTGTTCTCTTCCTCCAGGGATCTNNTGATATCCGCAGGGATCCCATATTGGGAAGCCTTTATCCGTTCCACCGTATCCCAGGCAAGACGGTCCATGGCCTTTTGTTCTAATACCTCCCTTGGGATCTCTCCCTGGATTTTATTCTCCCAGAATCCGTCTTCATTTGGGTCTAGCTGATACTTATTGTAAAAATAGGACGAAACTTCGGCCCGGCAGTCGCTTTCATAAAGCGCCAGATGGTCCTGAGTAATGGTGTAATTTCCAATTTTAAACACTCCATGGGAAGGACTTTTCAACCACCAGACCCCTGCCACGAATAAAGCTAAGATTACAACCGTTCCCATTACCACGTTCCATCTGCGCGCTTTCTGTTTCATTGTCTCCTCCTGCTCCTTACATTCTTCTATATTTTACCAGTTCCTGAGTCAGACGTCTCTCCATTTCATGAATTTCTTCCATTTCCGCATCCGGATCCTGTAGAACGCGTTTTGCATCTTCAACCAGCCGGGCCAGAACTTTCTCATCCACATTGCTGTAATCTTCTGCATTAATATTGGAAGCCAGATCAATAACAAAACTCAAATTCTTTTTTATTACCTTTTCCGCTTCATAATCGGATTCCCACACAAGCGACGGCTTCACAGCGCCCTCTGCAACCGTTCTGGAGGAATGGATGCCCACATAGTTATTTGTGGCTTTCGTTGGTATGCTGATCTCAAAGGAGATTTCAGTCTCCCCATTTATTTTGGCCCTGTTAACAGCTTCCGTCACATCCAACTTTTGTATCAGATTCCCCGATGTCATGGCTTTTGTAAAGGAAGATACCGGATTTATGCCAATGCGGGCTGGGAAACTGTTGAAGGTTACCACTGCTCCTTCCCAATCATTCTCCACCTGATAAATATCCGCACTGGTAAAATCCGCACTTGGCGTACCTGTCAGCTCAAAGGCCAGATAAACTGCCTGAGCGGATTCCGGCACCAGTTCCAGGCTGAACTTCATAAGGGACTTTCTGGTGTAATTCTGCGCTCCCGCATCATATTTTACAATCAGGTAAGCAGAACCGCCGAAATTCTTGTCACTGTCCGATCCTCCCTGCACGTAAACATTATCCATAACTGGTGTACATTCGTCGCCAACCTGGACCTGGATGAAAGCGGCAAATCCTGCCGTATTGTACAGTCCTTCAGGCAATACCAGCTGCCCGGTTAAATCATAGGTCCCTAACACGTCTTTCTGATAATCCCCTCTCTCCCATAGAATATCCAGCGTGTGGGTGCCACCGGCGTTGTCATAGACATCCACTGTCTTGGGAAGCTGCAGATCCGTGAACTTTGTTCCGGGGTCTGTCTTGATCTGGTTAAACTCTTCGGAAAAGCCAATGATTTCACATTTTTCAGGCTCCAGCACCTTAAGCGTGATCTTGCTGGTCTGGCCTGCCAGCCCTGCCGTCCTTACAGCCAGTTTGATAAACGGAGTTTTTTGAAGCACCTCTACATTGGCGTCAGATTCTATCATATCTCCGCCTGTATATGGAAGTGAAAGCTCAATGGTTCCGTTGTTCTCCTGAGTCGGATCCGACACTCCTATGGTTGCTTCGTCCCCATTGATCTGCATTGTTATTGATGCGGCTTTATTAGATGTGATTCCCGCCACAGTCGTTACCTTGTTGTTCCAGAAATTCACTGCCGTAATTCCTAAGTTCTTTTCTCTTACCCCATGAGCGTCTTCGCCNNTCGCAGTACTGTGCCGTTTCTTCCGCAGTTTTTCCAGGAAGTATCACGTAGGAATAATCCGCATTAGCCGGCTTTTTCCCATGCTCAAACCAAAACGTAGCAAAGAGGTTTGTTTCCTCTCCTTCGGTGGTTCCCTGAGTATTCCAATTGCCGGTCCTCTTTTCCTTCAGGGCCATGACATCCACTTTTTCCGGAAAATAATATCCGATATCAGAGCCAGCCGTATTTCCCTCCAGATGGATCCAGGAAGCACCGGTTATTTTTGTTCCTTTTAATGCGTGTTCCTCACCATCGTCCCTGATATCCTTTGCTTCCCCATTGATCAGCACTTCATTGCTTCCATCCTTATTTAGCCTGCGGTTGTCAATGATGGTCTCCACGTAATTGCCTGTGGAGGAGGTGATCCCGCTTCCCACTGCTGCGATTTCGTCATCAAACATGAACCAGGACTTTTTGGCGTCCGTACCTGACCTGGTGCTGCCGCTGTTGCCCAGGGTTCTGTAATGCATTCCCGCACCGCCGTAATTTCCAAGGCTGGAACCGCCCACCCAGCTGTAAATATTCTTCGTGCGGTCACCGGCCCCGTTGGGNNCGAAGCACATATTCGCTTCTGGGTTCAACGGAACCGTCGTTCATGATCTGATTTGCCTTCATCAGGGAAGCGATATGGGTGCTGTGGCTGTAATAATAATCCTCATCCATTCCAATGAAGTATTTCATCATGCTGTTGAATCGGTCCTGTTGCTCTGCCGGCATGGCATCACCTATGAGCATCATGGCATCCACGATTCCCGCACCCCTTGCCTTGTCGTTTGAGGTTTTTCTTGTAACATCTCTTCCCGATACCATATCCATGCACAGGCCATTATAGATAAATGGCTCAATCCCTTTAAATACCATATCAAAGATCAACTGCTCCGCGTGATCCTCGTAGGTCAGTTCAAAATCAGTGCCGGAAAATACGGAAAACAGAATGCTCAGCTTCTCATACAGCTGGGAACCGTATCCGCCCATATAGGAAAGAGCCTGGTGCTGGATAAAGGATCCGTCCTCATAGAATCCATCTCCTGTGGTCACATATTCAAACACGGTTTTATATGCCTTCTTCACATGATTCAGTTTCTCCCTGTTGTCAGTCAAAAGACCGGTTTGGACCACTACCATGCCTTTGTCGATTAAATTTGCCCCAGTCATGGCCGGAGAACCAGGATAACCGGAGGGTTGGTCGCATACGTTGGTGAACCGGCTGACCGCTGCTGCATAACGGCCAATTTGTTCCGGAGTTAAGTCCTCATAAAGAATCAAAGCGGTATCCAGAAATGCAATGGGTCCTCCGATTTCCCAGTGCCACCAGTTTCCGAACACCGGGGTTTTATCATCACTGCTGTTATAGTGATGTTCATTCATAAATTCCAGGGCCAGGATCAGCTCATTCTTCACTTCCTCGTCCTGGTACATCTGGCATCCCTTCGTTGCACATGCAATTGCCATATCTTTTAACCGGTAGAAGGTCTCAGCCACATTGCCGGAATGGACCTTGGCCTCTGCACCTGTACCTTTTATGTAGCTCATATCCAGATCGTTCCAGAGATTGGTTCTGGATCCGTCGTCTCCTTTTATCATAGTGTTCCAATATTCTCCGGCTTTTTCATCCATTCCCTTAATGTAGGTACGGACCGCCTCATTTCCGGTGTCCAGCGTGCCGCCAGACAGCGTGCCAAGCCATTTATCCCTTAATTTCTGAAACTGGGGATCAACCGGTTTTTCTGTCTCGGCTGTGCGCGTGATCAGCCTTGGCCCTTCCTTCCCTTCTGCTCTTGTGGAATAAAAATCAATCATGTTGTCATTGGCGGCCACAGGACAGCCGATCTCAAAGGAAATAGCCGTTTTCCCTTCATTCAGAGCATTTCTCACGCTTTTGCTGACATCTGCGATTACAATCCCACCGGATATATTGTCCTTTGAAATCATTCCGTCCGCCTTATCTCTTAATCGNNTCGTTCCGGCTTTGTATTCCAGGTCAACACACCGGAATTCCAGTCGCTTTTCACTTCATATATCTCTGCAGAAACAAAATCCTTTGCAGGATTGGTATTGCTGATGCCTCCGGTCAGCTCAAGTACAAGATCAGCCTCCCTGGTTGTTCTTTCCACTCCCGATAAATCAAAGGTCATAACCGTTCTTCTGGTATAATTCTGCTGGCCGTCGGAAAATTTTACTCTAAGCTTGGAAGCATCGTAATTGCTGTACTGGCTGCTGGTTCTACCAGCAACACTCCCTCCCTGAAGGTAAACATCCTCAATGGGAACAGTAACTTTTTCCGTGGATTCAAGCTCTTCCATGGCTGCAGAAAGCCTTGCCCCCAGCTCATTGATCCTGTCTCTCACCTCTCTGGTAAACAGGCTGACCTCAGGTGGGCCCACATTTTCGTAGGTCAATTTACTCTGATCGTATACCTTTTGAAAAATTCCTTTCCCTTCTTCCATAAGGTCCAGTACTTTTCCATAGGACTCGGGAGTATAATCACCGGGATTTAAGCTTTTTGCCTTTTTATACACAGCAGGAAGGCCAGGAATATCCACTGTAATATCGAACTCCGGCAGCCAGGCAGAGGTCTTAAAGTTTCTTGCCTTAAATATCACACTGTCCTCATAAATCTTTACATGGTAGCCTATTCCGGCTTCCTTTCCTCCGTTNNCGTTTTCAGATTCATTATAGGATGGGACGTCAATTAAGGTGCCGTATTCCCTGTCAATGGCTTCCGCCACCCCAAATCCGTTGTGAATGTGGCCGGACATGTAAATCACCTGAGGATATTTAGAAAATATCTCCTTTACTCTGGAATCCTGGTTCCCGAAATCCAGCAGGATGTTGCTTCTCCAGTGGGTATCCTTTAATGCATTGTGCCCCATAACAAAGATAGGCTTATCAGGGCTGGCATTTTCAACCATAGTTTCTTCCAGCCAGTTTAATTGTTCCTGGGAAAGGTACATGGCATCCTTTAGGCCGTTTTCCGTATTGATCACGATAAAATGATAGCCTCCCATCCACCGGTCAAAATAGAGAGCTTCACCGTTGTTTGGCATGTATCTTTTGTTCTTTTTCAGATAAAGTGCTTTAGCCGCAGGCCAGTATGCACTGATAACAGTTTCATCCTTGTTCCAGTCAGCGGAATTGTATCCCCTGACATCGTGATTTCCAAGGGTCATGATAACCTTATCATCAGAAACCGGAGAGTACTGGTCCATGATGTTATAGATCCCGTTATACTGGACTTCTGTGCCGTTCTGTGTAAAATCCCCTAAATTCAGCACCCCTAAAGAATCCGGGGAAATGGTTTTAATATCCTTTAAACCCGCTATAAAATTCATCGCATTGGTATCCGTCAGGTTGTCGGACTTAATATGGACATCGGATACCACCTGAAAGCTGCAAAGCGGTTCGCTCCCTTCCAAAAATTCATTGTACTTTTCCTTAAGGCTTCTGACGGCTGCTATGGCTGCGGCGGCTGTCATGCCCTCCAGCCCGTTTTTTACATTTTCAATTTCCAGCTCCATAGCACGGATCCGATCCAGAGGATACTGAGATCCCGGCTTAATGGATGCCAGTTGCTTTTCCATCTGTTCCACTGTTGCCATTACTCCTTCCGTTTCATAAATTGTTTTTACGGCAGAGGCATTGATTGCCTTCTTATACACCCGGAGTTCATCAATGGTGCAGCCGCTCATGCCATAGCACACTCTGCCATCGCCGCCCAATATAAAGTCCAGTCCCGTATCAACAGATTTTCCTTTGTGTCCTGCCATAGAAGCAGACGAATACTTCTCTCCATCCAGATAAACCGTCATATCGCCATCCCTGTCAAAGCTGCCGGCCACATGATGCCATTTGTCATCGTTGGCAGGTATTCCTTTTAATTCCACCCGGCTGTTTCCTGTTCCGGAAAAATTCATTCTCATATCCACGTCGCTGGCATTATTAAAATTGCCAAAGGCCCAACCAATATTGCTGCCGCTTAAATAATTCTTATTGGAAAGAATGGTTCCGTTATTCTGCCCATGATTTTCTGTTTTCATCCAGAAGGACAGAGAAAAATCTTCGGTTCCAAATTTTAGATCAGCGGTTTGGCCATAGGTAATATACTGATCGGCTTTGGTGTTGGGCTGCCCGGCTTTGCTTCCGTTATTTATTGAAATACCATTGCCGCGAATCCCCTTTACAAAAACCGGCTGGCCGTAAATTGTTCCATCATTTCCTCTTCCGGTCTGGTCCTTTACCTTGTTCCCGGATATACTGCTTTCGTCAAAAGAAGAATGCATGACCAGTCCGTCATTTAAAATCGTTTCCAGATCGTTTTGATCCATATCAGACGCAGGATTACCGGGTAAAGGAGCTGCATAAGTAAGGTTTCCCATGACCATAGTACAAATCAGCGCCGCCCCGCATATCTTTTTCCATTTTACCTTCATAAGACCGTTTCCCCCAAATGGTCCCTGAAAGAGGGAAATCNCTCTTTCAGGTTAAATTGATCACCGGATCCAGGCTCCGTTTTCATCTACCCGATACCCGTCTGAAGTTATGATATCGGTGCAAAGGGCTCCCATTGGCCTGCTGCCGCTTTCTCCAGTCTGATGTCCCCATTCCCCGTCTTCTGTTTTCTGCCAGCCGGTATTCCCCTGGGTAACAGGGTTAAAGTAATACCAGATTCCATTAATAAGGACCCAGCCGGTTCTCATGGCGCCGGATTCATCAAGGAAATACCAGTACCCGTCTGATTCTTCTTTTACCCAGCCCGACTCCATGGAACCATCCGGGTTAAGCCTATACCATGTGCCCTGATCCACGATCCATCCGGTCTGCATCATGCCGTTTTCATTGAACCGGTACCATTTCCCGCTTATCTTTGCCCATTCGTTGGCCGCATAGGTTTTATCAGCCTTTAAAAATTTCCACGCCGTTCCACTCACTTTCTGCCATTGTCCGTTCATACCGGACCCTGTCCTTTGAGAGGACGTGCCTCCTCCCGAACTTCCGGAACCGCTTCCCTGAGAAGTCTCCTTTATAACCGTGATCTGGAAGACGTCCGTGAACACCTTAACGGCGTTATTGACCGCTACCCGATAGGTGATGATCACATCCTTTACGCCCGGTACAGAGGTGCTCACATCCGATATTTCATAGCCGTTTATGATCTTAAATGAGCCGTCACTGTACTCAGCAGCCACCTTTAAGCCGGAATGGCTGACTCGTTCCCCTAATTTGTATTCTGTTTGACCCGGCAGTGCGATAATTTTTATTCCTGTGACAATCTTATTTTCCGTTCCCGGGTTTCCACTAAACTCAAGACCGTCAATGGCTTCTTTTAAATAGTCGAATGCCTGGTCCACCCGGTCCTGATCACCCTTTGTAAGAGTCTTATCCTTTAGAACAGACTTGGCTTCTGAAAGAGCATCCTTTAATACTTCATAGGACTCTTCTGTATAATCCTTTTTATTCCTGGATTCCCCTATGAGCACCAGATCCCGAAGAGCGGAAGTATCAGGCTTTAAATTTTCTTCTGAATCCAGACTCCAGATGGCTTCCATCAAATGAACATAAGCGTTATGTACTTCTGATTCGGTTGCCTTTGTATTGATCAGTACGGAGGCAGCCTGGTTAAATGCCTTCATAAAACGATTTTTGGCCCCATCGGTCAGCCGGTCCAATACACCTTTATTAATTAAATCGGCTGCTTCTGTATAGAGAACAAGGAGGGCATTCTTGTCTTCCGGTTCAATAATGCTTACCGTTACCGCAGCAAACTTCTGACCCGGGTTTTCAATTGTCTCATGGCCGTTAAGATCCAGATATCCGATGCAGGTATAGGAAAATACTTTTTCCGGATCATAGGCATTATCCGGGAACCAGTATTCAATGGGCACCTCCGCTTCCTTCCCATTATCCAGCAGTGCTGCTGCTGTCTTTGGAAGTCCCAGTTCCTCCCAGGTTGTTCCAACCAACTGTATGATGGGGGGAATATCCTTTATCGAGACGATTTTATGCAGCGATTCCATGACATATACGGTACACCTGATGGGAAGCCTCACCCCATTTGCCTTCCCATACACCACAAAGTTCCCCTCGCTCTGGTAAATTGCAGAGTCAATGCTGTTCCATTCCACGGTCACGTTCTTTTGTTCCCCGTTGGAGTAACTGACTGATACCGTCTCCGGCAGAGCCGGCATCTTTCCTGCCGGTGTTGAAACAGAAGCAGCCTCCAACTCCGTTTCGTATACATTGCTTAANNCCATGGCAGGAGCCATTTTTCCGTTTGCTTCTTTGGAAGCGAAATCAATGCCTCCGTTGTCACCGTTTGCATACTCGCCGAAATAATCGGTCGTCATAAGGAAGGAAAACTTTGTCTGCCCTTTTTTTGCATAAGCATTCTTTACCCAATCGGTCACATCCAGTTCCACAATATTTTCATGGGCATCCCGGATATTGGTGTAAACTATTTTTTTATCACGGATCACCAGCTTATCATCGGAAACAGCCGGAGAGGAGTTCCATGTCACCGTTCCTTCCGCCCAGTTGTCGGCCACTTCATAAACCTTGAGATAAAAATGATTGTTAATGGTTTTATAATCTGCCTCCGAAACCGGTCTTGTCATCTGCAGCTTTATGGTAATGCTGGAGGCGGATTTTAACATCTGCTCTTCCTCACTTAAATCAAAGCCAATCAGCCCATTTCTTGTGTAGGAAGGCGAATTATTGGCCGTTTTGACCTTAATGACATTGGGGTCGGAGCTTCCGTAAGCCTTGTTTCCATCGCTTTGCTGGGTATAGGCATCCTTTGATGTTACCTTTTCCTTTACACTTGTTCCATCCCCCAGCTCACCGATGACCGTTACCTTTGCCATGCATCTTTCCTTCAGACCCGAAACGGTCCCTTCTACCGTAATGTCCCCTTCATGGGAATACTGTTCCAGAGTAAGCGTTTCCCATATCACCCCAAGCTCCAGGGTCATACCGCCTGTAAATTCTGCTGTAACTTTATCGGGGAGAACCGGGTAGATTCCTGCAAAAGTCGATACTTCAACCGGCGCAAAGCTTTCCGGTGCGTCTGCCACAATGATAGCAGCCACAACCTGATTGGACAATCCTGGCAGGATTCCGGCAAGTTCGATTCCTCCCGCCTGCATGCAGTCTTCCTTTGTCAGCTCATCCCACTTAACCGGATAATGATAGGATTCCCCTTCCAGAATGATTTTTAAGGTTGCCGGCAGTTTCGGCACAACACCGGGAGTCGTTACAATATGAACTTCCTCCACTTCCTCTGCCATCTCATCCTCACTGGAATATTCCAAAGCGCCTATGTCCACACGTCCGGCAATGGTATTGCCCATAATATCTTCGGTAGGCATGCCCTCGATCCTCTGACCGGCGCGGATACAAGAGGATCCATCCGTCAGCTGATATGGTTCTGCCAGCTTCTTTATCCTGTCTTTTGTAAAATCGGAATCCATAAGATCTTCCCGCTCCTCCAAAGGATATTTATATTTGGAATAATCTTTTCCCGCCTTATAATCGATCAGCATGGGATCCTTAAATATATTTCCTTTGGCCTCCAGACTCTCCTTATTCAAAACAGAACCAGCACTGGTGTTTGCAATGGTATCCGGATAAAAACAGTTGTTTTCTATCACGCTGTCATCATGGATGGTGGATCCCTGCGCTAAAACTGCAAAGTCAATGGTTGCTCCGTCTTTGGCCAGAACGATATTATTTTTGAAATCTACAAAACAAGTTCTTTTACTCATTCCGCCAAACAGTGAGGTTTTTTTATCTTCTCCAAAGACAACGATGGTATTGTTATAAATTTTGCCTACGCCGGGTCCCGCAGAAGTTGTACTGTCATAATGGAAGGTCTGCTGCTGCATCCTGCTTTCACCGGGATAAGTGCCTGTACCGTCATTAATGCTTATATTATAACGGAATATGGTATTTTTCTGGCTCGACATAAACAGCATGGCACCGCCGCCGCAGTCATGACTTAAATTGTATTGGAAAATATTGTCCACATTCATCATATCGGAGTCAAAGGCCTCGCCGTCATCGTACCCGTACCGGTTGCCGTAAACTTCATTGTACTGTACGGTAACATCATCAGCAAACATGGTCCAGCACTGGGCATAGTTTACTGCGCCCCGGTCAAAACCGCAGGAAGAATTCACCATATTTCCCTCGATCAGTCCGCCTTTTGTTTCCGTCAAAACGATGCCGTCACCCACAACATTTTCCAGATAATTATTGCGGATGGTCACATTGGAATAGTTTTTAAGGAATTCGTTTTTCCCCCAGCCAGAACTGGATATATCCGTATTGCATTTATTCCGGATTCCTTCAATCGCCACGTTCTTTACATAATTCCCTTCAATAAGCACGTCCTCAAAGGCGGCCCGCCCCATGGCCTTGGCAGTTAAATTGCCGCTGTCATCAATGGTGACCCGGTTTCCGTCTTTGTCCAGATAATGACCCATAACGATGATGCCGCCGGAAGTTTTTCCGCCCTTAAAGTTGGAGTTGACATCGTGTACATAACAATTCTTTACGGTAATGTGTTTGTATATCTTTTTCTGATTGGAAGAATAGATCAGGATCCCGGCACGTTCACTGGTACCGCTGTCCATGGCTTCTCCCATCTTATCCGTATTTTCCAGATTCGTCACTTCCAGATTGTAAATTTCCCAGTATTCTTCGTTATAGATCGTCAACGCGCCGGTGATGGAAGGGCCAGAGGTGCCATTGCCGTTAATCACAGGGCGGCTGCCTTCTCCATATGTATCAATGGTGATGGGCGCGCCCTCACGGCCGCTTCCTTTGGGATTCAGCGCCTGGTTCCAGATTCCGTCCGCTTTCAGCAGTATCTTGTCTCCGGGCAGAAAGGTTTTGGAATTGACCCTGTCAAAGGTCTTCCACGCAGTCTCTTCTGTTTTTCCGTCCCCACTGTCATTGCCGTTTTTGGCATCCACATAATACACAGTTCCCTCCTCTTGCAGCTCCTGTGCTTTCTGTGCATTGGATTCAGTGGCCAAGCTGGCATTGGACCTTGTCGCCGTATGTACATCCATGTTATCATAGCTGTCCGGCGGCATTTCCAGGACATCAGCAAATCCGATCATGTTTACAGGCAAGATACCGATCATCATCACTGCTGCCATCATGCCAGCCGCTTTTCTTTTGAAAAGCCTGCTGCTTTTAAGCATAAGAAAAGATCCCCCTTACTTTTTATTACCCCCTTATCCGTTCATTCTGGAAATAGCGGCCATTTCCCGGAACCAGCGGAACAAAGGCGTTTGTTTATATAAAAAGTATAGCATTTATGGATCGGCGTAAAAATAAATCATCTTAAGGTTTCTAGCAATATCTTCATTTTTATCTAATTCTTTTATTATAGAATTTTACGATTCTTACATTTTAATCATTTTCTCACATTTCCTTTAAATAAAAAAAGCGCTATCTTCAACTGTCCTTTGAAAATAAGCTCCCGTATTTTAACAACTTCGTTTTTATCATTCGTACCTGCCTCTTATTAAACCCGCCGTTTTCATGCAATTCCCTTCTCAAAGGATCGGAAATCCCCTTTTCCAATGGCGTCGGATCCCTGTTGAATAAGTTTAAAAGGAACGTCAGATTCCCTGCAATTCCTGGAATCAATGTCCAATTATATTATAGCACAGAAAAATGATAAGCAATACCCCCTCACAAAAAAATAAGACAGCCATCTGTTCCCATAGCCGGTGCCGGTGCCTTCTCTATTGGATATCATCCATGCCAGCCAAAAAGGCCCAAAGAACCGCTGCCGGTCCTTTGAACCTTTCTTGATACTACGTTCTAATTTACTGTCATTTGAGCGATATGCATAACTGGATCGCTAAGTTGGAAGCTGACGTAATGTACAATTTATAATGTAATTTTATAAAGGGGCCCTTCCTCTCCGTATCCGTCACGGACAAAACCATTATTCAGCAGCACCTTTTGGGATATGTCATTGCCCGGCTCTGTCTGTGCGGTGATGCAACGGACACCCTTTTGCTCCAATGCCCATTTCATCAAACCATTTACAGCTTCCGTTGCGTAGCCGTTCCCACGGTATTCCTCATCTATCCCATATCCGATTTCAATGGTTCCTTCTGCATCAGGCGCTCCTTTGAAGCCAATTCCGCCTATGGTCAATCCGGAAGCCAAATTGATTTTCCAATTCGATCCCCATTCTTCCTTGCCAGGAAGCAACCTCATGGTTTCCATCATATCCCTGTACGCCTTTTTCATGTCCAAGTCCAACTCTTTTTCATACAGTATGGTGAGTTCTTCCATGCTTTGAGGCATTATACAAAGTCTTTTTGTAGCAACAACGATCCTTTTCATACGGTCATCACTTTCTCATCCAAATCCATAAGCCTCGCCTCTCATGGAATGAACCCATTAACTGAAAAACAGTTCCTTCACTTCCTCTACAGGCATTTCCTGCCCTGTATAAAGCTTAAAGGCCTCAGCCCCCTGCCATACAAGCATTCCCTGCCCGTCAATGCATGTGCATCCGGCAGCCTTTGCCTCTCTTAACATCTTCGTTTCCTTTGGATTGTAAACCGCATCAACCACGACTAAGCCAGGGCGGAACATGGCAACATCCTTTACAACGCTCTCATTATCCATTGGCTTCATCCCAAGTATGGTGGCATTAGCCAGAATATCACTGGAAGCAATCTCTTCCCTCATCTTTTCAATATCCGCAATGTCAAATACATTTACAACGCATTCCGGCTTTTCCTGCCTGATCTTTTCTGCGGTCTGAAGAGTTCTTTCAAAGAATGCATCCTTTATGTTAAAGACGGAAATTTCCCTGGCTCCCTCCAGCGCACACTGAACCTGGATTGCGGCAGCTGCTCCGCCTCCGCCGCAGACAATGATCTTCTTATGTTTGATTTCAACTCCGTGGTCGCGGAGATTATCTACAAAGCCCTGGCCATCCGTAATATGTCCGATCAGCCTTCCATCTTCATTTACAATGGTATTGACCGCGCCTATGATCCGGGCGGCGGGCGACAGCTCATCCATGTATTTCACGGCTTCATTTTTACAGGGCATGGTCACGTTGCAGCCCCTCATGCGGAATGTTTTTATGGCATCAATCGCCTTTTTTACCTCATCCACCTTGATATCAAAGGCAAGATATGCGTAATCCAGCCCCAGCTTCTCAAAGCAGTAATTATACATAGCCGGTGAACCGGAATGTCCCACCGGCGAGCCAATCAAACCCAATAAACCTGTTTTTCCCGAAATTCTTTTTTCCATCGTTTTTTCTCCTTCTTACTCTATTGCCCATCTTTTCCGGGCAGGATCCACCCGCTTTACCGGGTGTAAAGGTATGCCTGTATTAACGATAAGATACACTTCTTTCACCGGCTTGTCAACAATTTCCTCTCGTCAGACTTAGAGCCCCTTCCGATCAGAGAATGGCTTTTATTAAAAACCATAAGACAGGCACCAATAAAGAAGGAAGCATATTTAACGCCTTACAGTCCTTGATTTTTAATATGGAAAGGCCGGAACTTAAGATTAAAAAACCGCCTACAAGTGAAATCTCGGTTAATAATTCGGAAGTTAAAAAAACAGATAAGCAGCCGGAAAAAAGATAAATGCTTCCCTGCCACAAAAACAGAATCACTGCGGACAATGCAATCCCGATCCCATAGGTGGATGCCAGGACCATGGATGTAACAAAGTCCAGGGTTGCATTTGTAAACAGATAGGTATTATTTCCATAAAGAGCGCTTTCCATGGGACCCAGAATCGAAAGCGTTCCGATGCAAAACAGCAATATGGCCGTAGACAGCCCCTGGCCCAGATCTCCTTTAGAAAAGCGGGCTACAACCTTATCAAACCTCTCCACCAGATTTAACCTGGCTCCAAGGAGGCTGCCTGCTGCAAGGCTNNGTCCACAGGCGGAAAGTCCCATGGCATTATATAATGCATCCTGATATTTCTCTTCGATTCCCTTTTTCACACAAGTTCCTATTAAACTGCCGGTCAGAATCGCAGCTGTATTCACAATGGTCCCTATCACGGTCGTTCTTCCTCCCTGTAACAACAAGTCTTCCATAGTTTTCATGTTTTTCCTATGAAAAACAGTATAACAGATTCCTTCCATTTTGCAAGACATTGTATTAGACCAGTTCTACGATTCTTTGCCGGTTTATGCCACCTCTCTTACATAAAGAATACCGGGTAACTGCCTGATTTCTTCTATAATCTTTAGATGGTTTACCTTATGATGGAAATTGACATCAAAGGTCAGGGTGCCAAATTCCCCGTTTAAAGTCTTTATTTTGCCGGCTTCCATATCAAAAATTTCGTAATGAGACTGCTCCGTATATAAGGATAAATTCTGCATGGAAAATTCTTCGTTATATTCCAGATATATTTCCATGGTTTTTGCATGGGTTTTTATGTAAAGGTCAATCTTCTTTAAATACATCAGGGAAAAAATAATAAAAATACTTCCTAAAATGGCTCCGCCGTAAAAACCGATTCCGACCGCCAGCCCAACGGCTGCAGCCGCCCAGAGGCCCGCCGCAGTCGTAAGGCCCCTGATCTCGTTTTTAGAGGTGGTGATAATCGTTCCGGCTCCTAAAAAGCCAATCCCGCTTACCACCTGGGATGCCATTCGGGTAGGATCCACATTGGTATAGATTGTTGCTATATATTGATTGGTAATCATAATAAGGGCTGAGCCGCACCCCACCAGGAGATAAGTCATAAAACCTGCCGGTCGGTTTCTCAAACCCCTTTCCATTCCGATCGCCCCGCATAAAATAATGGACAGAATAAGCCGGAATGCAATGGAAGCTGTATTTACCTGTGATAACATATAATGAATCAATCACCTCTCCCGCTCTATGTAATCATATACATAAGTTCCCGAATCAATTCTCTATTATCTGGCTGGCAATTACCTTCACAAATGAGGTTGTGCCTGTATGTCCCGCACCTGGTACACCGGTGGATCAGTTGAAATCCCTTTTTCGTATGATATCGGATCCCTGTTGGCTCCATAAGTCCCTTGCATCTGTTTTTTCTGTCACCCGGGACTTCGCCATCCACATGGAGAGAAAACAGGCAAAAGGGGCAATGGTTTCTGTAGCTGCCGTTTGATATGGGCAGTACCGTTCTTTTACAGTTTTGACAAACAAACGGTGTGTTCAGTATTCTTTTTTGCATGAAAAATCGCCTCCGTTTTCTGAAAAACGGAGGCGATATCTCATGATCCTAACACAATGAGCCGCATATTAAAATCTATGCAGCCTCCGTTTCTCATATTCTTTTCTTCTGTTCCGCTCATATTCCATACGCATCACTCCTCTTCTTTCCCCATTTCTCTACTGGTCCAAAGGCTTTAGCTTGTTTATCAGGCAGAAGTACTGGTAAAATTCCTCTGCGTCTTTCCGACGCTCCTCATCAAGGAGCCCTTTTTGCATATCATAAAGAATCTTTTGCATGATTATATGGGAAAAATATTTAAGCTCCACATTTCCCCATTTTCAAATCTCCGCTCCATCGGAAAAATAATCCCAGTAAAACAGAGTTTCTTTGTCGTTCAGTTGAATCCTGTACTTTTCGTGGCTTTGAATTATGCCATCTCTGCAGGCAGAGCTTTCAAAATTGTCCTGCAGCATAAAAGCCCCTATGATTCGCCTCCTCTTTTCTGCAACCCCCTTGGGGCATTCCGTAAGGAGACAGGCGGAATTCATTTTAAGCCTGACCGGAAGTTTGGGCTTTCCTTTGGATCCTCCGCTTTGATAGGAGCCTGCATAGACTGTCCAGGTAGAANNACATTTTCCTTGTTATTCTCCACAAATCCAAAGGCCGCCTGGGAATCGGGACGAATCTTCAAATTTTGTATTTCCTCCAGGCGTTCCTGTTCACTGAGCTCCTCCGCCCGCCTGATTTCTTCTTCCTCCATGATATGCTTTAGCATATTGTTCATTTCTGTTTGCACTTTCTTATCCTTAAGGGTCAGAAATTTCTTAAAGGAATTGGGATATAAAAACTTTTTTTCACCCTGATGGAACAGTATGGTGATGTATTGTTCCCGCAGCTCCATGACCTTCCCCTCTCCGAACTTCATATNNTCCTTTCAAAAAAAAGAAGGGCTTTTCATATCCATGCCATTGGCACAATACTAAAAGCCCTTCTTAAAAAGACGGTTCTTTACATGTCAATTATAAGATTGTTCATGAAACATCAAACCTCCAAATACACCAGGATTTAACGTCTGATTACATTATATCACAAAAAATAATAATAAGCAAGACCCCTCCTCAGCATCTTCAGACGGCTGTCCTTGCTTTTATCATTGGTCTGATCTGTATTTGATTGCCAGGCCCTTTAAGAAATTTCTGATATACCGGTCCTGGCACTCCTTATAATTGCGCTGCCCTTCCCTTCGCAAGAGCGCACTTAATTCACCGTTGGACAGATTAATTCCTACAGAATTAAAAATAGCAAGCATGTCATCACCGGTGAGAGACAGTGCAATTTTAACTTTCTTAAGCAGGACATTATTGACGGATCGGTGATCCTTCACCATGAACAGCGGTTTTTCCGGCTCTCCCGGCTTTGATTCCTGCTTTCCCCGTTTAAAAATAATGTAACCGTTTAAAAAGGACTCCAGCGTAAAATCATTGCAGATGTCCCTGTTTTTATCAGCAACGGCCTTTTGATCTCCGGAAGCACTTAAATCGGTTTGAGGCTTTGCCAGAAGCCTTCGGACCCCTTCCTTCGTAATCGTGATTCCGCCCAGTTTGAATATTTCAATCATATCAGAATCCTTAATATCCATTGCATACCGCAATCTTATTAATATATCGTTGTTATCCACACGATTCCTCCTTAGGAAATACATTTTTACATAAAAACAGCAATATAGAAATTATACTAATTTGTGAAGGAAATAGCAATCTTTCTGATGGGATGTTTTTAAAAATATGGTATACTGATAACACAAACTGCTTTTCAAGAGGTAACGCACATGGATAAAGAAAAGATAATTAAAAGCATTAAAATTGCCGCCGCCGCAGTGCTGGCAATTACCATTGCCGCTGAGCTCGGTTTAAAGTATTCTGCTACGGCCGGCATCATCACGGTTCTAAGCATCCAGAANNAACCGGACGCTGGCCTTTGTATGCGCGTTAATACTTGCAGCCGCTTCCTTCCGTCTTTTGGGCTTTACTCTTTTTGCATTTGCCTGGTACCTCCTGTTATTCGCCTTGCTTTGCCTTTATGCGGACTGGGGAGAAGCAATTGCCATGGATTCCGTATTGATCACTCATTTCCTGTCCGAGCGGTCTATGTCGGCACCTCTCATAGGAAATGAGATCGCCCTGTTCCTGATCGGCACTACCGTTGGGGTTCTGGTCAATATGCATCTTCGGAAGAAGGAAAAAGTATTTCAAAAACTGGCAGATGATGTAGATTTACAGATAAAGGGAATCTTAAGCCGCATGTCCCTCTGGCTGATGGAGGAGGATAAAAGCGAATATAGCCCGGATTGTCTTATAGCGCTTAAGGAAAGCCTGGACCTGGCAAGAACATGTGCCCTTAATAATTACAACAATGCCCTTTGGAAAAAGGACTCTTATGAAATGGATTATATCCAAATGCGCCAGCAGCAAAGCATGGTGCTTCAGGAAATCTACGAAAACATCAAAAGCATCACCTGCCTGCCCAGACAGGCAAAACAGGTGGCACTGCTTCTGGAAGGAATTGAACAGGGATATCACAGAGAAAATACGGCAGAAGGTCTTTTAAAGGATTTGGACCTTTTATTTCAGGATCTAAAAAGCCATGAGCTTCCCTCTAACCGGGAGGAATTTGAAGCCAGGGCAATTCTTTTTTATATTTTAAAGCAGACAAAAAAACTGCTGATCATAAAAAGGGAATTCATTCTGGCTCACCGCAGATAAGAACCGCCCATTTGATGTATTTCTGTTCTGCACAATATCTTCCGGATTCCCACAAAAAATGCCCTCCTTGCAGCAAATAGACGGATTCTTCATCTTATTTACCACAAAGGGAGCATATCATTGTATTTGACTAAAAATCATTATGCAAAACCAAAATATCTCATAAGACCTAAAAAAATGCCATATGCAAATCCATACTGGTCATCGCGCAGCTTTTCTGCATCCGCTACGTTGCTTAAGTAGCCTAATTCAACTAGGTTGGCCGGCATATTTGCGTTTCTTAATACATACAGGGATGGGTTTTCCCTGATGCCGTTGTTTGACGTTCCTGCCACCTGGTTAATTCCTTCCATGATCTGCTCTGCCAGCCACTGAGCCTGCGTATAAAATTGATAAATATATACCTCCGTACCATGAATTGCCGGGTTCGGATTCAGATTACAATGTATGCTGATAAAATAATCGGCCGGCCATTCATTTGCCAAGGCAACTCTCTGTGCCAAACTGGTAGTATTATTGGTTCCTAATACGGTATTAGGTTCCGGCCTGGATACGCGTGCCTCAAACCTTGGGTCACTGTTTAAAAGATTTTGCAGATAAATTCCAACCTGATAGTTGATCTCTGACTCATTTAAACCATTGGCCTCTGCCCCGCTGTTAAAATATCCGCTGGGATTATGTCCTTGATCAATAAATATCTTTATAGCCATATCAGCATTCCTTTCTTACTTAACTATAATAAATATATGACCTAATCCTGCAAATGCCACATTTTATTCAACTTTTCGGCTATTTTTACATACAAAAACACGGATTTCCCCTAACAAATCCTGGGCAGGCCCTCCCCATATAAGACATCAATGGTTCTGCTTCCATGCAGTCTGGTTTTCATTGTCACTCCCTTACCCTCCAGAACAGTTCCGATAATTCTGGCATTTTTCCCGTATTTGCTCTTCTGAACTGCCTGTAACGCCCTTTGCCCCTGGTTTTCAGGAACGACCGCTATCATTTTCCCTTCATTTGCCATATAAAGAGGGTCAAGGCCCAGGATATCACAGAAGCCTCTTACCTGCGGGCTGACCGGAAGAACCTCCTCCCAGATCTCCACCCTGCAGGAGGACTGGTCTGCCGCCTCATTAAGAACCGTAGCAAGCCCTCCTCTGGTAACATCTCTCATACAATGGACCCGGATATTTTCATCAAGAAGATTCTTTACGATGGAGTTTAGGGGCGCGCAATCACTTGCGATCTGATTTTCGATCCCCATCCGGTGAGACAAAATGGCTGCATGATGTTCTCCCAAATTACCGGAAAGAATAATAGCATCCTTTGGCTTACAGTTTGAGAT
>DJBG01000099.1 GCA_002429965.1 Hungatella sp. UBA5982
ACCATGGAATCCTACATAGAAGTAAAAGAACGTATCACATCAAACCAGAGTCCCCAGGATTTTTGTATCTTAAATTATGACGATCCTGTTTTGCGAGAGTTTGGAAAAACCATCAGACCCAAGGCAATCTATTTTAGCAGCCGCCAGTTTTTAGAAGAGGGCTACTGTATGGATGGGGACAGGATCATCCGGAACCATGAAGGCGAGAGGACAGAGATCGCAGACATTCATGAGATACAGCTTTTAGGCCGCCATAATCATGAGAACATCATGGCTGCCGCTGCCATATCCGCTGAAATGGGAGTGCCCATGGAGATCATCAGCCAGGGGATCCGGGAATTCAAGGCAGTGGAACATCGCATTGAATTTGTTGCGGAAAAGGCGGGAGTGAAATACTACAATGATTCTAAGGGAACCAATCCCGATGCGGCGATCCAGGCGATAAAAGCCATGCCAGGGCCTACTCTGCTCATTGCAGGGGGCTACGATAAGAACTCTCAGTATGACGAGTGGATTGAATCCTTTGACGGTAAGGTGAAATACATGGTGCTTCTGGGGCAGACCAGGGAAAAGATCGCTGAGTGTGCGGCCAGACATGGTTTTACCAATGTGATGTATGCGGAGGATATGCAGGAGGCGGTTAAAGTCTGCGCTTCTTATGCCAACAGAGGAGATCATGTGCTCCTTTCTCCGGCATGCGCCAGCTGGGGGATGTTCAAGTGCTATGAAGAGCGGGGAGAAATCTTTAAGGATTGTGTCCGGAACTTGTAGAAGCAATGAGCCATGCAGAAATATTTGCAAAATTTATGCGTGTGAGCTCGCTCACTAAGCATAAATTTCGCAAATATTTCTATAGGACGAATGCCCGTCATGAATAATTTGGCGGTGCTTTCCCGCAAAATTATGAATGTCGTGGCGGTGCTTTCCCGCCAAATTATGAANNATGTCATGGCGGCTGGTATGAATGAAATAGCAGTTGGCGAGGAGGAATGATATGGCAGAAAAAAGGCCAGTGAGGAAAAAGAATAAACCGCGCCGTTTTTATGATTACAGTCTTTTATTTACTGTAATATTTCTGTCTGTTTTCGGTTTGGTCATGATTTACAGCGCCAGCTCTTACGCAGCCCAGCTTAAATTCAATGACGCCGCTTATTTCATGATGAGGCAGGCCAAGATAGCCCTGGCAGGCTTTGTTATCATGATCGTGATATCCAAACTGGATTACCATTGGTACGCCAGGTTTGCCGTATTTGCTTATGCCCTTTCTTACGTTCTTATGATTACCGTATCCCTGGTTGGACGTAAGGTAAACGGAAAGAGAAGGTGGCTGGGAGTGGGAAGCCTTTCTTTCCAGCCTACGGAATTTGTAAAAATTGCTCTTATTGTCATGCTGGCGGTTTTAATCGTCCAGATGGGAAGGAATATTAACACGAGAAATGGCGTAATTCTGGTTATTGTGACGACTCTTCCCATAGCGGGAATTGTAGCGGCAAATAACCTAAGCTCCGGAATCATCATCGTGGGAATCGCATTTGTCATGCTGTTTGTGGCATGCAAAAAGAAATGGCCGTTTTTTGCCTGTGGTTTTGCAGGTGTGGGATTGCTGGCGTTTGCCGGGCCAATGGCTGCTGTTCTGGAAAAGCTTAATATCCTTCATGATTACCAGCTGGGCCGTATCCTGGTATGGCTGGAGCCGGGGGCTTATCCCTCCACCGGAGGCTATCAGGTGCTTCAGGGCCTTTATGCCATAGGCTCCGGCGGCCTGGTNNGGGAGAGAGTATACAGAAGATGGGATTTGTGCCGGAAGCGCAGAACGACATGATTTTTTCCATTATCTGTGAGGAACTTGGGCTTTTTGGGGCGGTTTCCGTGATTTTGATATTCCTTTTCATGATTTACCGGTTCATGCTCATTGCGGACAATGCACCGGATCTGTTTGGAGCTTTGCTGGTTGTAGGTGTCATGGGACATATTGCTATTCAGGTTATCTTAAATATTGCGGTTGTAACCAATACCATACCAAATACCGGTATTACTCTTCCTTTTATCAGTTATGGAGGTACCTCAGTTCTTTTTCTAATGATGGAGATGGGCATAGTTTTAAGTGTGTCGAACCAGATAAAGCTGGAAAAATAATGGGATGTGAAAACATTCTCTCACTTTTAACATAGGATAGTATATAAGAAGCCATGGGAGGTACCGGATTGTCAGTCATACAGGTCCAGGGGTTACGATCCTTAAAAGGTGAGATAAAAATTCAGGGTTCCAAAAATGC
Source organism: Hungatella sp. UBA5982 (assembly GCA_002429965.1). Classification (GTDB taxonomy): domain Bacteria; phylum Bacillota; class Clostridia; order Lachnospirales; family Lachnospiraceae; genus Lacrimispora. The sequence continues at coordinate 2,276 of DJBG01000099.1, forward strand.
TGTTCTGCCCATGATGGCAGCAGCGGTTCTCCATAAAGGTACAACAGTGATTCATAATGTCCCCAGGATACAGGATGTGTTCTGTATGCTGGGGATACTTGAGCATATTGGTTGTATATGCAGCTTTGACGGCCATTCTTTGACAATTGACGCGAGGGATTTGACACAGGCGGAAATACCGGAGGAGTATATAAAAAGCATGCGTTCATCTATCATGCTCTCTGGTCCGTTGCTTGGAAGGACCGGCAATGCGGTCACCAGCTTTCCTGGTGGTTGTTCCATAGGAGAGCGCCCCATTGACTTACACTTGTCTGCCTTTCGGAAACTTGGTGCTGACATTGAGGAGAAGGGTGATAAGCTTTTGGCGTCCGCAAATCGGTTGATGGGCGCCGATATTTATTTTCCCTTTCCCAGCGTGGGAGCTACGGAAAATGCCTTAATGGCAGCTGTGTTCGCCCATGGAGTAACCGTTATCCATGGAGCGGCAAAGGAGCCGGAGATCATTACTCTATGTGAATTTTTAAACAATATGGGAGCCAAAATACATGGAACCGGTACTTCCAGGCTGGCGGTCACAGGCGTTAGGCAGCTTTGTGATTCGGAATTTACTGTGGCAGGAGACCGGATTGTTGCAGGAACTTATTTAATGGCGGTCATGGCAGCCGAGGGAAATATTGTAATACAGGGAATTCAGCCCGAACATTTAATGGCTGCTTTTTCTCTTACCGAAAAAATGGGTGCGGAGCTGAAGAGGTATAATAGCAGCGTGGAGGTATCCATGAGGGGGCGTCCCGACTGCGTGGATGTTATGACAGAACCCTATCCGGGATTTCCCACGGACCTCCAATCCCAGTTAATGGCAGTCATGTCATCGGCAAAAGGTACCGGCAGGATAAAAGAAACAATCTTTGAGGGCCGGTTTGGGACTGTAAAAGAGTTGCATAAGCTGGGAGCAGATATTATAATAGAAGGAAAGCGGGCCGACATACATGGGCTTTATCCTCTAAGGGGAAACCGGGTTACGGCTACGGACTTGCGTGGAGGCGCGGCCCTTGTGGTTGCGGGGCTTGCATGTGAAGGTGTGACTGAGATTCATGAGTGCCANNGAGTGCCATCATATTGAACGGGGATATGAAGACATTTGCCGTGACTTAAGCAGCCTAGGTGCAGCGATCAGAGGGATGGAATGAAAGATTTAAAAAAAAGCAGAAGAAAAATTAAATTTGGAATCGCAGCCGCTGTGATCTTTCTGGGAACTGTCATTTTTTTGTCGCTGCAGATCAGGAATATTACGGTGTCCGGTAATAAAAAATATACATCGGAGCAGATCACTGATATTTTATTCAAGGACGGCTGGGACCGGAATGCGGTTTTTTGTCTCTATAAGGATCGATTTAAGAAGCATGAACAGATCCCCTTTGTGGAAGACTACAAAATCGTATTCCTGAGCCCGGTAAGAGTTGAAGTGATCATCTATGAGAAATCCGTGGTAGGCTATGTTTCCTATATGGGCAGCTATATGTATTTTGACAAGGACGGAATCATTGTAGAGAGCTCAAGCGGAAAGCTTGACGGAGTTCCGTGGGTTACGGGGCTGCAGTTCGGTCATATAGCCCTGCACCAGCCCCTGCCGGTAGAAAAGGGAAAGATTTTCAATGAAATCCTGAATCTGACCCAGCTTTTATCAACGAAAGAAATTCCTGTTGACCAGATCCGGTATGATTCCCGGGGGGATGCCACTCTTGTCATGGGAGATATCCGGGTTTTCCTTGGAAGCAATGACCAGATGAATGGAAAGATCTCTGAATTGAATGACCAGCTTCCTGTTTTGAAAGGATTATCGGGAACCCTTTATCTGGATACTTATGATGAGGCGGAAACGGTCACATCCTATCGTTTTGTGAAAGATTAATGAATTTACATATTTTGCTTGTAATTTTGTTTAAAAAGTGGTTGATATTTTTGCTGAAATCAAATATTATATTAATTAGGTTTATATAGTAAGCTGTTTATGGTTAAAGGAGGATATAATCTTGTTGGAGATTAAGATAAATGAGGCGGACAATGCCGCAAGAATTCTGGTAATCGGAGTAGGCGGTGCCGGAAATAATGCGGTCAACCGCATGATTGATGAGAATATAGCTGGTGTAGAATTTCTAGGAATCAACACGGACAAGCAGGCTCTGCAGTTTTGTAAGGCTCCTACAGCCATGCAGATTGGAGAAAAGCTGACCAAAGGTCTTGGTGCAGGTGCCAAGCCTGAGGTCGGTGAAAAAGCGGCAGAGGAGAATGCGGACGATCTGGCTCAGACCATGAAGGGTGCGGATATGGTATTCGTTACCTGCGGAATGGGAGGCGGTACAGGTACCGGAGCTGCTCCTGTTGTGGCTAAGATCGCAAAAGATATGGGAATACTCACTGTAGGTGTTGTAACAAAGCCTTTCCGCTTTGAAGCAAGAACCCGTATGAGCAATGCCGTTGCAGGTATTGAGCGCTTAAAAGAAAGTGTAGATACATTAATCGTAATCCCTAATGACCGTCTTCTGGAAATTGTGGACAGACGTACTACCATGCCGGATGCCTTAAAGAAGGCAGATGAAGTCCTTCAGCAGGCCGTACAGGGCATTACTGATCTGATTAATGTACCTGGACTTATTAACCTGGACTTTGCCGATGTTCAGACAGTTATGACGGATAAGGGCATCGCCCACATCGGTATCGGCAGGGCAAAGGGTGATGAGAAAGCATTGGAGGCTGTGAAGCAGGCGGTATCCAGTCCGTTGCTTGAGACTACCATTGAGGGTGCTACTCACGTTATCATTAACATTTCCGGTGATATCAGTCTTGTTGAGGCCAATGAAGCGGCCAGCTACGTTCAGGAGATGGCAGGAGATGAAGCTAATATCATCTTTGGTGCAATGTATGATGAGAATGCACATGACGAAGCCAGTATTACCGTAATCGCTACCGGACTGGACATGCAGTCTGAGACTCCGGTATCAAAGGTTATGACAAATTTTT
>DJBG01000036.1 GCA_002429965.1 Hungatella sp. UBA5982
ATTTGAGGGGTGCTCCCGCCTCTGTCAGTCCGTTGCACATCCCGTAGATATGCCCATGGTCTAATGCAATCGCCGCTATGACAAACTCCCCCTCTTTTACTACGGGACTCGGTTTTCCTTTTGGTGCATAATTCATTCCATCCGCTTTATTTACACTCATTTTGACCTCCCCATGTCTCCTGTAGGAATAATATTAGTATAGGAAAAATTCTCAATACTGGCATTTTTTTCGTAAAAATGCGGTGCGTGCCTCATCAGGCCATTGGCGGTATAATATCCATCCTCTGGTGTAATGGGCATCATGACTGTTCGCTTTTCAAACCCTGCCTTATACATGGCGGTAATCAGTTCCACCGTCCGTTTTCCATCTTCACCACTAATCAGCGGTCGCGTTCCCTTTTCTAAAGCTGTAAGCACATCATCTATTTCTCCATCGTGTTCCTCGTAAACTAAAGGCTCTATCTTATCGTAATATTCATTCAATTCTTTTTCGAGAACAGCATTGCCCCCCGGTACGGGAAATCCGTTGTCCTGGGTAACATCGGCAACGATGCTCCAGGGTGCAGCAATCCTGGCTTTTTCACATTGAAGGACAATACTCTGGCCCTCACCGTGGTGGACCACCGAAGCCGTAACCTCCGCCGCCGTACCATCAGCGTATTTGAATGCCGAAAATGAAAGATCTTCCACCTCGGAATTGTCGTGGGCCACATTGGCCAGCAAAGAGGTCACTTCTTCGGGCAGTTCCCCTTTAATCCAGTTAAGTATGTCTATCTGGTGTACTGCGTGGTTCAGGGTAGGACCGCCCCCTTCTTTTTCCCAGGTACCCCGCCACCACAGATCATAGTAGCAATGTCCACGATACCATAAGGAATCCGCATGGGCGGCCATTATCTTTCCAGCCAGACCACTGTCCACGAGCTTTTTTAAGCGCCAGACAGGATTGCGGAAGCGGTTCTGAGAAATACAAGACAGCACAACGCCATTTCTTTTTTCAGCCGCCAGCATGTCATCACATTCTTTAAGACCGGGAGCCATGGGTTTTTCTACCAGCACATTTACTCCGGCATTCATGGCGTTTATGGCTATTTCGGCATGAGACGAGGGCGGGGTACAGATATGTACCAGGTCAATTCTCAGCTCAGAAGAGAGCATTTTTATATGGTCGTCAAAAACCCGCGCCTCCTTCAATTCATACTTTTCTTTAGCGGCTTCGGCTTTTTCGGGATAAATGTCACAAAGAGCAACGATTTTACACCTTTCAGTAAACAGCAAAAGCCCATGAAAATGTTTTCCTGAAATATTGCCCAGTCCTACTACAGCTATGTGAATCATATTTTCCTCCTTCTCTATGTATAAAGTATTGTATGGGAATTTTCGCCTATACGCCGGAATCCGAGAGTGAATCCCTCATTCCCGCAGGCGAAACAGCACCTACAAGCACACAGGAGACAAGCTCCTGCTTAATTAACCCTTCACGCCTCCTAATGTGACACCGGCGATGAAGTATTTCTGCAAAAACGGATAGACCGCTAAGATTGGTACCATGGCGATCATCACAGTGGCAGCCTTCACAGACTCAGAGACCCCTGGCGCCGTGAAGCCTTCTGAGACCGCTTCTATTGATGACACATTTTTCAANNCCGGCGGCGGGTGATAAACATCAGGGCATCGGAGAACCCATTCCATCGGCCCACGGCGTAAAAAAGGGCCAGCGTCGCCATGACCGGTTTGGACAGCGGCAGGTATACATACCACAGCGTGCGCAGCACTCCGCACCCCTCTATCTGCGCCGCCTCCCGTAAGCTCTCAGGAATTTCATAGAAAAAGCTCTTCATAATAATAACATTAAAGACACTCAGGCAGTTCGGAAGTATTAATACCNNAACGGATTTTCCAACAGGCCGATATCTTTTAAAAGCAGATAGTTCGGAATGGTCCCAGCGTTGAAGTACATCGTGAAAATAATCAGAGCATTTAAGACCTTGCGCCCTTTTAAGTCTTTGTAGACAAAAGGATAAGCGCAAAAGATTGTCATGCACATGCTCACAAACGTGCAGACAATTGTCAAGATTGCTGTAAAGCACAGAGACCAGATGTATTTCGAGTCGCCCAGAACCTTGACGTATGCATCAAAATTAAGCCCTTTCGGCAGCAGCAGCACTTCTTTTCTGATAAGCGCCTCAGGAGAACTGACCGAACGCGCCGCCACATGGATAATCGGAAGCAGGCAGATGATAATAATCAGGCCGCAGACAGCGGCGATAAGATAATCAATAACTTTTGTTTTTTGGCTTTTTACCATGATTAATTTACCTCCTTTCGTTTCTCTTTACCAGACCCCTTGCTCACCGAATTTTTCAGCCAGAGAGTTAGAAACCAGCAGGAAGATGACACAGATCACAGACTGGAAGAGTCCCACGGCAGTGGTCAGGGAAAACTGCGAACCGCGTATGCCGTTGGTATAAACAAAGGTGGCGATTACATTGTCCACACTTGTCACCAGATTGTTCCCCAAGGCGTAGGGACGGTCAAACTCGCTGCCTAAGATACGGCCTAAATTCATGATCAACAGTACAATAATGGTTGGTTTGATGCTGGGCAGCGTAATGTGCCAGATCCGTGTTAAGCGGCTCGCACCGTCGATAGACGCCGCTTCATACAGTTCAGGATTAACACCGGTGATGGCCGCCAGATAAATGATTGTATTCCAGCCTACGCTCTGCCAGATCCCCAATATCACATACATAACCACCCAATGGGCAGGATCATCCAGGAAATGGACCGGCTGGCCTCCTGCGGCGGTGATGATATTATTTACCAGACCGTCAGTAGGGGCAAAGAGTTGAAGTGCTATGCCGGAAATGATAATCCATGACAGGAAATGCGGCATGTAAACCACGGTCTGCGTCAGGCGCTTGAATTTCTTAAAAGCCAGTTCATTTAGCAAAAGTGCCAGGATAATCGGCGCCGGAAATCCGCAAAGCAAATCCAGGAAGTTCAAGAGCAGTGTGTTGCGCACCGCATAAAAGAAATCCCGATTGGCAAATGCCTTGATAAAGTATTCAAAACCACCTTGTTTCGCGCTTTCCATCTCCCATACACTTTGCATAATGTTATACTTTTTGAAAGCGATCTGGATGTAAGTCATAGGTATGTATTTAAAAACGATAAAATATGTAATCGGCAACAACAACAATAAGTAAAGCCCCCAGTACCTTTTTAAATACAGGTACATTTGCCCCGATCTTACAACTCTTTCCTTAGTCATAATAACCTCCTTCTCATGTATTTATATATATTTTGCAAAACTTGCAAAGTAACCGCCACTATATCTCTCCATCTCCATAATATAGTGTTTTTCCTGGCGCAAATGAATATATGGTAATATCTTACATACAAACTCCATTTACTCAGAATCCTTTATATAAATTGTATATAAACTTTATTTCTTTGTCTATTCTTATCCATACTTAGATATTGCGAAAAGTGACTTTATACCTTCCATTTTCATCTTCTTAATATTTCTATATCATTAAGCATATTGTACTCTTCATAATCCGCTCACATATTAAATAGCGATAGTATTTACTGTAGTCGAGATAGGAAAACTCTGTTTTAAAAAGACTCGTAACCAGGCCGATCCAGCCCGGTTTCAAGTCTTTTAATAATGAAAATATTGAATCATCAAGGTGCTTGAGGGTCAATCTACTTCAGATGATTTTACTGAACCAAACCTTGCCCTTGACGAATTACGTCGAATCGCAGTTGATAAAGTGATAGAAACCATTCTCGCCGCCCCGCAATGCTTGAAGAACCGAACAATATAGAAAGTTGGCTCACCAAAGACAAGTAAAAGCAAAAGTCCGTAACCATCGAAAGAATCACCATGATCAAGGACTTCTTGTTTGTTTACAAATGGGCCGATAAGAACGATAGTAAATGGCAAGTAAGGTTTTAAAGATACGCCCGTTTTACCTTTTACTCCTGATCGCATCGTAAAATTATTAAAAATAAAAAAATACCGGTACATTTTTCCTCTAGTCAGACAAGAAAATACTGTACCGGTATTTTTTATTCCTTCCACTGAAGGTGATGAAGCTCCCCCTTCATGGTCATACGTTCAAATTCGTTCTGTCTTAATGCCTCATACAGCACAATAGATACAGAATTGGATAAATTTAAAGACCTGATATCTCCCCACATAGGGATCCTGATACACCGGTCCTGATTCTCCAAAAGGATCTCTTCCGGAATCCCGGCGCTTTCTTTTCCAAACATGAGAAAGCAGTCTGGCTCATACTCCACATCAGAATAGACATGAAGCCCCTTTGTGGTAGCCATGTAGATCTTTGCTCCCGGGTTCCGGTCCAAAAAGTCCTGATAATCGCTGTATACCGTTACATCAAGCTTGTCCCAGTAATCCAACCCGGCCCGTTTAATCAGTTTATCATTCAGTTTAAATCCCAGAGGTTCGATCAGATGCAGCTTCGTCCCCGTAGCCACACAGGTCCTGCCAATATTTCCGGTATTGGCAGGCATCTCCGGTTCTAATAATACAATATTCATACCCCTTACGCCTTTCCATCCAGTTTCTTGATAAATCGGTCCATACGGCTTAAGGCTTCCTTTAGATTCTTCAGAGAGTATGCATAGGAAATACGAAGATATCCTTCTCCGCAGTCTCCGAAGGCCGTACCCGGCACCACAGCCACCTTTTCTTCCCGAAGAAGTCTGGTGGCAAATTCATCAGAGGTCATTCCAAACCGTTTGATGGAAGGGAAGGTATAAAATGCCCCATGAGGCTCAAAACACTCCATTCCCATTTCATTAAACGCATGGATCAGATAACGGCGCCTTTGGTCATAGGATTCCCTCATCATCTGTACATCCTTATCTCCGTCCCGCAGGGCCGCTACCGCAGCATACTGGCTGGTGGTTGGAGCACACATGATGGCAAACTGATGGATTTTTAACATCTGCTCTAAAATCATTCTTGGAGCTGCTGCATAGCCAAGGCGCCATCCGGTCATGGCGTAGGATTTTGAAAAACCATTAATGAGCACGGTTCTATCCTTCATTCCGGGTAATGCGGCAATGGTAACATGATCGCTTCCATAGGTAAGCTCCGCGTAAATCTCATCTGATATTACAAACAAATCCTTCTCTATTACGATTTTAGCAATTTCCTCCAGCTCCTCCGCCTTCATAACCGCTCCCGTAGGATTATTGGGGAATGGAAGCACCAGCACCTTGGTCTTTGGAGTGATCTTCTCCAGCAGCTTTTCAGTGGTCAGCTTAAACTGATCCTTTGCTTCCAGATCAATGATGACCGGAACGCCGTTTGCCAGTATGGTACAGGGAACATAAGACACGTAGCTGGGCTGGGGGATCAGTACTTCATCTCCTGGATTTAACATGGCACGGAGAGCAATATCAATGGCCTCGCTGCCTCCCACCGTTACCATAACCTCATGGTCCGGATCATATGTAGCCTCAAAACGCCGGCTTAAATAGCTGCATATTTCGACTTTTAATTCTTTTAAACCTGCATTGGAGGTATAAAAGGTGCGGCCCTTTTCCAGGGAATAGACACCCTCCTCCCGGATATGCCAGGGCGTATCAAAATCAGGTTCCCCGACTCCCAGGGAAATCGCATCCTTCATTTCACTTACAATATCAAAAAACTTACGGATTCCGGAAGGCGGAATCTCTACGATTCGATCTGACAATGGATTTCTCACGGCGTAATCAACATCCTTTCATCGGTTGTCCCTTCAGCAAGAACGGTTCCATGGTCTTTGTATTTCTTCAAGACAAAATGGGTCGCAGTGCTCAGCACCGATTCCATGGGGGACAGCTTTTCCGATACAAACTGTGCCACCTGTCTCATGGTCTTCCCTTCTATGAAAACCGTAAAATCAAAGGCTCCGGACATGAGATAAACGGCGTTTACCTCACTGTACTGATAAATGCGCTCCGCGATCTTGTCAAATCCCATGCCCCTCTGAGGAGTGACCTTAACCTCAATCAGCGCCATGACCTTTTCATCGCTGGTATTATCCCAGTTAATCAGGGTGTGGTAGCCGCATATGATATGTTCTTTCTCCATTTCAGCGATCTCATTGGCAATGGCGACCTCACTTTCCCCTAAAAGAATCGCGAGATCCTTTAAATCAATCCTGCTGTTTTTTTCAATAATTGCCAATATCTTTTCTCTCATATCCTGCCTCCTGATTTCCTAATTATTGTCCATGGTTTCTGGACATAAAGGTATGCCCGCAGGGCGTTCCTAATTATTGTCCATGGTTTCTGGACATAAAGGTATGCCCGCAGGGCGTTCCTANNTGTACGGGTTTAAGTCGTACCGCTCACAAATCTCGATGGTTTCCTGTTTCACCGGAATTCTGAGAAGAGAAAACCGGATTCCCGTCATATAAGCACCGGATAAATCCCAAAGGGCCTTTAAAATTCCGCCGTCTCCTGCTGGTTCACATTCAGTTGCACCGAATTTTTTCCACTTTTCCAAATCCCCTTCCAGCGTAATGTTCCCGGCTTCTAATATCCGGTCCACATAATCCCTGGAAAACCATTGATACAATTCTTCTTTTTTGTTTTTTACGGTTTCCACAGTTCCGGAAAGCCCGGCATATCCTGCAATAACAAGATCCTGCCCGGGCCTTACGGTTCCGTTATTCTCTCTTTCGATCCGTCTCATTTACTTACCTGCCTATGCTTACGGTCCTGCCTCCAATGAGGCATCATCCGTCATCTGGGGTCCTTCCGGTACCGGGATTCCGGGATCTGCCGGGGCTGTTTCCACAGGTGCCGTAACCGGCGGCGTTTCCACCGGAACTCCTGGAGTCTCAGACGGTATGGCAACTGCAGGAGCAGCCGGCCCGACCTTTATGATAGCCTTTGATGGGTTATAGGTATCCGTATGAAGGAGCTCACGGCTCTGCTCAACACCATCCATATATACAATCTTCCACAGCCTGGACTTCAGCCCCTTGTGTGCGGACTGGACCTGCTTTCTGCTTCCAGGCGGCATAGCTGGATCTACGACCTCCTTTGGCGCACCCGGGTCCGTCACACTTAAGGTCTCAGAGACAAACTCAAAAGTCCTGTTTGCCGGCCTGGTTTCTTTCCCATAGATGGTAAAGGTAAGGGTTTTTCCGGAAGTATAGCGCTCAACATAAATTGGCGTGCTGTAATTGTTGGTAAATTTAATGTCCTTATACGTACCGGCAATGGCCGCATCCTCAGAAGGCCTTACATATCCTACCACCATGGAGTGATTCTGCCTCTGGGCAACTGCCAGCTCTGCCCTAAGCACGGTGTTATAAAGAGTGGTAGCGATCTGGCAGACTCCTCCGCCTACGCTGTCCACTACCTGACCATTCTCATAGGCTGAAGCTGTAGCGTATCCATTTTCCAAGGTAAACGGATGCATGCACTCATAACCAGACAAGGTTTCTCCCGGCATCAGCACTCGGCCGTTGATTTTGCTTGAACCTACCTGCAGATTCTTGGATCTGGAAGAACCGCTGGAGGAGAAGCTGGTGGAAAAGGTTCCAAGCACATCCTTTATGGTGGCCAGATCTTCCGTAGCAATTGCAGGCTTTACCTCTGTAACCACTGCGGTAGCTGTTACCGGCTCCTTAAGTCCATTGGCAAGAGCCGCATCTAATGCCTGCTTTGTAGCTGCCACATCCACGGCTTTTCCAATGGCAGAAGGTGACACGATAAATGCCCCTCTGTCACGGACAATGGCCGCATTCTTTGGCTCTATTACCGCCTGTGCACATTTTTCTGCAACAAAAGCCCCCACGCTTCCGTCGTCAAGGGCCGTTTCCAGTGGGATGATCACATGGTTCTGCTCAATATCCTTTTTGTTCAGATACCGTTTGATCAGGTTGCCTCCCTGCCAGGAAGATGCAGCCTGGGATACAGCCTCCGGGTTGCTCCAGTGGAAACCAAGCTCTTTTGCAATGGTTTCCACCGGCTGTCCGTCAACGATCAATGTTATTTTCTGGTTTTCCATTTCATTAACCAGTTCCTGTATTTTCTGACTGGCCTCTTCTTCCGTCATACCTCCCAGATTATATTCTCCTACATATATCCCATCCGGTAGGGTATCAGCCATGGCATACGTGGGAGAAAGAAATCCAATTCCCGCCGCTATTATAATTGCTGCCAGGCTAATGGACAAAGTTTTCTTTTTCATATTCATTCCTCATGCTCTGCTGTGCCTGTATGCTGCCAATACACCTCCTCAATTACTTATAAAAACTGAAGCATCATAGGAAGCACCATAGCAACAATCAGTAAAACAACTACTAGGATCAAAACTATTGATAAAAATTTTCTGTTGTTTTTATTGTTAAAGTTAATCATATTGTATCACCTCTCTTATATTCTTCCATACTGTGCTATGATTTTATCCGTGATTCTTGATATTTCATTTCTGGACAATTGTTCCGTTTGCACAGATAAAACTATTTTATGATATTTTAATAAATCCTGCAAGTGTTCTTTTTGCCTTTTTGAGGCCGGCTGATCCTTTTTTACCTTATAAACCAAAGCCTGTGAGTCAAAAACCTCCGGTAAGTCTTTCCCATACCGCACAGCCAATTCCTGGTACAGCTTATGGGCGGCTTTTGCATCCGCAAGTGCACGGTGGCTTAATGTCTGGATGATCCCAAAATATCTGCAGGCTGCCGATAAATTTTTTTTCTCATCAGAAGGCATAAACCTTCTGGCTAGCTTAAGAGTATCGATTCCCTGGCGCTCAAAACCAAAGCCCTCATTGACTGCCGCACGTTTTAAAAAACTGTAATCAAATATCACATGATGTCCCAGAACCGGTAATTCTCCAGCAAACTCCAAAAAACCGCCGATCACCTCTCCGATCCCAGGAGAAGCCTCCAGCTGGCGGTCGTTGATGCCGGTAAGCATGATCACCCGGTACTCCAGCTTCCTGTATGGATTAACAAAGGTTTCATAGCGCTCTGTTACCTGTCCTTCCACAACCTTCACCGCTCCGATTTCAATGATTTTATCCTGCTTTGGGTCAAGACCGGTGGTTTCCAAATCTACGGCAATATAGGTTGATACCAAATTAAGCCTCCCTCTTCTGATCTGTTTTCATTTGGCTGCTGGGACAAAGCTCTTGCAAAAAGCACTGGCCGCACTTGGGATTTCTCGCAACACAAATGGATCTTCCAAGGGTAATGATCTGGATATTCCACAAAATCCAGTGTTCCTTTGGAAGTACCTTCATCAGCTCATATTCAATTTTTTCCGGGTCTTCTTCCTTTGCAAAGCCCAGCTTTCTGGAAATCCGCTTAACGTGGGTATCCACTACAATGCTGGGTTCGTGATAAACATTCCCCAGTATAACATTGGCAGTTTTACGCCCCACTCCTGCAAGTGAGGTCAGTTCTTCTATTGTCCGCGGAACTTCACCCCCAAACTTTTCTACCAGATCCTGACAGCAGGATATGATGTTTTTCGCTTTCATATGATAAAAACCAAGAGAATGGATATTTTTTTCCAATTCCTTTAAATCCGCCTGAGCAAATTTCTTTGGAGAATCATATTTTCTGAACAAATCCGGTGTCACCATATTCACCCTGGCATCGGTGCACTGGGCGCTTAAAATAACCGCTATTAAAAGCTGCCATGGATTTTCGTGGTTTAAATAGCATACATAGGATATTCCATATTCCTGGTCAAGGGCCTCAAGCACCTTTAATACCCGGACCTGACGTTCTGCTTTTGTCTCTCTCTTTGCCATTACTTCCTCCATACGCCGATTTCATATGCCGCTGCATTATGAGACAGGGCATCCCGCTTTTTGTAATCAAAAAGAACCGCCCTTCCGTCCCGGAATACCTCCAAATGAGCCATCTTTATAAGCTGTCTGGCTTCATAACCATCGTATCCTTCCTTCAAATACCGGAAGGCCGCCGCTTCTGACTCGAAAAAGGCTCTCACCCGTTCCTTATAAGGCTCCTGGTCTGCCGCAAAGAGCGGCCTGCTCTTTAAATTCTCTCTTAAGTAAAGATCATACACCAGAAGATCCCGGTATATGGAACGCTTTTCCGGTACCAGACCGTAAATGAATTCTTCCAGTATCTCATACCGGGCCATGCGGTTATGGCTAATCTTTAAGTACCCCTGTTTATCATAGTATTCAGACAATGCTTCAAACATATCAAAAGGTGTTTCAAACTCCTTATGAAGTTCATTTATGGTCGTCCGGAACTGTCCGCTGTTTCCGTAAACCTCCAGCATTTCCTCCAAAGCCTTCAGCTTTAAAACCCCGCCATAGTCAAGCCAGCTGGTTGACAACACCTCATAAGGCGCCTTCTGTTTAAACTCCACTCCATATTCCCCGGCTTTTTCCCACAGATAGGAGCCTTTCAGCACCTTTAAGAATCCAAGCTGAAGCTGCTCTGGCTTCATCTCATATACCTCATTAAAGGAATTGCGGAAGCTTTGATAGTCTTCTCCCGGAAGTCCGGCGATTAAGTCCAGATGCTGATGGATATTTCCAAAGCTGTTGATTATAGCAACCCTTTCTTTTAAACGCTTTAAATCCATGGATCTGCGGATTTCCATAATGGTTGACCGGTTGGTACTCTGGACTCCGATCTCAAGCTGGATGAGTCCCGGCCTCATGCGGGACATAAGCTCCAGTTCCTCTTCATTTAAAAGATCTGCGGAAATCTCAAAATGAAAATTGGTCACCCCGTTATCATGTTCTATGATATGGCGCCAGATGTCCATGGTATGTTTTCTGCTGCAGTTAAAGGTCCGGTCCACAAATTTCACCTGAGGGACCTGGTTTTTAATGAAAACATCCAGCTCCTTTAAAACCAGCGAACTATCCCGCAGACGCACAGATTTATCCAGAGAAGAGAGGCAATAACTGCAGGAAAAAGGACAACCCCGGCTGCTTTCATAATAAATGATGCGGTTCTCAAAATTCTTTAAATCTTTATATAGAAAAGGAATGGAATTCATGTCCACCGCTGTCTTTCGCGGTTTTAAGACCGCTTTTCCTTCCCCGTCCCTTACGGCAGTCCCTTCTATGGATTCAAAGGAGGGGCTCCTGCCATTGAAGTTTTCCCTGTTCCGCTCCAGATAGCACCGCACCACTTCGGAAAAGGTTTCCTCTCCTTCTCCCATCATGATCCCATAAACCGACCGTTCCTGGTAAAGGATCTCAGAGGCATCATAAGACACCTCGGGACCTCCCAGCCAGATCTCCACATGAGGGAGAACCTTCGGAAGGTCCCGGACAAGCTCTAATACATAGGAAATGTTCCAGATGTAGCAGGAAAATCCCACTGCATCCGGTTTCCTTAAGAAAATATCCTTCAGGATTTCATCGGGCTGATTGTTAATGGTGTATTCCTGGGTTTCGATCTGAAACCTTCCATCCTCCAGTTCCGGTTCTCTTATATGGGCTTTTGCATAAGCCTTTAAGCTGTAAATAGCTGGATTGGAATGGATATATTTAGCGTTAAGCGCCACCAGCAAAAATTTCATCTCAAACCTCGATCTCTATCTTTCTTCCAGTAGGCTGATATTGGTAATAACGGACCCCAGCCGCATTCAGCATCCGCTTGGAGGCATTGACCGCCGGAGTGCCGTCATACTTGTCCGAACCATATACGATGGTTTTAATTCCAGCCTGTATGATGGCCTTGGCACATTCATTGCAGGGAAACAGGGTTACATATAGCTTGCTGCCTTCCAGGCTTCCCCCTCTGTAATTAAGGATAGCATTTAATTCACTGTGAGTGGAATAGAAATATTTGGCATTAAAAGGATCATCCTGCTCATGTTCCCTGTCCCATGGAAATTCATCATCCGAGCAGCCCATGGGAAATCCATTGTAACCCATGGACAAAATCTTATTATCCTGACTCACAATACAGGCTCCCACCTGGGTACTGGGATCCTTGGAACGCCTTGCGGAAAGAGCCGCTACTCCCATAAAATATTCATCCCATGTAATATAATCTTCTCTTTTTCCCGCCATTTGTTTTCCTCCTTCTTGCCCATGCTTTTTGGGCATATAAGGATACCCAAAGGGTATATCCTCCTCTTACACTTTTATAATATGGTATCCTGCCGCCTTGGTCAGCCGGTTCATAATAGCCTGTCCCAGGTGGTTTCTGGAGAAGCTTTCGGAAAAAATAAAATCCGCTTCCAGATCGTCGAATTCCCTCAGTACTCCGTAAAGGTTATGGGCAATGGTCTCCTCCCTGGCACGTAATCCCATACTTCGTACCACTCCCTCAGAATACTTCTCTTTCGTTTCTTCGGTACATATAATCCCCACCCGAAACCCCTTAGAGAGCTTTTCTTCTGCCAGCCGGTTTATGGTCCGTATTACGTTATCTGTTTCGCCCTCCACCAGAGTTAATTCCGCCTTAGGCGCATAATGTTTATATTTCATTCCAGGAGCCTTTGGCCGCACATCCGCTTTCATAGGACCGGAGACAATGGCAGGATCAAGTGGAACCTCTTTACCAAGAACAGCATAAACCATTTCCTGTGTAATAGCACCCGGTCTTAGAATCACAGGTTCGTCCCCTGATACATCGATAATCGTGGATTCCACACCGATCCCCACAGCCCCTCCGTCAACGATCATATCGATCTTTCCGTTCATATCCTGCCATACATGGTCAGCCGTAGTAGGGCTGGGCCGCCCGGAGGTGTTGGCGCTGGGCGCTGCCACCGGCACTCCGGCCAAACGGATGAGGGCATTTGCCACCGGATCCGCAGGCATCCGCACTGCCACCGTATCAAGGCCTCCGGTAGTTCCATAGGGAACCAGCCCGCTTTTAGGGAAAATCAGAGTCAAAGGCCCGGGCCAGAACGCTTTCATCAAACGCTTTCCCGCTTCAGGTATGGCAGAAACCAGGGGAGGCAGATCATCAAAATCCGCTATATGAGCGATCAGCGGATTGTCCGAGGGCCTCCCCTTTGCCGCATATATTTTTCCTGCCGCCTCTTCATTTAAGGCATTGGCTCCCAGTCCGTACACGGTTTCCGTGGGAAATGCGACTAAGCCGCCCTTTCTTAATATTTCCGCAGGTTTCTTTAACAGTTCTTCCTCTGGTTGTTCTTTATCTTCTATTATAATTCGTTCCGTCATCATATCACTCTGCTCTTTTCTTTTAGGACGATGACTTTCCAGCACGCCCCAACTTCCATTAATCATATCACAGGCCCAGTCTCCATGCAACTTTTTTGCTGGCAGTCAAAGCTGTCCTTCCTATTCCTTATATAAAACAATGGTTGCACGTTTTTCATATTAGTGATACCATTATAAAAACATTTTATTTGGGAGGAATACTACATGGAAATCATCATACCGGATAACTATGACCCCAAGCTCTCTGTCAGGGAGACCCAGGAGGCCATTAAATACATAAGGGATACGTTTCAAAAAGAGCTTGGCAAAGAAATGAATCTGGAACGGATCTCAGCCCCCCTATTTGTAGAGCACAGCAGCGGCTTAAATGATGATTTAAACGGTGTGGAACGCCCGGTGCGGTTTGACATCGCCGGTATTCCGGACGAAGCCATTGAAGTCGTGCACTCCCTTGCCAAATGGAAACGTATGGCCCTTCATGAATACGGCTTTCTGCCCGGAGAAGGCCTTTATACCAATATGAACGCCATCCGGAGAGACGAAGACTTGGACAACCTCCATTCCTGTTATGTGGACCAGTGGGACTGGGAAAAGGTCATCGCAAAGGAGGAGCGGAACGAGGAAACCTTAAAGGAAACCGTCCGCAATATCTTTAAGATCATCAAGCACATGCAGCATGAGGTCTGGTACAAATACCCCCAGGCCGTAAAGGAACTCCCGGAAGACATCACCTTTATCACTTCCCAGGAACTGGAGGACCGCTTTCCGGACAAAACTCCAAAGGAACGGGAAAACCTGATCACAAAGGAATACGGCTGTGTCTTTCTTATGAAGATCGGGGACAAACTGGGGAGCGGAAATCCCCATGACGGAAGAGCTCCCGACTACGACGACTGGCAGTTAAACGGGGACATCCTGTTCTGGTTTGAGAATTTAAACTGCGCTCTGGAAATCTCCAGCATGGGCATCCGGGTGGATGAAGAATCCCTGGCAAAGCAGCTGGAAAAAGCCGGCTGCGAGGACCGGAAAAGCCTTCCTTATCACAAGATGCTTTTAAACGGAGAGCTGCCCTATACCATCGGCGGCGGCATCGGACAATCCCGTCTCTGCATGCTTCTGCTGGACAGAGCCCACGTGGGAGAAGTTCAGGCCAGCATCTGGCCGAAGGAAATGCGGGAAGAATGCAGGAAGCATAACATTATTCTTCTGTAGGCCGGATGATATTGAAGAATAAATAAAAAGAGGGTGCTGCTCAAATTGAGCAGCACCCATTCTCTTTAGCAGGGCGTTTTCAGCTTGAAGGTTTGCACCATTTCCTTCAGTGTTTCCGCCTGCTTGTACATCTGTGCCGTTGCCGCGGTACTTTCCTCGGACGCTGCCGAATTTGCCTGCACCACGGTGGATACCTGGCTGATTTCGTCGTTTATCCGGGCTATGCCGGAAGCTTGCTCTGATGATGCCCCGGCGATTTTTTCTGCCAATCCGGCGACCTCTTCTACCCCTCCCACTATTTTGTTAAATGCATCTGCGGTGGTCTTTGCGATACTCATTCCGTGCTCGGCTCTCTGAATGGAGTTTTCGATCATGTCTGCGGTTTCCTTTGCGGCTTTTGCCGAACGGGCCGCCAGGCTCCGCACCTCATCCGCCACGACTGCAAAGCCCTTTCCGTACTGGCCCGCCCTTGCAGCCTCAACGGAAGCGTTTAATGACAGTAAATTTGTCTGGAAAGCAATGTCCTCGATTGCCTTTATTATCTTTGATATATTTGACGAGGATACGTTGATTTCATCCATGGCTCTGAGCATTTCCTCCATGTGCCTGTTGCCGTCCACAGCTCCGTGCCTGACGTCATTTGCACATGTCCTGGCCATTTCCGCATGCTCCGAACTTAAGCCGATCTGGTTTTTTACCTCTGACACGGCCGCGGCCAGCTCCTGAAGGGAGCCTGACTGATGGGCTGCCCCTTCCGAAAGGCGCATGCTTGCTTCCGAAATCTGACCCGCCCCGTTCAAAACCTGTCCCGATGTATCACATATTTGAGACAAAATATGATTGTTTTTCTCCACGATGCTGCTTAACGCAATGCCGAGGACATCCTTTTCCGAATTTATCTTCACATGGACAGTTAAATCCCCGCCCGCTATTGCTTCGGCTGTCTGAGCCTGGCTCCTGGTGTTTTCCACCATCGCCTTAAAGGATTTCATCAATTCCCCCACTTCATCCTTTGTAAGGACCCGGACATTTGCGCTTGCATCTCCAACAGACAGCTGCCGCGCAATATTGTTAAGTATTTTAAGCGGACGCACAATGCTTCTGTTTAAGACTCTGCATATTATGAAACTTGCAACAGCGGATACGACGAGCAAAAGCAGTATTGCTGCCGAAAAAAAAGCAAAATATTCCGATGAAACACTGCCTGCGGAATATAATTTGAAGATGGTGAAAAGGCTTATCAAAGAAATTAAAACCGATATCATGTTCACGATGCCGAATCCTATTGCCAGCCTTTTGCTAAGGACAATTGAATTTTGTTTTTCCTGTTTTCCCATATGAGCTACACCCCTTTTATTTGTTTTTGTATCTATATTCTATATCGACAGTTTTCGGCATAATTTTAGTAAAATAAAGATTTTGTTCCTATGCAAAAGGAGAATGTTGCTCATCAGTAAATTTTCACCAGATGATTAGCGGATAATCAATTAATCTCAGTTGCAAAAATTCGCATAAAAAAAGTTGGAGAAGTAATACTACCCCTCCAACTGCCGGCGTCATTGATATAAACATGTACTGCGAAACTCTTTCTATATCTCATACCATCTGGATATTCAGATCCTTATAACACACATCCTCAAACGGCAAATAAATACGCCTTTTTTCCAAAGAAGACAAATAAATTCCCTTAACCAACTCCAAAGTCTTCCGGCCCTCCAGTCCGTCTATGGTAACAGGGCGGTCATACAGAATGGATTCGTAAAAATCCCTTATCTGAAGATGGTGGCTGCTTCCCCAGTAATCCGGTCCGACATTTGTGGTCTCATAGGTATTTCTTATTTCCGTATAACATCCATCCGCCTCATAAAATCCCATGTCCTGTATCAGGCCGCAGCGGCCCTTCTCTCCCTGGAATTCTAAGGTAATGGGAGCATCGGAAGCATAGGAATTACAGGCATAGAGACTGTACATGCAGCCGTCTTTAAACCGGATGGCGGCTTCTGCGGCATCCTCTACATGCACCATTTCATGACAGTGGTTGTGAACGCTTCCCTCAATCCATTCAACGTCACTGCCCAACATGTATCGGACACGGTCCATGCTGTGAATGGCCTGGTCTATCAGGACGCCGCCGCCCTCCTTATCCCAGGTCCCCTTCCAGTCGCATCCCTCGTAATAAGAGCCAGGACGGTTCCAGGTGAGATATGAGCGGGCAGATAAGATCTTCCCAAAATATCCTTCACTAATCAGCTGTTTTAACATCTCCACACTTTTTGTGTATCTGGTCTGGAAAATGACGCCCAGCTTTTTCCCCGTAAGCTTCTCTGCCTCCATCATCCGGTCAGCCTCCTGTAAGGAAATGGCAATGGGCTTTTCTGTGAGCACATGTATTCCTGCCTCCATGGCTTTTACAGCCATGACCGGGTGCAGATAATGGGGAAGGCACAGATGTATTACATCAATCCGGCATTGCAGCGCGGACTCTAGATCCGTACTGTAATGGCAGTTGAATTTTTCCCCAAAAGCTTTTGCCTTGTCTTCGTCAATATCGATAGCACATACTAACTCCACATAATCCGAAAGTCTGCGAAAGGCGTCCTCATAGCAGGCAGAGATTCTTCCGCAGCCCATAATTGCAGCTCTTAATTTTTCCATTGGCGTACCTCCGTTTCATAAGAAAACAACACAGCCGGAAAATCCCATCAGCCGATAAAAAAGCTTCCGGCCATATCCTGAGTAAAATTGTAATGGATATCAAAGAAATATTTCATTGCGCCATTATAAAGGGCGCTGGAATCCAGAAGGCTGTACCTGACGCTGACGGAGTTCACCATGCGGCGGAATCCCACGGTGCGCAGACATTCCTGGATTTCCTGGATAAATAAAGGACCAAGGTCTTTTCCCTTACCTCCGATAATGATCAGCTTTGGATGCACCATACAGATCAAATTGCACAAGGCCATGGAAAATTCATCAGCTATATCCCGCACTACTTTGCAGGAAACCATATCCCCATATACACTTGCCTGCCCAAGATCCCCATAGGTAACGGCCGATGGCCTCCTGAAAGCCGGACTTCCTCCGGCTTTAGAAATACGGCCTTTTAAGGACGCTTCCCCGATCATCAGCTCCAGACAGCCCCGGT
This sequence comes from Hungatella sp. UBA5982, assembly GCA_002429965.1. Classification (GTDB taxonomy): domain Bacteria; phylum Bacillota; class Clostridia; order Lachnospirales; family Lachnospiraceae; genus Lacrimispora. The sequence goes on from DJBG01000036.1 coordinate 17,538, forward strand.
TCCCGCAGGAGCAAAGCTCTCCCTTAGGGTCAATGGAATAATGGCCGAACTGGGTGTAGGAAGCTGAAGCACGGCCCAGCATCTCATTGCGGATGAAAAGGGTGGCGCCGATCCCTTTCCCGAAGTTAATAAATGCGAAATCCTTTTCAGTAATCTGGGTATAGACCTTTTCCGCATAAGCAAAGCAGGCCGTATCATTTAAAAGAGCCACCGGAAAACCGGAGAATGCACGCTGGAGCTGACCTACAAAATCTTTTTCCGGAAGGTTCAGTGTTGTAGCGAATATTTCCCGCTTGTCAGGGTCTATCATGGCGGGAACCACCACGCAAATCCCCAGGAACTGCTCCCTGTCTATCTGCTGCAGCACAGTCTGATGGATGTATTCCTGGCACAGAGGAATGTAGTTGTCAGGGGAAGGTACATCCACCTGCACACAAAAGGAAGCGGTGCCGGTGATATCCACCAGGGCCGCGTTCAGTCTCTTCTCCTCCAGAAAAAANNCAGCAGACTGTTGGGCTTTCGTCCCACATTCGTACTTCCGCTGGCACCGGAATCATATACAAATTTGCGCGCAATCAATTCATCCACCAGAGAGGAAACCGCAGTCTTGCTTAAGCGGGAATCCTTGGAGAGCTGCGCTCTCGAGATCCCTGGGTCACGGTAAATGGAATTGTACAATTGCTTTAGATTTGTATTTTTAATTAACTGCTGGTTTACAAGTTTCATAATTTCCTGCCTGTCCTTTGCTTGTTATGATAAAATACTGATTGAACTGCCTCTAGGATTTTTTATCCGGTATAGAGGCCCCATGAAGTTCCGGAAAGTCACGCATACAGCAGTTCCGCTTCTCCTTAGACAGAGCCCTATTCTGGCTCTCAGGCGTAAAACACAACTACTACACCCTTCCCCTTCTCATGATCTGCTGCATTCAAAGCTGTTCCCCCACCTCCTCATCACGCATTTAGTAAAGTAACCTTATCAAATAATGTTATCATAAAACGCGAACAGTTGCAATAATCCCAGGAAAAATATAGGAAAAAGCCTTACTCCCAGAAAATCCTAAAGCAAAATAGGTTTTATCCATACGAATTAGAATAAATAGTGAAAATAAATTGTAACTTGATATGATTAATTGGTATACAATATGAATATTGCATAAAATACAGAACTAACTTTCTACATAAATATCATTAATTACATTTATTTTATAGGAACCCAAAAAATATATTGACATATATGTCACTTAATGCTATTGTAATTTCAACAAATAAAATGACAAGCAGGAACCAAAAGCCGGAATTCAGCAATTTGATCCCATTGGCTTTTAATTTTAAATCACATTAGTAAGGTCACTGTACAAACTAAGGAAAGAGGATAATGAAATGAAAGTAGGACTGATCGGATGCGGAGGAATGGGTACGACTCATAACCTATCGTTAAAGGCGTTGTCAACAAAAATGAATATAGAAGTGACAGCCCTGGCGGACTGCAGGACGGAATTTCTGGAAAAGGCGGCAATACAATGGCCCAATGCAAGGCTGTATAAAACTGGCATGGAGCTTTTGGAGACGGAGACCCTGGACAGCGTCCATATCTGCCTCCCCAGCTACCTCCACACGGAGCATGCGCTGGCAGCTATGGACAAGGGAATGAATGTATTTGTGGAGAAGCCTGTATGTCTGACAGAGGAAGAAGCCGAAAAACTTATGGACGCCCAGAAAAGAAACGGAGTTCAGGTAATGGTAGGGCAGGTGGTGAGATCCTTTGATGAATACCGGTATCTGAAAGAGTGCTACGATACCGGCAGATTTGGAACGCTGAAATCCATCACCATGCAGAGAGTCAGCGGAGATGCCGCCTGGGGATATGAGGATTGGTTCCACGAGGAGGGAAAAAGCGGTTCCGTTGTGCTGGACCTCCATGTACATGACTTAGATTTTCTCCGGTATATGCTGGGTGAACCGGATTCCTTTGACGTAAGGGCCACGGCCTTTTCCAGCGGCATGATCAATCAGATCTTTACCGCCTATGAATTCGGCAAGGTGTTTGCCATAACGGAAGGAATATGGGACATAAGCTCCGCTCTTCCTTTTGAGGCCAGCTTCCATGCATGCTTTGAGGAAGCCAGCGTCATATTTAAGGGACGGGAAAAAACGCCTCTGACCGTTTATAAAAATGACGGCAGGATCGAGCATCCGGTACTTCACCGGGAATATGACGTAAGCGATGACTCTGCCGGAATCAACATTTCCAATCTGGGGCCTTATTATACGGAAATAAAATATTTCATCCAATGTCTCCAGGAAGGAAAACCTGTCGAAGTCGCCCCTCTGGAGGAAGGCATCCAGTCCGTACGCGAGGCGATCAGGGAATGGAAGCAGGCAAAGGAGTATGTTAATAAAAGGTAACAATGAAAATTTTATATTTTAGGAGGAAAAATTATGATGAAGAGAGCATTGGCAATCCTGATGACAACGGCATTGGCTGTTCCCAGCCTTACAGCATGCAGCGGTAGCGTCTCAAAGGATCAGGCAAAAACAGCGGAAGAAATCACCTTAAANNTAAAGGTATTTGACGCCCACGCATACGGCCTTGAAGAGTATGCTGAGATGGTCAAAAAATTTGAAGAAGCCCACCCTGGTGTAAAAATCGAAGTACAGCACGCTGCAAACGACAGCAGTACGCTGCTTCAATCCCGCGTGAATTCAGGAGATATCCCGGATGTATTTGATGTGGAATCCGGTACGGCAGCTCAGAAATATTATGAATATGCCTATAACTGGTCAGAAGACAAAGAGGTATTAGGCAAATTCAAGGAGGCAGCCCTTGATACTGGAAAAGATGGGAACGGAAACATCATGTCACTGCCCTGGACCTATGAAAATTTAGGCCTGATCTATAACATCGAGCTGTTTGAAAAAGCAGGGATCACAGAACTTCCGGATACTATGGATGAACTTGAGTCTGCCTGTGAAAAGCTGTCTGCGGCCGGGATCACGCCTTTTGCTTTGGCAGCAAAGGAAACATGGGTCCTTCATCACCTTTCCACTCATTTTATGATGGATAAGTCCCTGGATGCAAAGGGAGTCGTGGATAAATTAAACAGCGGAGAACTTGCCTTTAAGGATATGAAGAATTTCCAGAATCTCTTCCGTTTCCTGGATCTTGCTGTGAAATATGGTCCTGATAAGCCGCTGGAAATCGACTGGGAAACAAGCGAAAATATGCTGGCAAACGGAGAGGCAGCCATTATCCATATGGGCGACTGGTGCCAGTCTACCCTGGATTCCTTTAACCCCGATGCCCGCCTGGCATTCCTTCCCTGTCCGGTAAGTGATAATCCGGAAGATGCCACACTTCTGTCTTCCTGCAACTGGACCTATCTCGTGAACAAGGATTCCAAGCATTTGGATCTTGCAAAAGAATATCTGGAATATATCCTCACATCAGAGGAAGGCCAGAAATGGATGTGTGATGGCGTAGGAGGCGTTCCGGGAGCCAAGACAACCATGGAAGTTAAGGGTGCTCTTGCCAATGATGCTTCAGCATACGTAGAAAATGGAAAGACAAACGGCTGGATCCACACCATTGCGCCTACGGGATATTCTGATATCGTCGGGCCGCCGGAGCAGGCGGATATGATAGGCGATATGACAGCACAGCAGGCAACAGAGGAGTTCCAGAAGGGATGGCAGATCCAGAAAAACTGAACCCTCAGTTTGAGAAACCGGAGCCTGACGGAAACGGAAATTGAGGAGGCGTGAAAGTGAAAAACAAAGGAAAAGCAAAAGATTTATTGATATTCGCATTGTTTGTATTTCCGGCGGTAGCGTTTGTACTGTTTTCTACAGATATACCGTTTCTGATGAACCTGTACTACTCTGTCTTTGACTGGAATGGGATCAGTAAGGACATGAAGTTTGTGGGACTTCAGAACTTTGTTAATATATTCTCAAACGATGCGCTGTTTTGGAAAAGTGCTGCATTTACGCTAAAGTTCTCAGTGTTTTATGTAGTGGCGGTAAATATTATATCCCTGACGGTTGCCCTGGTCATGGCGGAGGAAAAGAAAAGCTCTAGCGTGGGGCGGGCATTTTATTACATACCTTATATCATAAGCCTGACGGCCATCAGCCTGATCTGGAAATTCATTCTTGGTCCCGGATTTGAGGCTCTGTATCAGGCAACCGGCTGGGAGGTGTTTCACTGGAGCTGGCTGGGCTCGGCAAAGCTGGCATTTTTCGTAGTCGTGATTATGACCGTGTGGCAGAATCTGGGATTCTATATGGTGAATTATATTGCCGGCATCATTTCCGTACCAAGGGAATTGATTGAGGCCGCCAAAATAGACGGGGCCAACAAATTCCAGGTGTTAAGAAGAGTGACAATTCCCTTGATCATGCCTGCGGTTTCCATCTGTATGCTTACCTCCCTGACATTCTCATTTAAGCTGTTTGATGTCATCATGGTATTTACCAAGGGCGGGCCGGCCAATTCCACCGTTTCCGTAGCGTACAACATCTATAAAGAAGCATTTTTCAACAACCGGTACGGAATGGCTACCGCAAAGTCACTGGTATTTGTAGTTTTCGTGCTTATGATCACTGCAGTACAGCTTAAGGTAACGAAAGGTAAGGAGATAGAGGCGTAATGAAAAAAATAAAAAAATTCAGCATGCTTTCCGTTATTGTGTTTATCTGTTCTGTGTTCTGGCTGATGCCCCTGCTTCTGATATTTATTAATTCTTTTAAACCTTATAACGACATGCTTCAAAAGTTCCTGGCCCTGCCTGAGAGCTGGAGTCTGAACATGTACATGGAGACATGGACAAAATTCCGCTTTCCGCTGCTCATCAGCAATACCCTGCTGTATACGGCATGTACGGTATGCGTGATCGCACTGCTGGCTCCTATGGCAGCCTATAAGCTGGCAAGGACAAAGGGTAGATTGTCCACGGTGTGCTTTGCACTCATTATCATGCCTATGATGGTGCCCTTCCAGTCCTATATGATCACTTTGACCAGGCTGGTGGCAAGCCTTGGCATGACAGGGAATAAGATCGGGTATATCCTGGTAAGTACAGGGCTGTGTATACCACTGGCNNTGATTCATGGGTTCGTAAAAAATGTTCCCATTGAACTGGAGGAATGTGCCTGTATTGACGGTGCTTCCAAGGTGAGGACCTATTTCACCATCGTTCTCCCGCTGCTAAAGCCCATCCTGACCACGGTCGTAGTTCTGGACACACTTGCCACATGGAATGATATCATCACTAACCAACTGATCGTCGGAGGGAATGCCCGGGCAATGAACATCCAGAATGCTCTTTACATGCAGTTTTCCGCCCAGTCGGCGGACTGGGAACACGCCCTTCCGGGTATCGTGATGTCCATGGCCCCAAGCCTGATCTTCTTTGTTTTCATGCAGAAGCATATTGTGNNCAAGGGCTGATAAAAAGAAAGAGAGGTATTTCCTATGAGAATCGGAGTTATGGTTGAACTTTTCCGGGATACGGATGTGGATGAAAAATTTGCGGAGCTGCGCTCTATGGGCATGGAAAGCTGCCAGTTGGTGTGCTGGGACCAGGAATTGATGAATGAGAATACTGCTGATAAAGTAAATGCCGCAGCAAGCCGTCATAAAGTGGATATTACCGCCTTCTGGTGCGGATGGGAAGGTCCAAAAGTATGGGATTTCTATGACGGTCAGCTTACCCTGGGCCTTGTGCCTGAGGCATTCCGTTTTGAGAGAATGAAGATGCTGGAAAAAGGAATTGATTTCGCAGCCATGATCCATGTGCGGGATGTGGCGACCCATGTGGGCTACATGCCGGAAAATCCCTACGATCCCAATTACCCGGGCGTCCTGACATGCTTAAAAACGCTGGTAAGGCAGTGTAAAAAGAATCAGCAGAATTTCCTTTTTGAGACAGGACAGGAAACCCCGGTCACATTAAAAAGAGCCATACAGGATATCGAAAAGGAAACAGGAAAGGGCAATGTGGGAATTAACCTGGATCCTGCCAATTTAATCATGTACGGCAAAGCCAACCCGGCAGACGCCCTGGAAGTATTCGGGGAATACGTGATGGGGATTCACGGAAAGGATGGAAAATATCCTACGGACGGTCATATGCTCGGTGAAGAGGTTCCACTTGGAGAGGGAAAAGTGAATTACCCCGCCTTTGTGGCAAAGCTGAAAGAAATCGGATATGCCGGAGATATCACCATAGAACGGGAAATATCCGGCGAAGAACAAAAAAAGGATATTCTCATGGCTAAAAATCTTCTGGAACAACTGATAAATGAAGAATAGGTTTTCATGAAAAGAGCTGCCCGATGTCTGATTAAAATCAGCCGTGGGCAGCCCTTTTTTATGGGTTCCTGTACCTCTCTGAACACTTCAAAATTACTGGATAACAATTGCCTGGGACAAATGTCTTGGCTGATCCGCGTCAATGCCTTTTTTCTCAGCAATGTAATAACCGATAAACTGTCCGATAAATCCGATTAACGCAGCATTCTGCAAGTCATTATACCCATAGGGCAGATCCAGGCAATAATCTGCCTCTTTCATATCCACAGAAGCAGTATTTCCGATTGCCGCCGTTACCGCACCATATCCCTTCATCTGGGCCAAAAGCTTTGCATCCTCTTCCACGGTTTCCGAATGGCTTAAGAAAAGGACCAGTGTATTCTCATCCACCAGGCTCATGGGACCATGGCGGTACTCCAGGCTGTAATAGGCCTCTGAATTCGAGATTCCCATTTCCTTTATCTTGTTCATGCACTCATTGGCAACCCCGTAGTAAATGCCCTGCCCCAGGGTAATGAACAGGTTTAAATGTTCATTTTCACCGATGATTTTCTTTGCCAGGGCATCCATTTTCCCAAGGGCATCCCTTGCATTGTTCCCATAGCCTGCCATTGCACCCACTTCATCCTTTTTCCCTCCCACATACATGGCCATGACCACTGATAAATAAACCATGCTGGTAAAGGAACGGGTCATGATTACGCTGTCCTCGGCAGTATCCGGAGACAGGATCATAAAATCATTATAGGCCGCACTGTCCTTATCACAGGTGATGGCCAGGGTTCTTACCCCGGGAAAGCTTCTCACCTTGTCAATCGCCATACGTACCTCAGTGGTATAGCTTTTCCTGGTGATGGGAAGAACCAGAACTCTTCTGTTTCTCACAAAGGTCTCCGGGAAGTAGTAAAGCTCGGAACAGCACATGGCCTTAGCCGGAATGGCATTATAAGTGGAAAAGGCATGGGCTGCAGCCTGGGCCAGATAAAAGCTGGTGCCGCAGCCGGTAAAGATCAGTTCGTCATATTCCTCTGCAAACGCCTGATCCAAGACTCTGTAAATATCCTCCAATGACTTATTGACCGCTTCAAAGGACTCGGGCTGTTTATATACCTCGCTGTAAGTTAACTGGCTGTTTTTCTTTTCCATGTCAAGACTCCTCTCATACTGTTCATTTATTCTAAAGTGAATCAGGCTTTTCCTTCTGCCCCTGCCAGGCGGATGATGTCCTTAATATCCTCTGTCAGCCTGTTATTGGCATATTGGGAAAGCTTCCAGGAATGCCCCTGATGATCCATATTTTTTAAACCTTCCTCATAGTGGTTTACGTATTGATAGCGGATTTCCGTGCCGAAATTAATTTTCGCCACTCCCAGCTTAATGGCCTCTCTGATGGTATCTTCTTTCATTCCGGTGCATCCATGAAGAACCAGAGGGATATCCGTAAACTTCCTCACTGCCTCTAAAACCTCCAGATGGATGTCCGGTTCTCCCTTATAATATCCGTGGGCATTGCCGATGCCGATTGCCAGGGAATCGGGCCGGCACAGCTCTAAAAATGCCTTTACCTCTTCAGGATTCACAATATTCTTATTTTCCAACACTTCTCCCAGGTTATCAAGGCGTAAAAGCTCTCCGATTTCGGCTTCCACCGGCACTCCAAAACACTTAGCTACCTTTAATACCTCGTTGGTCATAACCGCATTTTCCTTTACAGGCTTTTCAGAGCCGTCTATCATCAAGGATGTAAAGCCCAGCTTCAGTGCCTCCATGCAGATATCAAAATCCCCGCCATGATCCAGATGAATNNGGATACCGGAACAGAAACCTTGCCCGCACACCACTTACAGACTTCTACAAACCAGTCGTGGCCGGAATAGGCCCCTGTGGATACGTAGTGGGCAAGTATGACAGGAGATCTCATTTCCTCCGCCGCCCGGCAGGCAGCCCAGATGATATCATAATTTCCTCCCTGGGTATTGAGAGCCGGGATGGCATACCCTGACTTTGCTGCCTTCATTAAATTCTCTTTGTTTGTTACAAGCATGGTTTTTTCTCCTTTTTTATCCTTTTACTGCACCCGCTACCAGGCCCTTGACCATATATTTCTGGAAGAAGAAAAATATCACCACCATTGGGATGGTGCCCACAATGGAAATGGTGTTAATCAGGGACCAGTCATAGGAAGGTTTTTTATACACTCGTATGTACATCGTCCGGATAAGCCTGTCGTTTCTCCTTCACAATAAAACCTTATGTACTTTCTCTTACAATCAGCTTTGTTTCAAACTTTGCATTCTCCGGATGCTTTCCGCCGATCATCTGGACCATCATATCAATGGCTGCCCTGCTTATGGCCTCCCGCTGCATTTCCAGTGTCGTTAGCCTGGGAAAACAAAACTGGCTTATGCTGGAATTATCAAATCCCACCACGCCCATATCCTGAGGCACCCTCTTTCCCCAGCCTACAGCTGTGTACATGGCAATACAGGCCACCATATCATTCCGCCCTACGATTCCGTCTGTTTCCTTATGATCCTTTAAATATTTTACAACTTCCTCTCCCAGCTCCTCTTCCGAATGACAGCCTGCAATGATCGTATCTTCACCGGCACTAAGTCCGTTCTCCCTCATCTCGTCAAGGTATCCACCAAGACGCAGATCCGTTGGTCCGCTCATATTTCCTTTTTTGCTGATACGGTCAATGTAAATAATATGCTTCCTTCCACTGCCAATCAGATGTCTAACCGCCATTCTGGCTCCCGGATACAGACCGGAAGCAATGGTCGCCACATTCTCAGGACGCTTGTCATGGGTACTGTGCTCAAACATCAAAACCGGTATTCCTGCCTTGCTGAAGGACTCTACATACTCCATAGGAAAGCTGATGGAGCTGATGATGATGCCGTCATACTGGCGGCTGATGATCTGGGAAACAAATTCAGGCGTATTCCGGTTTGCGCACAGAGAAATGAGAAATCCGGCCTCATAGGCGTATTTATCCATCTCACTGACGATCCGGCTGAAATACTCGTTGGTGATCTGATCCGCAATAAATAGAAGCTGATTACTGCGTTTTCCCTTCAAAGCCCGTGCAACGTTATTGGGCCTGTAGTGAAGAGCAGCAATGGCCTCTTCTACCCTCTGCCTTTTTTCCTTTGCCACATAGCGGTTGTTATTCATCACATAGGATACGATCGTCTCGCTGACTCCTGCCGCTTTTGCCACATCCGACCTTGTTACCCGCTCGCCGTTCTGACCCATAATCCTGTCTCCTCACTATAAACTCGTGTGTATATTATGTATTTAACACATTTTTATTGTTATGTCAAACACTCTTTCCATTTTTTATGTTTCCTACAACATAGCTACTATCCCGGCGATTGCCATGAGCCCATATACGCACATGCTCATAGTCTTTCGGTCGATCCGCGCCACCAGTTTGCTGCCCCAGACACTTCCTGCCAATATTGCCACAATCCCAATGGCCATATAAGGAACCAGATCCGCTGTTAAGAATCCATTGGAGACCCTGGCGATGATGTTAAATACCACAGTAATAGAAAAAAATGCATTTAATGTCCCTAAATACTCCTCTTTCGTCTCCATGGCCGCCAGATAATAAAGGCTCATAGGCGGTCCGCTGATCCCAAAAAAGCCGCCGCATATGCCGGCCGCCAGCCCGCAGGCCGCTCCCATTGACATCGACGGCTTTACTCTGGCTTTCCCTGAAAAAAGGAAAAAGTAAACAGCCAGCCCTATGAGAAACAGGCCAAAAATCCCTTTTCTCTTACCGGCATCAAAATAAGCGGACCAGTGAATGACAATGGTACTGGCCACCAGATAGATTCCTGCGGGAAGGAGAATAGGCTTTATCCTTACCGACTTCCGGTACCGCCAGAACATAGAAAAGGACAGTATCATGGTAATCACATCACTTAAGGCGGGAGCTGCATTCATGGACAGGATGAGGGGAAGAAAAATCATGATGATGATCGCCCCTCCAAAGCCTGTTACCGCCTGGACGATACCACCAAGTAAGGCTGAAAAGGCCACAACCAATATTCCTGTCATAAAGTCTCCTTTCCTGATTCAGTGAAACAAAAAGAGCTGAAACGAACCGTATCCGCAACAGCCCTGATGGTTTACATAAATTGATAAATATTATACAAATTGATTCCAATGATGGCTACCATCAAAAAAAGGAACAGCTTATCCACCACCTTCACGTCGATCCTTTTATTGATCACCCGGCCGCTCATCCCGCCTAAGATCCCTCCTATCACCATGAGCACCAATAGCCAGATGGAGAATTCCGGGACCGTTCCTGTTACCAGGGAATTCAAAGTTCCTGTGATCTGGGAAAACAGGATGATGTATAAGGAATTCTGGGCGGCTGCCTTCGTATCCATGGAAAAAAAGTAAAATAGCACCACCAGATTNNGACCTCCTCCAATTCCCAAAAATGAAGAAAGGATCCCAAGCACCAGTCCGATCAGCACGCAAATCAACGGTTGGGTCACATGATGAGTATGGATCTTGTCCTTTTTCATGGTATAGATCAGCGTTCCCAGAGTAATCACAAGGAGACAGGCCGCCTGAACAGCCCCAACCATGTCCTTGTCTGCAGACAGGGAAGAAACTGCCTGGAACATGGACTTTCCCACAACTCCGCCAATGGCCGCCCCTATGGCAAGAGGTGTCCCCGTCTTCATATCCACCAGAGACTCTCCGCTCATCTTCCCATTGATTACAGAATAACAGGTCATTGCAAGCACAGTACAACCTGACAGAAAGCTTATGGCAGATACGCTTAACACCCCAAATGCATCCAATGTGGGCTTTATGATAACGCCTCCGCCGATTCCGCAGATAGCGCCTGCAATGGATGCGCCAAAACTGATCAATAGAAACAATCCATACAAATAACCGTTCATTTTATCAAAATCCTTCCTCGCCGGTATTAGCGGCATTCTCTTCCATGTACATATGTCTTAAGAACATTGCATGTTTCATCAAGTACCACCAGGTTCGCTTCTTTTCCCTCCTCAATGGAACCCATCCTGTCATAAACGCCTATCAGCCTTGCCGGATTTTCCGTTAGAAGCCGGAGGACTTCCCTAAGAGGCCTTCCCGTATATTCCAGGAGATTCTTTAAAGCGCCTTCCATGGTCAAAGTGCTTCCTGCCCGGCTTCCACCCCAAGCCAGTCTGGCATCTCCGTTTTCCACAACCACCTCATTCACTCCCAGCTTATAATTCCCATCCGGAAGCCCTGCCGCCATAATGGAATCCGTCACAGCTACCACCTGATCCAGTCCCTTGGTCTTGATAATCAGCCGGACCGTTCCGGGATGGAGATGACGTCCGTCACAGATGATTTCACAAAATACCTTGTCAGACTCCAGCACAGCTCCCCAGATCGCCGGAAAATGCTGGTGCAGAAGCTTCATGGCATTTCCCGTGTGGGTAGCTCCACTGGCTCCCGCCGCAATGGCCGCACACGCCGTATCGTAATCTGCTCCGGAATGGCCGATGGCCACCTGGATTCCAAGCTTCTTTAATTCCGGGATCATGGGGATATTACCCTCTGTCTCAGGTGACAATGTGATATATTTGACATCACCCTCCGCCGCTTTCTGGTATTCCTTTATGAGCTCTAAATCCCCTTTCCGAAGCAGGTGCTCTGGCATGGCTCCCTTATATTCCGGTGACAGGAAAGGGCCTTCTAAGTGGATTCCTAAAAGTTCCGCTCCCTGATGCTCCCGGTTTTTCCATTTTTTATACTCTTCTATGCACCAAAGGGTCTGCTCCCTTGTATCCGTAAGCACCGAACCCAGCCAGGCAGTTGTCCCCTGAGCGGCAAAAAAGCGGCAGATTGTTTCATAATCCTCCGCTGTTGCCGTGTTCACATCGACCCCTGCGGCTCCGTGGGTATGTATATCTATAAATCCCGGAACCACCAGCTTTCCTTCCATATCATAAACAACGGCCACATCCCCGTTGTGAACTTCTGCTATTTCCCGTATTACTCNNAGACGATCTCCTTTGACCTGCTGCAGCCAAATTTTCTCAAAAGGCTTTTTATCTGGGTCTTGACGGTTATGACTTCCACACAGCGGATCCCTGCAATTTCCTTTATTTTTCTGTCCTCCAAAAGAAGTTTCACCAACTCCCGTTCCGCGGCAGTCAGCTGGGAAACATTATTAATGAAATACAGGAGGCTCCGCTCCGAACGCTGCAGCCTTTTGTATTCGTTCATAATGGTTTTCTGCACTCTTGCTTCCATCACCGGTTTTCCCATGTGGGCATTTTTAACATGTTCTATCAGATTTTCTATTGCTCCGCCTTTCACAACATAATCCACAGCCCCGGTTCCCATAGCAGTAATAATGATGTCCTCGGTCTCGTGAACGGTCAGATAGATGATCTTCTGGTCATGCTTTATATCCCGGATGCGCTCGGATGCCAGAATCCCGGCATTCATGGTTTCCATCTCAATGTCCATTAAAATCACATCTGCATCCATTTCCAGAGCCATTTCCACTATTTCCTTTCCAGTGGAAGCGCAGCCTATTACCTTTATCTCTTCATCCCTCTCCAGCTGCTTTTTTAAATCATCACAAAGTATGGTAAAATCCTCTGCGATCAGCACCTTTATCATCTTATTCTCCCTTCCTTACTCATCCTGGTTTTTACATTTCGGTATTGCGACAAAAAAGGTTGTCCCTTCTCCCTCCGTACTTTCCAGCTTCAGCATTCCAAAGTGGTACTTTATGATCTGTCTCACATAATATAGCCCAAGTCCCCAGTTATTATTGGTATTCTTGCTGGTATAGAACGGATCAAATATTTTCTTCTGTACCTGTCTGGACATGCCCCTTCCATTATCCTGGATTTCAAAGGTCACATACAGCCGTTCATGATGTGCCTTTATGCTTAAATGCTTTTCCTGCTTACCGGATTCCAGAATGCTTTCATAGCCATTGATCGCCAGGTTATACAGGGCTTCGCTCAAATGCACGGCGTCCGCCAGGATCAATGTTCTGGCTTCTATCACCGTTTCCACCGCTGCATCCGGATATTTCTCATGAAAGCGGTCCAGAACCTTACGGACCACTTCTGATGTTTCCGTTGGCACCAGAGTCATGTAATTGGATTTAATGCTCCTATATAATTCTTCCATCCTGATTATCATATTCTGATTGATTGTTTCAAGCATACGGGAATATTCCAGGAGCTTCTCCTTATCAGGATCGGACTTTTCCAGTTCCTCTCTGATCCTTTCCTGGATGACCCGGTTGGACAACAACTGATTCTTCATGCCATGGACAAACACGGAAAGGCCTTTGCTTGCCATGTCCATCTTCTTTTGGATGATAACATCTCCCCTGGTCTCCTCATGCTCCATAACCGTATAGGATTTAAGGCTTAAAAATCCCAGAATTCCAAACAGCGTGGTAAACACCGACAGTACCATCCACCGGCTGACGGCTCCGCTTGCCGTTGTAGAATAAAGAAGCCCGCCATAGCGCATATACTCTGCGGAATACATCTGATATACCTGAATCGGATCCTGGCGGAAATAAAAACAGTACATGAATCCCATACAGATCAGAAACACCATTATATAACGAAACTGTCTTTTGCAGTAGGGGATGGTAATGCTTTTGTATTCATGAATCAGAAGCCACAGAGCCGCCGCCAGATAACAGGCGATCNNATTGTGAAATTAATAACTAGGAACTGAAGCCATTTTCCCATTTTGGCAAGCCCTAAAAATAGGGAGGGATAGTAGAGAATCAGTGTCATACAGGGCAGCACCATAATCAGGATATGCCTGGATTTGCTCCGCAGGATCCAGGGAATCATGGAATAATCAAAGGCCAGCATAAGCAGAAATCCCGGAAACAGGGTTCTTCCCATAGCGATCATATACCCCAGCTTCCTTAATGGAAATATCATATAAGACAATTTTCTTTGAATTCTGAGATCAAAAAATAAGAAGAACTTCTGCCCTGTCTGCAGCCCGCCTGTCTTTGACAAGTAAATGATAATTCCGATAAACATGCAGACCAAGCTGACGCAAAGTCCCAGCATCAGCTTGGTCTGTTTATCTCTTCTAAGGAAAAAAATCGCTATAGAGGAGGATAAAATAAAGAACAATACAACAAACAGCATAACTTTCCTCCTGAATCATTTGAAATCTCAGTACGCCGCAAATGGAGGTGTCCTGTTATTCCCGGATACCTCCATGTCAATCGGATATTACCGATTATTTGTGGTTTTCATCATATGCTTCCTGCATGATATCAAAGAGAACATAATTGTTTACATCTACCGGCTTCTCCAGGCGGCCTGCGTCTAAGAACACCTTCTGCTGGTTCTCATAATAGGATTTGATGGTTCCGTCCGCCAGGGCTTTTCCTACAAATTCTCCGGTCAGCCAGTTTCCTTCCTCGGTGGTTGCCAGCATGGTGGCTTCATCAACCTCACACTGCTTTGCTACCAGCTTTGCGATCTCATCGATATGCTCCGCCCGGTAATCCCCGGCTTTTTGAAGAGCTCTGGCAAAGCGCACCAAAACATCATGGTTGGAATCGGCATATTTCTGAGTAGTAATAAAGCTGGAAGGAAATGTGACCTGGTCTAAATAATCCTGATTATTGGCTAACATAATTCCGTTGTCTCCAAGGGCTTTCATGATGGTTCCGGTGCCCGGTGACCAGGTGGCACATGCATCCACATTGCCGCTGATTACGGCAGATACGGTGCCGTTGGCATCCATTTCCACCAGTTCAACATCATCTGTCGTCATTCCCTTAGACTTAAGAGCCAGGTTCAGAATGATTTCCGCAGATGTTCCGCTGGTAACGGCCACCTTCTTGCCCTTTAAGTCTTCAATGGTATTGATCCCTTTTGCCTTATTGCCGATGACGGCATCGGCCAGGCTGGTGCAGTCAATCTGGAAGATCACTGCTTCCCCCGATGCGCAAAGAGCATGGGCCCCGTGTCCGATCTGGGAAATATCAATATCACCGGAAGCCATGGCTGCAATTTCGGCAGGCCCTCCCTGAAATTCCACCATCTCCACTTCCAGACCCATTTCCTTAAAATAGCCTTTTTCCCTTGCCGTAACGGCCAGAGAAGCGCTTCCCATATTGGGCATATAGGCGATCCGGAGCTTTGTGATCTCCTGAGCTTTTGTTTCCTCAGCCTTGGTTTCTTCTGCTTTTGTTTCCTCTGCTTTCGTCTCCTCTGTTTTTGTCTGCGCTGCCGTAGTTGCAGGCGTCTTTGCTCCGCCAGTGCATGCGGTTAAAGCCGCTGCCGTCATTACCATCCCCATAAGTAACGAAATTCTTTTTTTCATTCCTTTCTCCTCCTATTTCCTGATCTCTAAATATTCCTGATACACCTGGGACCATATATAATTTTTTAATTCTAAAAACTCCTGTGTCATCTTTGTTTCCTGGGTTCTGGGATATGGGATTCCGATCTCCACAATCTCCTTAATCCGCCCTGGCCTGGCGCTCATAATGATAACTTTTTGAGCCAGAATAATGGCCTCGTCCACATCATGTGTGATAAAAAAACAGGTTTTACGCTCTTTCTGCCAGGTGGCTAAAAGCTCTGACTGAAGCTGGGTCCTGGTCTGGGCATCCAGGGCTCCAAAAGGCTCATCCATGAGAAGCACCTGGGGATTCACCGCATAGGCTCTGGCTATGGCGACCCTCTGCTTCATTCCGCCTGACAGTTCCTTGGGATAGGCTCCCGCAAAAGGTTCTAAATCCACCATTTTTAAATATTTCATGGCTTCTTCCCTGGCCTGCTCCCCTTTAACCCCTTTAAGCTTTAAGCCGAATTCCACATTTTTAAGTACCGTGAGCCATGGAAACAAGGCATACTGCTGGAACACTACCCCCCGCTCCGGTCCCGGGCCCTCCACCCCTTTGCCATCCACGTACACGCTTCCTGATGTTGGCTCCAAAAGTCCGGCGATAATATTGAGCAGAGTTGACTTTCCGCAGCCCGATGGGCCTACCACACAGATAAACTCATTCTCTTTTATGTCAAGGCTGACTCCGTTTAAGGCTGTCATCTCTCCCTTGCGTGTATTATATGTTTTCACCACATGATCGATTTTTACTTTTACTGCTGCATTGTCTCCTGCCATCCGGTCAACTTCCTTTCCAAGTATCGTACTATCTGTTCAAAGGTAAGGCCAATCACGCCGATAATCAGGATTCCCATAAGTACGGTCGCCATATCGTAATAGCCCTGTGCCTTTTGGATCATCATTCCAAGCCCCTTAGACGCTCCTGTCAGCTCTGCCGCCACCAGGGTGGTTAAAGAAGCAGAAAGCCCAAGCCTGGCCCCCACCAGGATAAAGGGCGTGGAAGCCGGTATGACTACCTGAAAGAATATATCCCGGTCAGTAGCCCCAAGTACTTTTGCCGCCTTAATCAAGGTCACATCCACATTGCAGACGCCCTGGTAAATGGTGACCACCAGTACAAGGAAAGAAGCGATAAATATCACGATGATCTTTGCCTTTTCCCCCACTCCTGCTCCCGCAATGACAAGGGGAATATAGGCCAGCGGAGGAATATTTCTCACGAACTGGATCCAGGGCGCCACCAGGTTCCGAAACGGCGTGTACCAGCCCATAAGAAATGCAATGGGAACCGATGCGATGAAGCCGCAGAGAAAACCTGCGATTACCCGGAACAGGCTGATATAAATATGGGGCCACAAGGTTCCGTCCTGAAGCTTTCCCGCCAGTTTGGATATTACTTCCCACGGCTTNNTGACTCCGCCTGCATCCGTAGACGCTATGAAGATCCATAGCAGAAATGCTGCCAGGATGGACAGCAGCATCCATAGCTTTGCAGGAATGCGGTTTAACATACTTTTCTTTTTTTTACTGCTCATGCTTACCATTTCCCTCTCTGTCTTTCCTTAATGTTTTATCATCTGTAGTTTACACCCAAAAAAGAGGTCTGGGGAGGGGGATTTTTTATCATACCTTTTTTCCCAGAGCGGCAAACATGCTCCTCTTATATTCCTCCACTCCTTCCTGGTCAAAGGGGTTTATGTTCATCATGGTTCCTGAAATCCCGCATGCCATCATAAAATAATAAAACAGTTCTCCAAAGGTTTCCTCTGAAATATCTTTTGTCAGAAAACGGAGGCAGGGCACCCCTCCCCTCCAATGGGCGTTCAGGGTAGCCTCCTCAGCCGCCTTGTTCATCTGGTGAAAATCCATGCCATCCAGATAGTCAAATCCGTCCCCAAATTCCGGATCAGGCTCANNATCTGCGCCGGGATTATCTGCTGAGACAAAGGTCTCTATCAGGCTGCGTCTTCCCTCCTGCATATACTGGCCGATGGAATGTAAGTCCTCCGAATAAATTGCTGAGGAAGGAAAGATTCCCCTTTTTTCCTTTCCTTCACTCTCTCCAAAAAGCTGCACCCACCATTTTGTTAAATAAGAATACCGCGGTTCAAAGGACACCAGCATCTCAATATCATATCCCTTTCCATATAACAGGTTTCTGGCCGCCCCGTAAAGTACCGCCGGATTGGAAGATGGATTGGCCCGGCAGTTCTCTGCGGCCCTCTTCATCCCGGCAAGATACTTGTCCGGATCAAGCCCTGCCGCCGCAATGGGAAGCAGGCAGACCGGAGAAAATGCAGAGTACCGCCCTCCCACCGTTGAGGGAAAGGAAAGAAACAGGTAACCGTTTTCTATTGCTATCTCCTCCAGCCGGGAACCTTTTGAACCAGTCACAATGATCCGCTTTGCCATCTCCTCTCTGTCATACCTCTTCTTCATCCACTGGCGCAGGATGCGGAAATGGCTTCCCGGTTCCAGTGTCTCAAAATTCTTGGCAATGACATTGATATAGACGTTCCGTCCCTCCAGCCGCTTCAGCATTTTGCTGACAGAATAAGAGGACAGCGTATTTCCCATATAAAGGATCTCCGGCCCCTTCCCGTCTGCCAGGGCCGTGGTCATAGCCCTGGCAGCCTGGTTGGACCCCCCTACTCCCACAAGGACAAAAAGGTCTCCCTCTTTTTTGATCTCCTCTGCTTTTGCCTTTATTGCCTCCAGCTCTTCCTCCGGTATGGACGGGGAAACCCAGCCCAGAACTTTATCATGGTCCTCCATGGTGAGCAGCCTGCTCAAAGTCTCTCCTGCCTTTTTCCGGCTGACCTTAAAATCCTCTTCCTCAAAATATGTTTCTGCTTTTTTCAAATCAATCGTAACATTCATGTCTTCCCTCCATTTCAAAAAGGCCGATCCAGATCTATCTCTGAACCGGCTTTTCTTTACAGCCATTTATCAATTTTCTTGTAACGCTCTGCCATCTCATCAAGGGTCACACACTCAACCAGCGGGGCCCTACCATAGGAACCGAACTTTACGATCAGGGTCCCTACCACTTCCTTTGCTCCCCGCTCCACGCAGTCCACAATGGCAGCTACATCTTCATCGGGGATGGTGCCGTACATCACCGTATCCATGATTGGAGGTAAAAATACCCTGGGATCAAAAGCTTCCTTCATTGTCTCCAGCCGCTCATAGATGGCGCCGATTGACCCGCTGCTCCTCTTTTCCGGATACTTTTCAAAGAATTCCTTCATGTTCCTGGTAACAGCAAGACGGATATCCGTATCCACGTTAATCTTATTGATCCCTGCTCCAATGGCTGCCGTAAGCTGTTCCATGGATATGCCTTCGGTGTTGGACAGCTTTCCTCCAAGGCCATTGATCTCATCTACTATGTATTTCGGCACGGTGGAGGAGCCATGGGAAACCAGAGCGCCGAAAATCCCCAGATGATTCATGCATTCCCTGATGGCAATAACAATCTCCTTACGCAGCTTTACATCCTTTCCCTTAGATGCCCCGTGCATGGTGCCATAGGAAACTGCAAGGGCGTCAACACCTGTTTTCTGGAAGAATTCCACCGCATCCAATGGATTGGTATAAGTAGAAGAATCAGAAAATACGTGATCCTCCACGCCGGCAAGCACTCCCAGTTCCCCTTCTACGCTGACTCCTCTGCCATGGGCATACTTTACTACTTCCCTGGTAAGTTCAATGTTCTCTTTAAAAGGCAGAGAAGAACCGTCAATCATTACGGAAGTATAACCTCCTTCCATGGCAGCCACACAGGAATCAAAGTCTCTGCCGTGATCTAAATGGAGGACAATAGGGATTTCAGAATCCAGGCCATATTTTTTTACTGCATTTCCTATATTTTTTGCCCCGGCCTTTTTATCCTCCAGAGTTGCATTGAGAAAATCAATGCGTCCTCCCATGAATCCATTTGCCAGATCCGCCCCCTGTAAAATGGCAGGGGAACGGAACATTTCATGTACTTCTATTACTGCTTTGGCCTGGGCGACCGCATTCACGTTAAAGCCGCCCTGACCAAAGCCATATTTTATGGAGGCCTCCATAAGAGGTCTCAATGGTATTAAGCTCATCTGTTTCTCCCGTCTTCAAAGATGATCAGTCGGTTAAGGCTGCTACGAATTCCGTAAACGTAAGGGTGATATCCGGATGGTCTTGTAAAAGACTTACAGGAAATTCCGGGGTTGGCTCACCGTATCCGGCCCTCCGTACCACGGCTCTGTGCCAGTTTCGAAAGCAGCCCAAACGGATTTTTCCCGCATGTGCAATCTCATGGATGCCGACTGTGACGCAGTAAGAAGGCATATCCTCCAACGCCCCGTTAAAATCACCGATGGCATTGGCCGCCCTGGTTTCCGGACTTATTTTTAAGACCCTTGTCTTCTGGGCCAGAAATTCCTCTTCACTTAAGGTTCCATCCGCCTCGTTAAACGCCACATGGCCGTTAATGCCGATGCCTCCAAAGACCATGTCCACTCCTCCAAGCCTTTCAATAAGCTCCGGAATATAAGAGAGGTTATCAGGGTCCGGGAAAATTCTCTGTTCTTGCGGCATGATAAGCTCCGGTATGATTCTGGAATAAACGTTTCTGTCCATAAATCCCCGAAAGCTTAAGGGGTGATCTGCTAAGATCCACCTTTTTTCTTCATCCAGATATTCGTCCATATTTATAAACCAAACATTCTTTAAGCTTATATTTTCCTCATTCACCATTTCCACAAAATAAGGATACTGGCCAACCGGTCCTACCGGGCAGATGAATACGGTCTTTTCTCCCCTGGCATTATGGCTTTTTATCTCTTCCCCCATCTGCTCAGCCATCTGCCGGAACACCTCACTATTATCCTTCATACAAAACAATCTCATTTTTGGATTCTTTAAAAGGGCTTCCTTTTCATATCCGTAATATTCATGCCTCATGTGAATTCCTCCCTTATTTATGATGATGGGCCATACATCCGCAGTCTTCATGCCCTTTTCCGCCAGGAGTTTCCTCCTTCATCATCAGATGGACGGCACTCAGCTTGAAGGTCTGGGGCAGCACCAGGATGTTAGGATTTGCTCCCACAAATTTCTTCTTTGCATCTTCCAGGGCCTCTTCCACCGTAGCTCTGGTCTTTAATCCCATGCCCCTGGCATAACCAGGCTCCTGGGCTCCGCATAAGTAAATGGCGGAGGTATTCATCTCAGCAACATGGGCGCAGCTGATCATGGAGAACCCGTGGAAGGGATGAAAAGCGTTACAGTAACGGTATTTCCTGATATACTCTTCATCGGTGGCAAAATACTCTCCGTAACGGTTCATATCCGGCAGAGTATTCATCTGATCATGCTGGAACATCTCATACATTTCTTTTAAATACGGCCAAAGCTCATCATGGAAATATCCGTTGCAGGTGGAGGTGAAGATGATGACGCAGTTATCGCTCATGATCCTCTTATGGCGGATCACCTGGGCGGAAATGGCCTGCATCAGCATGATGGGGTTGGTCCCCATCCCATCCCCGTAATGGAAAAACTGGGGCATGCCAAAAATCATTACATCGTATTTCTTTTCTGCCCATGGCACGTACGTTCGTTTATCAGCCGTAATCCAGGAGTGGGGCTGCATCACAGCCGCATACCCGCTGTTAATCTCGATCTGGCGGGACTTTGTATCCAGAACCGCATCACAGCAGAAAAATTTCTTTCCCATGCATTTTTCCATATGCTGCCCGATCTCGTCAAACTTTGTCCTCATAAGGGATTTTCCGCTTACAGGAGTGAAGTCCGCCCGGTGCATGACCTCCGGCACGTGATGGGAGGCAATGGAGCGCCAGTGGGTGATTCCTGTCGAACAGTGCTTATAGCCGCCTGAATAACCGCCGTATGGGTTTCCCTGGGTGTGCCCGATAAGGATTGCCACATCACTGTCGTACACGTATTTGTTCATCAGAACCGGATCGCCCCGGTCCGTTGTGCCAAGATCCACCAGATGATCGTAATCCTCGCTGTCATGGTTGATGATCTGATGGGTGTACCAGAACTCATGGAACAGCTCGTTCCCAAGCACGGCCCTGATCTCCTTTTCCGTATTCTTCCTGTGGAGACCGTTGGAGCATATCAAAAGGATGTCCTTCTTTTCCACGCCCGCATCATATAGTTCTTTTAAAATCAGTCTTATGGAAATTTTCCTGTGAGAGGTGGACTGTTCTCCTCCCTTTACCCGGTCGGGAAATACAATGGTTACTTTAGAGCCCTTGTGAGCCAGTTTTGAAAGCGGCTCCATGCCCATGGGGTTTCGTAAGGATTCAAGGGTCTTTTCCTCCAGCTGATCCTCCGGAATATAAGGCGGATCCGGAACAGTCTCCCCCGGAATAAATATATCCGCAGTATCCGGCAATGTTACGTTTACAGTTCCCTGTCCATACTCTAATGCTACATTCATCTTACACTTCTCCTTTTCGCCAATATTGTATACGAATGATTCATACCCTATTTTCCTAAATAGGCTCCTATAATCTCTAAATATTCCTCAGGATAAAAGCCGATTTCCCCCTGGAATCTGGTCAGGGCGATCAGTCCCCCGTCAATGACTGGAATGGAAGCCAGCATCTGTGCATTGTCAGCCTTTAATCCTCCACCGTAGACTACCGGAAGTCCTCCAGTCACTTCTTTGATATACGAGCCGTTCTTAGCTATGTAATTCTTATCCGGCGGAGTTTTCCCCGGTCCAATGGCCCATACCGGCTCATAGGCGATGACTACTCTTGAAGTGTCCACACCAAATAATCCGGTCTCAAGCTGCTCCCTTAATACCTCCTGCCAGCGGGGCTGCTCCTCTGCAGTTTCCCCAACGCAGTAAAGCACGGACAGTCCTGCCTTAAGAGCCTGTCCTACCTCCTGATTCAGCAGGCGGTTGACCGCATGGGGATCGGTCACTCCAGCTTCCGAAAGAATCCCTGCCTTGTCCCTTCTTTCCTCGCAATGGCCTATGATCGTGGTGGTACAGCCAATGGCTTTTGCCGCGTTTGCCGTGCGGTTTGTTGTAAAAGCCCCAAAATTTCCGCCGGCTGCGGTATCCTCACGGTAGACACCCTGGCATCCGATGTTCACCGGGCTGTTTTCCCCTAAGGCACCTGCCGCCGGGATCAAATGGGCTTCAGGAAAATACATGGCAAACTCCACATCATCATTCTCATATGTTTTTAAGGCTTCCTGGGTGTTTGATACAATATAGCTTCCCCACTCCCGGATAGGAGCTATGGAATTCACGCCGCCCTTTTCCCGTGGAATATCAAACCGCTTTAAATTTAAAAAAATATGCTTCATTTTCATTATCCTCCCTTTTTTATTTGTATTTCACCAATTTTATATATTTTCATGAAAATCTATGAAATCCCTTAGTTCCGGGCCGATCAGAGGACGGCACCATTTTATAAAATCATCGGTCACGTCGTTTCCCCGCCAATTAATAAAGCTTTCCGGAATGGCTCTTTCATGGAGCATGACCTTTTCAATGGGGATCCGTTCCATATGGATGCAGTATTCTCCATCCAACCTGTCCTCCCGGATAAAGCCGATCATCACTCCGCCGTGGCCTTCCATGGCAGCTTTTAAGGCTTCCCGCCCTGCAAGAACCGCTTCTTCCCGGTCAACCGGGGACTGCCATGCAATGGAAGAACGTCCGCAGATTCCAGGTTTTTCGCTTCTGGCCTTAATATCCAGCTTCTGAATCACCAGATTGGCAAGATAGGCGCTTACATCTCCGTAATAGGTTGCCCGCCCGGTCTTGTAGATAGGGGGAACCACTGGCTTTCCATCTTCCCCCTTTAAGCCTTCGCTGGCAACCACGACCACACCGCCCTTTTCTTCATAAAGCTTCTTCACATCCGCTAAAAATTCCTCTTCCTTAAACGGACGCTCAGGCAGATAAATCAGATGGGGCGCATCTCCCGGCTTTTTGCGGGCAAGGGCTGAAGCCGCAGTGACCCAGCCTGCATTTCTTCCCATGGCCTCAATGACACATACGTGGATGGGCAGAGACTTTACATCCATTCCCACCTCCGCAGTGGTAGCCGCTATGTATCTGGCAGCGCTGCCAAATCCCGGGGTATGATCGGTAATTGCAATATCATTGTCAATGGTCTTGGGGATTCCAACCACCGTAACTCCTGATTTTTTACAGGCTTCATGAATCTTTCCGCAGGTATCCATGGTTCCATTGCCCCCATTAAGAAGCACATACCTGATATGATATTTCTCAAATATGGCGAGCATGGCCTCATAATCCGCCTTCTCCAGCGCGTACCTGGAGGAACCAATGGCTGTGGCAGGGGTTTCCAAAAGCAGCCTAAGCCTTTCCTCCGGAAACTCCATGAGATCCAGAAAATTCTCTTTTAAAATCCCTTCGCTGCCTCCCAAGGCGGCATATACTTTATCAACCTTTTTGCTTTCCTTGGCCTCTTTGATCACGCCGTAAAGAGATGAATTGATTACCGCAGTAGGGCCGCCTCCATGTACCACCAGAACATTGCCATTCATATATTTGGTCCACTCTCCTTATTAAAAGTCATTTCACTGTGTCATAATTTAATCCGCCGGTCTCCCGTTCCTATGTTATCAGCGTACCATATTCTTTCCTGGATTTGTGTAAATTTTACCCAAACGTTTGGGTTTTATGATATACTGTTTTTATTCATCATGGTTTATAATAACATTCAAGAAAATATCTTTTTCCGGAGGTAACCTATGACATTAAAGGAAATAGCGGAAGAAGCCGGCGTGTCTATTTCCACCGTATCCAGAGTCGTGAACAATAACACTCCCGGAGCCGCCAGCAAAGAAGTCCAGGATCGGATATGGGAAATCGTCCGCCGGACCGGATACACCCCCAATCCCACAGCCCGCACCTTAAAGCTTGGAGAAAAAAAAGCGGCATCAGCCTCCTCCCGTTCCATTGCCTGTCTGTTTGCCCGGACCACGGATACGGTAACTGACTTGTTTTTCTCTTCCCTTGCCCGGAGTATTGAGCAGGAGGCCTTCAAACGAAACTATGTACTAAAGTATTCCTTTTCTTCCTTTGATATCAGCCATCCTGGCACCTTCCGGCTGATTACTGACAACCACGTAGACGGCGTGGTCATATTAGGACGCTGTGATAAACAGCTTCTTGGCCTTTTAAAAAAGTATTTCAACTGCCTGGCCTATACGGGTTTAAACAATCTGGAGGCAAAATATGACCAGATCATTTGTGACGGGCATCAGGCCGCCCTTGCTGCCACCAGCTATTTAACCGGCCTGGGGCACCAGAAAATCGCATACATCGGAGAAACCAAAGCTGAAAACCGCTACACCGGATACTGCGCCGGATTAAAGGCAGGCAGGCTTCCCCTGCGAAAGGAATACATTGCCAACGTGGCCCTCTCCTCTGAGGGAGGATATCAGGGAGCAAAGCGCCTTTTAGAAGCAGGCTGTGACGCTACCGCTTATTTCTGCAGCAACGATATCACGGCCATCGGAGCCATGAAAGCCTTTCACGAATCAGGACTTCATATTCCCGGGGATATCTCGGTCATCAGTATCGATGATATCGATACTGCCCAGTACTTAACTCCCATGCTCACCACGGTTCATATTCCTGTGGAAGAGATGGGGCAGATGACGGCGAAAATCCTGATTGACCGCATTGAGGGAGGCCACCGTCTCCCAATTAAAATCGACTTACCATTTTACATTGCCATCCGTGACAGCTGCGCCGCCCCCAAACGGGTAAACAAACAAAAGGGGACTGCTGCTCCATAGATGATTTCTCATCTATTTTGCAACAGTCCCTTAATTCCTATATATCCCTTATCTTCCATTCAAATACTCCATTACCCCCATGTGGATCGTCCAGGCCAGCCGATCCTGGTAATCGGGGGAATTTAAAAGAGCAGATTCTTTCCAATTGGTTAAAAAACCGCATTCCACGATTACGATCGGGGTCCGCACATGTAAAAGCAGATAGTAGTTATCGTTGGGCTTTGCCAGTCTGGTATTCTTCTCTCCCAGAACATAATCAAACCGGCTCTGTAAAATCTCTGCCAGTTCTTTTCCCTTATCGGACTTTTTATAGTAAAATACCTGTCCTCCGAAAACGTTCTCCTGATGATAGCTGTTCTGATGGATGCTGACGGTAAGTGCCGGGCTTACATCATTGATGATCTCACAGCGTTTGCTCATGTCCGCCATCTTTTTTCTGCTGTCCCTTTCGGAATACAATCCGTTGTCATTTTCTCTGGTCAGAACCACTTTCACATCAGAAGCTTCCAGGTATTTCTTTAACCGGTTCGCAATCTGCAAATTTATATCCTTTTCCAGGGTTCCGTCAATGCCGATCTTTCCCGGATCATTTCCTCCATGTCCCGCATCAATGACGACCACAGGTTTTTCTTTACCGGCTTTTGCATTGACCCCTGCCGCCATCTTTCCTGCCTGACTTGATATCACATATACCAGCACCAGCAAAACCAACGCCATGAGGGGTTCCCACTTCTTTAATTTCACATTTTCTACCTGATTCATCTTCTTAATGAATTATATCTTTCAGTGAAATAAAAAAGAACTGCTCCCTGCTACTTTCCTGTCATTCTGGACTCAATACATTATAGTCCTTTGTCCCATCCGCAGTGATCCATTCCAGATATTGAGCTAAGATGCTTGGATACCCTTCTTCCTCCCACATCTTGTAACCGGCCTTAGCTTTAGCTTTATCCCTGATGTCCGTAACCTTTCCTGCATAGCAGGCGGCGTTAAGCTCCGCATAAACCTTTGCCATCTGATCCTTCTGTGATTTGGTCAGTCCATTCAGTGTATCAAGCCTCTTAAATTCATCCTGAGCCTGATTGTAAAACACCTTGCTTAAGAATTTCTTTCCAAACTCATCAAAATTCAAGAGATTTTTGTCAGTACTTTCCGTCTTTTTAGCCCAATCCTTCATATCCAGGGACTTTGTATGGTAACGGAAGCTTCCGTCGTCACCATAATATAAGATTCCATACTGGCAGGGCGGCGTGGATAAGGAACTGGTCACGATCTCATAGATCCCGGAATCGCTGCGTGATCTCATATAGTGCTGCACATGAAGATGTCCGCTTAAAAACAAGGGAACATCCCAGCTTTCCAGCTGGTCAATGAGCTGCTCACTGTGTTCAATGGTGCAGTCCTGTAAGTATACTTCACTTTCATCAAGAAGGTTATGGTGGCCTACAGGGATCACATTCATCCCCAGATTCCAGGCCTCCTCCATCTGTTCCTCAATCCAGTCATATGTATCATCCTGTATCATGCCCCCAACCAGATTCTTCGGTTTGTACTGGCATGTATCAAGCATTAAGGCCCTGGTATAATCATTTACCTGATATACATAGCTTAAGGAAGCAGGATCGCGGCTGACTGCCTCATTATATCCAAAATCCTGGTAAATCTCTTCAAATTCATCGGGAGTTATATTTTCCGCTCCCAAAAAAGTATCTCCCACAAACTGAGCTGCCTGGGAGTTATTGATATCATGGTTTCCCGGAATAACAATCACGGGAATTCCGGCTTCTTCAATCTCTCCAAGCTTTGCGGCCAGCTCTTCATGGCTTTCCTTTTCTCCCTCATAGGTCAAGTCCCCGCTTAAAATCACCAGGTCGGGCTGCTCCTTCTTCACCTCTTCCACAAAAGCATCCGTAATCTCCCAAATGTATTGCATCACCTTACCGTCACCATGGTCCACACTGTATTGAAAACCCTTCTGAAAATCCGTCAAATCCTTAGCTAAGTAATGGATATCCGTAGCGACAATGATCTTGCAGCCGTTTAGCGCTTCATCCGGAGGCTGTGAAGCCGGGTCCTCCGAAGTCTGGGGAATTTCTTCTGTAGTGGGCGGTTCTGTCTTTGCTGTCTCTGTCTCCGGTGGTGAAGTGCTCTCTGCACTGGTACTTTCCGGCACTGTTCCATTCAAAGAACACCCTGCCATCATGCACATCGCGGCCAGCAATGCTGCCAATACGATCCTGTTTCTCATAACCTGACCTTCCTGTCTATTCCACGTCATTTGTTTATTTTTTATCAAGCCGGATTTCATCCCACAAGTCTGACGGTTCAAATCCCAGCTTCCAGCAGGCCACACCTGCCAGGCCATACTGCTTTATTAAATCCATCTTTAAGCCTATGGAGCGCTCTTCTTCCAGCCACAGCTTTTTAAGCCCTTCTTCTGTCTGCAGTTCTCCGTAATACTGGCCCAGTTCCCCCTGCCAGTATAATTCCACTTGATTTTCGCTGGCCCATTCCTTTGCACGGGCAATGCCCATGGCGGAAGAGGCAACCTTTCCATCTGGTCCCTCGGTCCACACCCTTGTATAAAGGGGAATCCCATTGATCACTTTTTCCTTAGGAACCTGGGCCAGGGTATCCTTGATACCGTTCTCCACATAATTAATGGATGCCACGGAACCGGCGTCCCCGCCTGCATAATGTTCATCATATCCCATTATAATCACGTAGTCAGCCACGATCCCCTGCTCTTTCCGGTTATAAAAGTGATTGCCGGGAGCCGGAACATAATTATCCACGGATAAGACGATTCCCTTCTTGCGGCAAGGGATGGAAAGCTCCCGTATAAACTGAATATAATGGACCCCTGCTTCTTCCTTGATCCCCTCAAAGTCCAGGTTAATCCCGTCAAGACCGTACCTGTCCACCTCCGACATAAGGGCTTCAATCAGCTTCCGCCTGGTGGAGGTCTTTGACATCAGGACCTCCGTATTCACATCAGAGCTGAAATTATTGATGAGGGCCCAGACCTTCAGTCCCTTGTCATGGGCTTTCTTTACATAATCCTCCTGGGCCAGGGACCGGAAGTTTCCTTCATTATCCGTAAGCTCATACCAGGTTGGGGAAATGACATTGACTCCTTTTGTATTGGCGATCAGATTGTCAAAAGTACCATTTCCTTCAAGGTTAGTCATCTGATGCCAGGCAAGACAAACCGGTTCATTCATGGAAACACTGGTGTAAACCGGCTTTACAAAAGTACTTACAGGAACTTCGCTGGTCACATCACCCAGCTGCTTGCGTTCCACATAGCCTACAAATCCGTCTTCCGTCCGCACCTTATCCCACCTTTTCATGGATTCCAGGACAGTAACCTGGCTTCCGGGAGAAACCCACGTTACAATGGGGCTTTTCACTCCACCCTTTACCCTCACATTGCCCTTCTCGGAAACCAGTGCCTTTTGCTGGGCATCCCAGCTGTTATTTATAAAAACCCGTTTATTCTGAACGCTGTCATAGGCCGTTACGCGGATATCCGTATAATTAGCCACCAGACCGATGGATAAATAAACTCCCTTCTCATCCACCCATATCAGGGGCTTCCCTGAATCCCCGACCGTGGAATGATCCGCATAGACAATGGAGTCCGGCAGGGCATACACAAGAAGATTTTCATTGCTGTCCCAGTAAAACCGCTCATTCAGCATATCATTCACCAGCTCAATAGGGAGATAGATTTGTCCCTGCAGGTAAAGGCCC
>DJBG01000213.1 GCA_002429965.1 Hungatella sp. UBA5982
AAGATCGAGCTGAACGCCAGCACCGATCCAAGCTATGTGTCAAATATAATGAATCATCATCCGGTGCCGGAAAGGATCATTACCTGCCACAACTTTTATCCTCAGAAATATACGGGAATCAGTCTGGAGCATTTTGATTACTGTAACCGGGAAATGAAAAAGCACGGCCTTAAGGTTGCGGCCTTTGTATCCAGCAACAATGAGAATACCTTTGGCCCCTGGCCTGTGAATGAGGGATTGTGTACTCTGGAGATGCACCGGGGCCTGCCTGTGGATGCACAGGTACGGCATCTGCTTGCAACCCGTATGGTAGATGATGTGATCATCGCCAATGCCTATGCTTCAGAAGAGGAGTTAAAGGCCTGTGCCTCAGTGACACCTGGAAAGCTGATGTTTGGTCTTTGCCTGGAAAAAGAATTGACGGAAACAGAGCGGGAGATTCTTTACTTTGACCGGCAGCATGCCATCAGAGGCGATATCAGCGAATANNCCGAGAGTAGTCTTTGCTGACAAGTCTATTCATCCTGCCAATACCCGGGATTTAAAACGGGGGGATGTTGTGATTTTAAATGACGGTTATTCCCGTTATAAGGGAGAGCTGCATGTTGTTTTAAAGGATATGCCTAATGACGGAAGAAAGAATGTGATCGGCCATGTACCTGATTATGAACTGGTACTGCTTGATTACATTAAACCCTGGAAATTGTTTGGTTTTACAGAAGTATGATTTGCATGATTCATGCAGGCATATAACGACAGCCTTTTCACGGTCTCTGGAGAGAGATATTAAACATAGCTACTTCATAACTAAAAGGAGGTTTATATGATTACCATTTCCAGTCCCATGCAGCAGGATAATATTAAAGAACTATTATCTAATTACAGGGAAGGTGATGTAACATTTACTTTCAGCAAAAAAGAGGGCATAAAACTCTTTTTTGAAGTTACCGGTAATCCGGCGGATGCTGCAATAAAAGCAAAGGAATTAATTAAAAATACAACTTGGGGCAAGATTCTTTATTTTCAAGCACAGGCTGTATAGTGGTTATGAAACCTGTTGATTAAAAAATTATAGATAGCAGGAGGACTTTCATGAATACAATTGTAAATTTTATAGAAAGAAAATTTTTACCTGTAGCTGTCGTAATAGGTTCTCAAAAGCATTTACTGGCTCTTAGAGATGCATTCATCAATTTGATGCCCCTGACTATGGCTGGTTCCATGGCCGTTCTTTTAAATGCGCTTTTGCGCGATATACCAAATACATATCTGGGCACCGGTAACGGGGTCACTACTTTTCCACTTGTTGCATGGATTATTTCTTTAAACGGGATTGTCTGGGGGGGAACGCTGGCGGTTATGGGCATCATGCTTTCAATTACCCTGGGTTATACGATAGCAAAATCCTATGATGTAAACAAGGTAGCCGGCGCTAGTATTTCACTTGCGGCATATCTTATGGGATTGCCTCAAAGCGCCAGGAATTCCACCACCCTTACTTTGAGTGATGTGCTGCCTGCTAATATTGCAGACATGATTCAGGCTTCAGGAGCAACAATCGCTACAGCCGATGGTGTATCCACCATAACAGTTACAGGCAGTGCCTGGGGATTTTTTAACTTTTCAGGTTACTTTGGAGCAACGGGAATGTTTACTGTTATATTGTTCTCTTTTTTATCGGTAATAATTTTTGCGAAGCTGATGAAGAAAAATATTACAATAAAACTTCCTGAATCTGTTCCGCCTGCAGTGTCTCGTGCTTTTTCTGCCATCATACCAGGTGTTTTATCACTTTATGGATCGGCTATCATCTATTTCGTGCTGAAACAAAGCTGGGCATTAGGGACTCAACCTGTCAGTGACTGGATTACAGAACATATACAACAGCCATTGCTGGGCATATCACAGGGCTATGGTTCGGTATTTATCATTGTATTGCTAGTGCACTTATTGTGGTTTTTCGGATTACATGGCACAAATATAATGGGTGCTGTTTTGAATAGTACTTATGGTGTTGCTCAACTGCAAAATTTAGCTGCTTACGAGTCTGGCGCTGAGATTCCTTATAAATGGGTTTCAGGTTCTTTCGAGGCATTTGTGTGGCCTGGTGGTGCAGGTGTTACAATTGCTCTTATTGTTTCTATTTTAATCCTGTCAAAACGTGCAGATTATAAAATGGTGGGCAAGTTAGGTCTGGGACCGGGATTATTTAATATTAACGAACCAATCATGTTTGGTATACCTGTAGTTCTTAATCCTCTGCTGATTGTGCCGTTTATTTTGGCTCCGCTTGCAACAGCAACCATTTCATATTTTGCAACGATCTGGGGTCTGGTAAGCCCGGTGGTTATCAGTGTTCCATGGGTGATGCCTGTATTCTTGAGCGGATTCCTCGCTACAGCAGGCGACTGGCGTTCGCTGGTGCTTACTGCTGTCAATATGGCTGTTGCCTTTGCAATATGGGCGCCATTTATTATTGCTGCAAATGGAGTAGACTCTCCATCAGATAACTGAAAATCTGTTGATGAGAAATACGGCGTACATCTGATATGATTCAGGTGTGCGCCGTTTTTGAAATTTATCATCAAAGACCAGTAGGAATGCCCTATTTCTTAATTTAAGTACTTCAACTATTTTCCTGAAACACAAGTCTGCGAATAGCCCAGGCAACCCCATCCTCTGTATTGGATTTGGTATGATATTTTGCTGCATCCCGGATACAGGGCATGGCATTTTCCATGGCGACAGTCCACCCGAATTCCGGTGTGAACATGGACAGATCATTGTCGCTGTCACCAATCACCATCACATCCTTAAGAGAGATTCCCTTTTGTTCTGCGTATGCTTTCAGAATCAGCCCTTTCTGGGCAGCCTGATTGGTCAGCTCAATATTGTCAGGGAAAGAGGAGGCCGCAGCCAGATCCGGAAAGTCTGCGAAGATTTCTTTTAATTCTGCAGCCTTTTGGACAGGAAGTCCGTTGCTGCATATTTTAAATACATCGCTATCCTCAGGAAGCTCTTTAAGAGAAGAAATAAAGGTCGTGGATTCCATCCGGTTTTGCACAGCAGCTTCCAGCTCTTGGG
Source organism: Hungatella sp. UBA5982 (assembly GCA_002429965.1). Taxonomy (GTDB): domain Bacteria; phylum Bacillota; class Clostridia; order Lachnospirales; family Lachnospiraceae; genus Lacrimispora. The sequence continues at coordinate 3,085 of DJBG01000213.1, forward strand.
AAATATGAGCAGGAGAGCTGAATTTCTTTTTTAAGAAGGAGTATATCTCGTTTAATTTACGCTCTTTTGGAGTAGTGGTATACCGCCCCAAGGAAGTCAGAATATCCATATCTGCCTGCTGCTCTGTAAGGATCCGATCTATATCTACAAGGTTCCGGGAAGTAAGAGGAATCTCACTCAGTATTTCACCATCCTGACTGTNNCTTAAGCAGATGTAGCTGCAAGTGATATCACAAGCATCCATAACGGCTTTTGCTTCTTGATAATCCCGTCCGCTGCAGATTAAAAATTCTATGCCTGCGCGCTCAAGTCTGCGGATCGCATCTACATTGGCTTTTGAGATATTGGTCTGAGGGTTTAAAAGGGTGCCGTCCATATCGGAGGCGATCAGTCGGATGCTCATAGCAAGTAATCTCCTTTGTCTGGTTATGTATTCTTGTTCTCATACTTAGCTTATCCTAAATTTGACTGTTCGTCAATGAAGAGGGGCCGGAGAGCCCTAATTTCATCAGTTTTCCTATCTTTTATCAGGTTTCTTCCTCTCCTTTTTACAAACCCCACATATAACTTTTAACAATGAGGTCTTTTCATTTTCTCCCGACACCGAGGCGAAATGTTTCGGGTATCGTATGCTTCAAGGGGATGACACCCGTCCCTCCTACAGAAGTTGGATAATGGAGTTTGCCATGTTTTTTCTGATATTGATCCAATTAATACAATGATTTGCACAATTATTCTAAGGACAATCATTCTATATATCTAAAATATACCCATTAAAATTAAAGACATTTGTCTGTTTTTGTATGTTTTGCACTTAAAAAAATAAATTTCGAAAGAAAACATATTGACAACTTGGCTGCCAAGTGATATTCTAATGCCAACAACTTGGCTGCCAAGTTAAAAACGATAAAAATAATATAAGAGGAGGAGAATATGGAAAAATTGAAAATGATGCATATTGGAATCTCGAAAGGCGATGTCGGAAGGTATGTTTTTTTACCGGGGAGTCCGGAGAGGGCGGAAAAAATAGCCGCACATTTTGACAATCCAAGGGAAATTGCATACAACCGTGAGTTCAGAACCTTTGTGGGGGAACTGGATGGAACGAGAGTGGCAGTTACCAGCACCGGAATCGGAGGACCTTCTGCCGCCATTGCCGTGGAGGAGCTTTACCAGTGCGGTGCGGATACCATGCTTCGCATCGGTTCCGGCGCTTCAACTTCAGAAAAGGTGAAGACAGGGGACATTGTGATTCCCAACGGAGCAATCCGGATGGAAGGCGTGAGCAATCATTATTTGCCGGTGGAATTCCCTGCGGTTCCGGACTTTGCCATGATAAAAGAGCTGGAGGCCGCTTCCCAACGGCTGAATATGCCCTATAATGTGGGAGTTACCATCACAAAAGCCTCCTTTTACAGTCAGACACAGCCGGAGAAAAAGCCGGTAAAGGATGAGATCCTTCATAAATGGAGTGCATACGAGGCAGGCGGAGCCACCTCTACAAGCATGGAATGCTCCACCCTGTTTCTGGTAGCGGCCAGCTTAGGAATACGGGCAGCTTCCGTTTTAGTAAGTGCCACAGATTATAAGAATTCCCCGGAAAAGGACAGGGTACCGCTTACGGAATTGGAAAACAGAGTGATTCTGGTTGGCATTGAGGCGATGAGAGCCGTAATAAAAAATGATTTGGTGGGGTGATTGGTATGATGGACTATAATAAGCTGCCGCTTCTGGAGGAAGATATTTCAGAGAACCTGATGATTCCGAACTACGTAAAAATTTATGATATTATTTTTAATTTGATCGTGGAAGGCGTGATCAAAGCAGGAGATGTTGTTCCAAGTGAAAATAAGTTGGCTAATTACTGGAAGGTCAGCCGCGGTACGGTCAGAATGGCTATGAGAAAGTTAGAAGAGGATGGATACATAAATAAGACCCAGGGGAAGCAGGCGGTAGTTTCAACACATGCGCTGCAATACAAGGACGGATTCCAGTGGTTGTTTAACCCGTGCATTGAGAATTGCGTGGATGCCATTGATGAAATTAAGATTTCCGCCCAGTACCAGCCCTGCGGCGTTTACGTTGCTCATGAGCTGGGATATAAAAAGCCGGGAGATTTAATGGTTTTCACCAGCACAGATTATTTTTCCAACGGGCGCCAGGTGGCAAACACGGTCACGATTTTCGATGCGGAATACATGGAGAGATTCCAGCTGGATATGAATGATTTGGAAAAGATGAGGGAGTTCAGCACTTATGGACTGTACCGGCTGGCAAAGCATGCCAAGACCGTATTCAATGTGCTGAATGCAGATGCGGATTCCTATATTGCAGGAATTAATAAAAATGAGCCGGTCATTATAGTGGAAGAGATCCTGGTGGATGAGGGGGATAAGCAGCTCAGCTATGCCAAGCACCAGCTTCTCGGAAGCATGTACCGCTTCTCCATGGAACGAAAGTCTCATATGTAATTGAAAAAGAGCAGACCGGTCCAAGAGCCTTGTAAAAATACGGAAAGCTCTTTTCAAATATACTGAAAATCAAACACAAGCAACGAAGCAACAGAAAGGAGAAAGGTATGAAAAAAACGTTTCAATTGATTCTGGCAGGGGTACTTGCCTGCGCCATGCTCACTGCATGCGGCAAAACAAATGGCAGCGTACAAACGACTGCAGGAAAACAGGAACAGACAGAGGGGTCGGATACAGCAAACGGGGAGAAGACTCCGGAAAAACCGATAAAGGCCGTGTATTTGGTAAACGGAAACTTAGGGGACAAAGGCTTTTATGACTCTGCGGCAAGCGGCCTTTACCGTATGAGGGATGAACTGGGAGCCGATATCAAGGTGGTTGAAATGGGCCGCGACGAGACCAGCTATGAAGGACATTTCACGGACGTATCCGAACAGGATTGGGATGTCATCATCGCAGGTACCTGGTCCGTGAAAGAGGTGGCGCAAAATACGGCCGCACAGTATCCTGACAAAAAGTATATATTCTTTGACAGCGATGTGGACCGGGCGATTGTTGCTGACGGAAATATGATGGGCATTACATACAATTCCAATCAGGGCTCTTTTTTAGCCGGTGTCCTGGCTGCCCAGATGCTTGATTCCGGAGATGCAAAGATCGATGCTTCAAAGAGAACCTTAGGCTTTATCGGTTCCATGGATGTGGCAAATATCAATGACTTCCTGGTAGGATATCTGGAAGGCGTGAAATACGTAGATCCAAACATCAAGGTGATCCCTTCCTATGTGGGTTCATTTGAAGATGTTCCCAAATGTCTTGAAATGACCACACAGTTATACAATCAGGGCGCTCAGATCGTATATGCGCCGGCGTCTCAAAGTATTCTCGGCGCAGCAACTGCGGCAAGCAACGTTGACAAATATTTAATCGCCTGTGACCAGGATCTGTATNNCAGTTAAAGGATACGAATCCTGACATCGCAAAAAACATTTTGACCTCTACCTTAAAAAATGTAGGTGATTCCCTGGTAACGGCAGTCAAAGGCCTTTTGGACAACTCCATGACCTGTGACAAGACATATGCTCTTGGCCTTGACAGCGGTGCAGTGGGTCTGGCTCAGAATGATAACTTTAACACCATCGTCCCGGAGGATATCAAGAAGAATCTTGATACGGTAAAGGAAAAGATCATTAAGGGTGATATTACGGTAGGAAGCGCTATGAAAATGACGACGGAAGAAGTCTCCGCATTACGTGACAGCATGAAATAAGCCTGTTTTTGAAACCATAGGGCACCGGTGATCCATGGGGCAGCAGCATAATATAAGGTCGCCTTTGCTGCTGCCCTTTCCAAAAGGATTTTTAAGGAGTAAGAGGATGGAAGAGAAAAAAGAAGTATTGCGGATGGAAAATATCGTTAAAGTATACTCCAATGGCGTAATGGCGAATAAGGGGATCAACTTCTCTGTTCTTGCCGGAGAAATCCATGCTTTGTCCGGAGAAAACGGAGCGGGTAAATCTACTTTAATGAAAATCATTTTTGGCGAAGAGCAGCCGACCTCAGGGGATATCTACGTCAATGGCGAAAAAACCATCATTACTTCTCCTCAATCAGCGATCAGCCTGGGAATCGGAATGGTACACCAGCATTTCATGCTGGTTCCCTCGCTTACGGTTGCGGAGAATGTCATTCTGGGCGTTGAACCAAGAAAAGGCCTGCTGATCAATAGAAAGAATGCTAACAGGCAGGTAGAAGAGATGGCGGACAAATTCAACATGCAGGTTAGTCCAAGGGCAAGGATCGAAGAGCTGACAGTTGGCCAAAAGCAAAAGGTGGAGATACTAAAAGCATTGTTCCGGGGAGCGAGGATCCTGATTTTAGATGAACCTACCGCAGTCTTGACCCCCCAGGAAACCACCGAATTATTTGAGGAATTAAAGAGGCTTAAGAGCAATGGCTATACTATAATTTTCATTTCCCATAAGCTGAACGAAGTAAAAGAACTTTGTGACAGGATTTCCATCATACGCCAGGGAAGGTCCATGGGCCTGTATGATATGAAGGATGTAACGGAACAGGACATATCAAACCTTATGGTGGGAAGGGATGTAATACTGAACATAGAGAAAAAGCTGCCTGAGATCGGAGATCCCACCATCCTGGTAAAGGATTTAAGCATTTCCGGTGAGAACGGGAAAACTTATGTAAACAAATTATCCTTATCTTTAAGAGAAGGAGAGATCCTTGGAATTGCAGGTGTAGAGGGCAACGGCCAGTCTGAGCTGGCGGAAGCTCTGACAGGGCTCCGAAAGTATAATTCCGGTTCCATCGAGATGTGCGGCAGGGAGATTTCCGGCTGCAATATTAAGGATATCCGGGCACTTTCTGTTTCCCATATTCCGGAGGACCGCATGACCACCGGCGTGGCCCCTGCTCTGTCCATCACGGAAAATACTCTTTCAGATAAAATTTCCTCAAAGAAGTTTTCAAAACACGGGGTCATCGACAAACGAAGGATAAAGCAATACGGGCTTGATATGGCAAAAGATTATCAGGTGCTGTGCAAAAATCCGGATGTCAGGATCGACAGCCTCTCCGGCGGCAATATCCAAAAGGCAGTACTTGCCCGGGAACTGTCCAGCGATCCCAAGGTCATCATTGCCAACCAGCCTACCAGGGGCGTGGANNTCCGCAAACGGCTGATCAAAATGAGAGACAGCAAAAAATCCGTATTGCTCATCAGCTCAGATTTAAATGAAGTGCTGGGATTATCCGACAGCATCATTGTCATGCATGAAGGACAGATTGTGGCGTATTTCCCGGATGCAGGGAAGATCAGCGAGCTCGAACTTGGAAAATATATGCTTGGTATTGAAAAGCAGTCTGAAGCAGAGATAAAGGAGGCTTGTCATGGACAGTAATAAACGGATTCACTTAATCGTGGATATGACAAAACTGATGATAGCAATTTTGGTGTCCTGCGGTCTGGTCACGGCAATTGTATTAGGAACCAGTTCTGAACCGATGAATGCTTTTTTCAGCTTTTTTATTGGTCCCTTTACCTCCTTCCGCCGCATCGGCAATATTGTGGAGGCAGCTTCCCCGTTAATGTTTACGGCGCTGGCCGTTATCTTGATCTTCGGAGCAGGTCAGTTTTCTATGATCGCAGAGGGTGCTTTTTTCATCGGAACCCTTGGTGCAATGATGGTTGCGACCTCTGTTCCTCTGCCACCGGGAATCCATTCCGCAGTGGCATTGCTGGTAGCGGCAGCCATGGGCGCTGCCGTAGCCCTGATTCCTGCGCTGTTAAAAATGAAATGGCAGGTTTCAGAAGTGGTTACCTCACTGATGCTTAACTACATCGTCCAGTTTTTTGCCATCTATATGGTAAGCTACTATTTCCGTGAGATCAGCAGTTCAAGCCTTGCCTCCATCGCATTTCTGGACACTTCCCTGCTGCCGGTAATCATAGGAGGCACCAGGATCCACGCCGGAATTATCCTTGCGGTTGTTCTCTGCCTGCTCACTTATTTTCTGCTCTTCCGTACAACCTTTGGAATGAAGTTAAGAATTGTGGGAAACAATCCCAAGTTTGCAAACTACTCGGGGATAAAGGTCACCGGCATCATGGTAGCCTCACAGGTAATTGCCGGTGCCCTGGCAGGAGTGGGCGGAGGCGCGGAACTTTTGGGCATGTATACCCGTTTTAAATGGACCTCAAGTCCGGGATATGGGTGGACCGGCATTGCCGTCGCCTTACTTGCCAGAAATAATCCCCTCCTGGTGCCCCTGGCAGCTCTTTTTATGGGGTATTTAAATGTGGGAGCAAACATTATGGCCAGAAACAGCGATGTCAGCAGTGAGGTGGTAAAGATCATCCAGGGGGTCATGATCCTGATGATCGCGGCCGAGGCTTTGCTTAAGAAATGGAAGCAGAGAATGATCGTAGAAGCTGCAAAGGCAGAAACTGGAATGAAAGGAGATGTAGTAAATGATTGATTATTCATTTATCGTGGATTTCCTTTTTATGTGGATTCGTGTGGCAACTCCTATATTACTTACTTCTTTGGGCGCGGTGATCTGTGAAAGAACGGGAGTGGTCAATCTTGGATTAGATGGGATCATGCTCATTTCAGCTTTGTTCGGGGTTCTGGGAAGTGCATGGGGAGGAAATCTGTTTTGGGGGCTTATGGCAGGTATTGGTGCGGCCTTAATCGTAAGCGGGGTTTTCGCATACTTCCATCTGATGCTAAAGGCCAACGCCGTTTTGTGCGGTACGGCAGTTAACACCATAGCCGGCGGGCTTACGGTCTTTGTGCTCCAGCTTGCAACAGGGGAAAAAGGGTCCAGTTCATCCTTAAAAAGCTATAGCTTTCCAGCAGTAAACATTCCTATTATAAAGGACATTCCTGTACTTGGAGATATTTTATCCGGCCACAATGTGATCACCTATTTTGCCTTCCTCATGGTGATCGTGATCTCAGTCTTTTTATACCGTACTCCAATGGGGCTTCGTATGAGGGCCGTAGGGGAAAATCCCAGTGCAGCTTCCAGCGTAGGGCAAAATGTAGTTAAGATCCGGTTTCTGGCTATTTTATTATGCGGTGTTATGGCAGGAATGGGAGGAATGTATTTATCCATGGGTTACTTATCCATGTTTACCAGGGATATGGTGGCCGGACGCGGGTTTATCGCACTTGCGGCCTGCGCCATGGGACAGGCAAATCCTGTGGGAGCCTTAATTTCTTCCATGGTATTTTCCTTCTTTGACGGCCTTTCCAATATCCTGCAGCTTTTGCAGATTCCATCAGAATTTGTGCAGATGCTGCCTTATGGGGCGACCATTTTAGGTTTGACCGTTTACTCCATCCAAAAGCAGCGGCAGAAAAATAAAAAAAATAAGGAGATACAGCAAAATGTCATTAAATAAAGATGAAAAAACCCTTGGTAAAAGACAGTACCACATCCATTTGAATCCCGGAGATATCGGCGACTATGTTTTGCTTCCCGGCGATCCGGCCCGTTCCGACCGTGTGGCAAAGTATCTGGAAGATGCCCGGCTGGTAGCCAATAACCGGGAGCACCGCACCTTTACCGGGTACTATAAGGGGGTAAAGGTTTCTGTTACATCAACGGGAATGGGCTGCCCGTCGGCAGCCATTGCAGCGGAAGAGCTGATCAATATCGGCGCAAAATGCCTTATCCGCATTGGAAGCAGCGCAGCCTTACAGGAAGGGATCAAAATCGGCGATTTAATGATTTCCACCGCTTCCATGAAAAATGAAGGAACCTCCAGATTTTACGTGCCGGATTGTTTCCCTGCGGTACCGGATTTTGACTTGACAAGAGTGCTGATTGACACGGCAAAAGATATGAAAGATGAAATTTCCGGCAGTCTCTATTATGGAATCAATGCCAGCGATGATGCGTTTTACGGTGAAACAGAGGAATGGATCGGGAAATTATCAAAGCTTGGCTGCTTAAATGTTGAGATGGAAAGCTCCGCCCTTTATACGGTCTGTCACCGCCGGAAGGTCAGAGGAGCCATGATCAGTGCCGTATCCGGCAATATTGTTACAGGCGACGTGATCTATGAAACCGAGAATACGGGTCTGGCAGCCGGATGGGATGATGAGATCCGGGTTGTTTTAGAGGCGATTTACCGTTTTGACCGGGAGAACCGGTAAGGGTATCCCTCTCTGCCCGGAAAGCATGGGCAATGAATATGAAAAGACAGGAGAAAACAGGACATGCAGGAAAAAAAGATGATGCATTTGAACATTACCAAAGATCAGGTAGGACAATATGTATTCTTGCCGGGAAGCGTGGAGCGGGCAGCCAAAATAGCAGCCTATTTTGATAATCCCGTAAAAATAGCCCATCACAGAGAGTATCTGACTTATACGGGAACCCTGGCAGGAGTGCCTGTTTCCGTTACCAGCACAGGAATCGGCGGACCTTCTGCGGCCATTGCNNGAATTGTATGAATGCGGTGCTCACACCATGATGAGGATCAGCTCCTGTGCTTCCACCTCCCCAAAGGTTAAGGTGGGGGATGTTGTCATTCCCAACGGAGCAGTGAGGATGGAGGGAACAGGGATTCATTATCTGCCTGAGGAATTCCCCGCTGTTCCGGATTATGGGATGGTGAAAGAACTGGAAGCTGCGGCAAAGAAGCTTGACATTCCTTATAATATCGGGGTGACTATCACAAAGGACTCCTTTTATACGGAAGTTTCTCCTGAGACAAAGCCGGTGTATTATGAGTTAAAGAACAAATGGGAAGCTTATGAAAAGGGTGGGGCCACCAATTCCAGCATGGAGTGCGCAACTCTGTTTCTGGTAGCTGCCTCCCTTGACATCAGAATGTCCTCTGTCATGATCAGCGCGACCAATTACAAAAGCTATAGCAATGACGATAAGGATTATCCCCGGGAATGGGAAGACAGAGCGATCCAGGTGGGAATTGAAGCAATGACACAGATAATTAAGAAGGACATGGCAGGCCGTTAAAATGGTGCTGTAAGAGGCTGCACCGGAACCGGATGGAAAAGAGGGAACAATGAAGAATTCAATATTGTTGAAAAATGTCCGTTATATCGTGACATGTGATTCCCAGGACAGGGTACTGGAGAACACCAATGTATACATAGAAAATGGCAGGATCGCTGATATCAGCGATAAAGAATGGCAGGCAGATACAATACTTGACGGAACCAACATGTCCATGTATCCGGGGTTGGTCAATACCCACCATCATTTATACCAGATTTTTACCCGAAATCTACCCAAGGTCCAGTCCATGGAACTTTTTCCATGGCTCATAACCCTTTATGAGCTTTGGAAGAACCTTGACGAAGAGGTAGTCTATTTTACTTCGCTCCTGGGAATGGGAGAATTAATGAAAAATGGCTGTACTACCTGTTTCGATCATCACTACGTATTTCCGGAAGGAAGAAACGGTATCATTGAGGCTCAGTTTGAAGCGGCAGGTGAGCTGGGAATACGGATGCATGCATCCAGAGGAAGCATGTCCTTAAGTAAAAAGGATGGAGGCCTGCCTCCGGATACTGTGGTCCAGACGATTGATGTTATATTAAAGGATTCCATGAGGCTGGCAGAACAGTTTCACGATCCGGCTCCTTTTTCCATGAGGCAGGTAGCCCTTGCTCCCTGCTCCCCCTTTAGCGTAACTCCTGATTTAATGAGGGAGTCGGCAAAGCTGGCCAGAAGCCTTGGCGTGCGTCTGCACACCCACTTAGCAGAGACAAAGGATGAAGAGCGGTTTACGGTTGGTACTTACGGAATGAGGCCTTTGGAATATATGGAAAGCCTGGGCTGGCTGGGAAAGGATGTATGGTTTGCCCACGGGATCCATTTTAATGAGGAAGAATTGAAAACACTTGCCAGGACACAGACGGGAGTCGCCCATTGTCCGGTTTCAAATATGAAGCTGTCCTCCGGGGTTGCCAGGATCCCGGAGATGTTGGACTTAAGTGTCCCCGTAGGTCTTGCCGTGGATGGCAGCGCAAGCAACGACGGTTCCAATATGCTGGAGGAAATGAGAGTGGGGTATCTGCTGCACAGACTGCAGTATGGTCACAAGGCACCCAGCGGATATGAGCTGTTAAAGCTTGCCACTGCAGGCGGGGCCAGGATATTGGGAAGGAACGACATCGGCACTCTGGAACCGGGAAAGGCAGCAGATTTTTTCCTTGTGGATACCAGACGGTTTGAACTGGTGGGAGCCATGGANNAGGACCGGTTGACTATACGGTAATCAATGGAAGAATCGCAGTGGAGAAGGGGCGTCTGGTCACCATAGATGAGGAAAGAACCCAGAACTCCGCCCAGGAGAGCTTCCGGAAGTTTATTAATAGAAGTAATTAATTTTTAGCGATTTTGTAAGCAATGGGAAAGGAAGCATAACGGATGAAACATATTATAGTGGATTGTGATACGGGTATCGATGATTCAATAGCCATACTATACGCCTTAAAAAGTAAAAGACTTCATGTGGAGGGGGTTACCACTGTGTATGGAAATACATCGTCCATACAGGCGGCAGAAAACACACTGCGGTTAATAAAACTGGCTGAATGCGGCTATGACATACCGGTAATTGTGGGTGCAAATCAGAGCATGACCGGTGTCGTAGAGCCTTACCCCGTTCATATCCATGGAGACAATGGGATCGGCAATGTAGAATTGCCGGAATCAGAGCAAAAGCCTTTGAACGAAGATGCTTCGGACTTTATAATAAGAAAGGCGGAGGAACTACGCGGTGATTTAACCATTGTTGCCTTGGGACGTCTGACTAATATCGCCGCAGCTTTGGAAAAGGATCCAAAGCTTCCATATAAAATTAAGCATTTGGTAGTCATGGGAGGAGCCTTCCATAAGCCCGGCAATATCAGTGCTTATGCGGAAGCGAATATATACGGAGATGCGAAAGCCGCGGATCTTGTATTCCGGGCAGGCTTTCCCATGACCGTGGTAGGCCTTGATGTTACAATGGAGACATTTATATCCGCTCAGGATATTTTCCTGCTGGGCAAGTATTGCAAGGAGGAGAACCGGGAGATTGTACGGTACATGCAGTCTGCCATGGAATACTATTTCCAGTTCAGCTATGAGTCCATGGGGTGCCATGACCGCTGTGTGGTCCATGACCCGCTGGCCATGGTGATTGCCGAGGATCCATCCATCGGCGAATACCGTATGGTAAGGGCTGCGGTAGAGTATGAAAATGAAGAATTCCGCGGCATGATTAAGAGAGATGAAGATTTTATTCCGTTCTATGATCATGATGAGATCCAGTACTGTATCCGGGTTGATTCCGATCTGGCGGTCAGGAAGCTGCTGTCAGTATTTTAGGGGTGGGGTATGGAGTAGCTTAATGTCTGCACGGTCATTGGATTCCCCCTGGGCTGCCAGAGCATTGGAACAAGTTATGCCATGGTTTTTAATAGGCGTTTGCCTTCAAATCTTTACCGGGATCCCGTTCTTTCACTGACAGTGTGGGAGCGGGACTCCCGGATGTTCTGATAATACAAGATTCTTTCTTCAATCTNNCTTGATTCATTAGGAGACAAAATATGAAACCACATGCATTTGCGGTCTGTGCATATAAGGATTCGCCATATCTTGAAGCCTGCCTCCGTTCCCTTTTAAAACAAAGCGTTAAATCGGAGGTCATAATATGCACATCAACGCCCAGCCCATATATTGAAAAAATGGCGGACAAGTACGGAGTCCCGCTGTTTGTGCGGTATGGGAAAAGCAATATACGGGAAGACTGGAACTTTGCCTATAACCAGGCTACTGCCCGTTTTGTTACAATCGCCCACCAGGATGATTTATACCGGAAGGATTATGTGAAGAAACTTCTGGAATGTTATGAAAAATACCCGGATATGACGCTGTTTACAGGTGGATATACGGTAATCAGGGGGAACCAGCCCGCTGTTTTTGAAAAGGTGGAGTTTATCAAACGTTTTCTCAGGCTTCCTTTGCGTTACCGGCGTATCAGCCACTTAACCTGGGTTAAAAAAAGCGTTTTGATGTTCGGCAATTCCATCTGCTGTCCTGCGTGTGCATATAATAAGGAAAGATTAGGTGAGTCTCTTTTTAACTCTCCCTATCAGTTTGCGCTGGATTGGGATACGCTATATCAGTTAGCCGGGCTGCCGGGACGATTTATTAGCGTGGAAAAACCCATCCTGTATTACAGGGTTCACGGGGAGGCCACGACAAAGGCCTGTATTGCGGACAACAGCCGTCTCCGGGAAGAAGCCCATATGTTTTCAAAGATGTGGCCCGGACCGGTTGTAAAGGTGCTGATGCACTTTTACCGGAAGGCTTATAAAGAGTATGAATAAAAGAACATTTGGAGGATGAAGTGATGAAGGTAGTATTATTAGCGGGAGGTTTTGGCAGCAGGATCAGCGAGCAGAGCCATTTAAAGCCAAAGCCGATGATTGAGATCGGGGAAAAGCCTATTCTGTGGCATATCATGAAGTATTATTCCCAATATGGCTTTCACGATTTTGTCATTTGCCTTGGTTATAAGCAGTATATTGTAAAGGAATTTTTCGCAGATTATTTTCTGCATACGTCAGATGTGACCTTTGATCTTGCCAATAATAAGATGGAGGTACATAACAATTATTCGGAACCATGGAAGGTGACCCTGGTGGATACGGGGCTAAATACCANNTACATCGGCGATGAGCCCTTTATGATGACCTATGGAGATGGAGTCTGCGACGTGGATTTAAAGGGTTTGTTAAAATTCCATCAGGACCATGGAAAGACGGCTACCATGACTACCGTCAATATCGCCCAGCTAAAAGGAGTCCTGGATATTGACGAAAGCGATGTGGTCCGCTCCTTCGGGGAGAAGGATGAGGCGGATAACAGCCTGATCAACGGGGGCTTCATGGTTTTAAATCCTGAGATCTTTTCCTATTTAAAGGATGATGCCACCATATTTGAAAAGGAACCGTTGCAGAGCCTGGCGGCAGAGGGGCAGCTTATGAGCTTCCATCACAATGGCTTCTGGCAGTGCATGGATACTCAGCGGGAAATGAAGAAGCTGGAAGACTTGTGGCAGTCCGGACAGGCGCCATGGAAGATTTGGGAGAAATGACATGACAAGCTGGACAAGTATTAAGTGGAACGAATTTTGTGATTTTTATAAAGGAAAAAAGGTTCTGATCACAGGGCATACAGGCTTTAAGGGAAGCTGGCTCAGCCGGCTCCTTGTAAAGGCCGGTGCATCGGTAACGGGGTATTCCCTCATGCCTTCCACTGACCCAAACCTGTTTGAAGTAATCGGACTTTCTGATACCGTAAATTCCGTAATCGGGGATATTCGGGATTTAGAGCATTTGAAAAAGGTGTTTTTACAGGAGGAGCCGGAAATCGTGTTTCACCTGGCCGCTCAGCCAATAGTCAGGGACTCCTACAAGGATCCGGTCTATACCTATGAAACGAACGTCATGGGTACGGTAAATATACTGGAATGCATTCGCCTGACCCCTTCGGTCAAATCCTTCTTAAATGTTACAACTGACAAGGTGTATGAAAATAAGGAATGGGAGTACGGATACCGGGAAAACGATCCATTAGATGGCTATGATCCTTATTCCAACAGTAAATCATGTTCTGAGCTGGTGACCCACAGCTATGCCAAGTCCTTTTTTTTCGATGGACGTGTGGCCATCTCCACATCCCGTGCCGGCAATGTGATCGGAGGTGGAGATTTTGCCAATGACAGGATCATTCCGGACTGTATCCGGGCGGCAGCGGCAGGGCAGGACATCATCGTAAGAAATCCCCATTCAACAAGGCCGTATCAGCATGTGCTGGAACCTTTGGCCATTTATATGACGATTGCAATGAAGCAGTATAAGGATTCCCAGTTCCAGGGATATTATAACGTAGGCCCGGATGACAGAGACTGCGTGACTACAGGGGAGCTGGCGGATTTATTCTGCGGTGCCTGGGGCCAGGGGATTAAGTGGATAGACAAGTTTGAAGGAGGCCCCCATGAAGCCAGCTTCTTAAAGCTGGACTGTTCCAAGATCAAGAAGGTTTTTGACTGGCGTCCCAGATATGAGGTAAAGGAAGCTGTGGAAAAGACCGTGGAATGGACCAAGGCTCATTTGGAAGGGGCCGATATGCTTACATTCATGGACTTGCAGATAAAAGAATTTTTCAATTAATTTGATTTGAGAGGAAGAACCCTCCGGGTATACCTTTATGCCCATAAAACATTGGCAGGAAAGAGGAAAAAATAGAATGTTTGAGAACAAGACAGAAAAAGATGCGCGGGAGGAGATCCTTTCTCTTGTAAAGGAATACTGCAGCACCTACCACAATCAAAAAGATCCGTTTAAAGAAGGGGACCGCATTTCCTATGCTTCCCGTGTGTACGATCATCAGGAAATGGTAAACCTGGTGGACAGCTCTCTGGAGTTCTGGCTTACATCCGGGCGGTATACCGATGAATTTGAGAAAAAGCTGGCAAAATATTTAGAAGTCAGGTTCTGTTCCCTTGTGAATTCCGGTTCATCGGCGAATCTGTTGGCATTCATGACCCTTACATCACCGCTATTAAAGGAACGTCAGATAAAGCGGGGTGATGAAGTGATCACGGTAGCAGCCGGATTTCCAACGACTGTGACCCCTATGATCCAGTATGGAGCGGTTCCTGTATTTGTGGATGTTACCATTCCCCAGTATAACATTGATGTGAACATGCTTGAAGCTGCCCGTTCTGAAAAGACCAAGGCAGTCATGATCGCCCATACTCTGGGAAATCCCTTTGACCTTTCTGCGGTTAAGGAATTCTGTGATAAGTACCAGTTGTGGCTTGTAGAGGATAACTGTGATGCCCTGGGAACAACTTACACCATAAACGGGGAAGAACGTTTCTCCGGTACCATCGGTGATATAGGAACCTCCAGCTTTTATCCGCCTCACCATATGACAATGGGAGAGGGGGGTGCGGTTTATACGAACAACTCACTGTTAAATAAAATAACCCGCTCATTCCGTGATTGGGGCCGGGACTGTGTGTGTCCTTCCGGACGTGATAACTTATGCGGACACCGGTTTGACCGCCAGTACGGGGAGCTTCCCGTAGGTTATGACCATAAATATGTTTACTCCCATTTTGGCTACAATTTAAAAGCCACTGACATGCAGGCTGCCATCGGCTGCGCTCAGATCGAGAAGTTCCCATCTTTTGTGGAGAGAAGACGCCATAATTTTGACCGCCTTTATAAAGGTCTTGAAGAGGTTTCCGACAAGCTGATCCTTCCCGAGGCCTGTCCAGGCTCCAAGCCAAGCTGGTTCGGTTTTCTGATATCCTGCAAAGAAGGCGTAAGCCGGAACCAGGTGGTACAGTATGTGGAATCCAAGGGCATTCAGACAAGAATGCTGTTTGCCGGTAATTTAACAAAACATCCTTGCTTTGATCAGATGAGAGAGTCCGGAGAAGGATACCGGATTGTTGGTCAGCTAACCAATACCGACCGGATCATGGAGGATACTTTCTGGGTAGGAGTATATCCTGGAATGACTGATGAGATGATCGATTTTATGGCAAAGACCATTAAGGAGGCAGTGATCCTTTAACGGGTTTTATACCTTTATGCCCAAAGAACGTGGGCAGGAAAGAGGAAACACCCTGCGGGTATANNAGGAAAGAGGAAACATGAAGGAGTACGATTTGACGGAGGTACATCAGGCGAACCTGGCTATTTTAAAGGAAATTGACCGTATCTGCCGGAAATACAAGATTAAATATCTTCTGGATGCAGGAACGCTTTTAGGCGCAGTAAGGCACAAAGGCTTTATTCCCTGGGATGATGACGCGGATGTGGCATTTACCCGTTCCAATTATGATGCCTTTTTAAAGGTAGTGCGCCGGGAGCTTCCGGAAGAGATGGAACTTCTTGAACCTAAGGATTTAAGAGGCGGAACTGCATTTTATGATTTCACAACCAGGATCATCTATAAAAACAGCCGGACTCATGCGGACTCGGAAGAGATGAGGTTTTATGAAGGAAAATTAAATCATCTGTGGGTGGACTTATTCACCATTGATGAGCTTCCGGAAGGCAAAGCGTCTTCCGTCCTTACCCGTCTTCTTCATACTGTAATTTACGGTATGGCCATGGGCCATCGTTACCGGTTGGATTTTAAGAAGCACAGCCTGGGCAATAAAATCGTTATCGGCATACTGGCTTCCTTGGGAAAAATAATTCCAATGAAAACCTTGAGAAAGCTGCAGCATATGGCAGCAGTCAAGGATCAGAAGGGAAAGAGCAGCCTTAGGTATTACAGCAACTACCAGCCGGATTATCTTTATGTGACGCTTAAGAAGGAATGGTGTGAAGAAACTGTGGACCTGGAATTCGAAGATACCAGGCTGATGGCCCCTAAAGGCTGGCATGAGGTTCTCACCTGGATCTACGGTGATTATAAGAAGCTTCCGCCGGAAGAGCAACGGGTACCCTCCCATTCCAGTATGGAAATAAAAATATATCATTAGAATGCAGTTATAAGAAGTTACCATATAAAAATCCGCTTTGATCAGGCTTATGAAAAGCCATTTCAATGCGGATTTTTTTGTCTTATTAGCTTTATTGCCAAATCATCCGAATGCTTATTGCTGGTTTAAATATTCCTTAGCATCTTTAAAGAAACTGAATATTATCAGGAGTATGATAATTCCTATAGGAAATGCTGCAATGATAGATACGGTTTGCAGATTGGCCATGGAATTCTTGGAAAATATAAGGGCAATGGGAAACAGCATTAAAAGCACAGACCAGAACAGCTTTACGTGTTTATCCGGCTCAGCGTCCTCGGGAAGCTCCTTATAAGAATAAGAGGAAGCAACCAGAGCCAGGGCATCAAAGGTAGTTGCGTAAAAAGCCACCATAGTAATTGCCAAAAGGATCAATCCAAGCTTTGCAAGCGGCAAGGTCTCAAAGATTGCCATGATTGTCTGGTACAAGTCTCCTGTGGACTAATAAATACCCATCACATCTAACACTCCCTTTGTCTGAAGGGCCAGGCTGTAATTTCCTAATATAATAAAGGAGGTAAAGGTTCCGCAAATACCACAGATATATCCTCCGAGGATGGTCTGCTTAATGGTGCGTCCTTTGCTGATGGTTCCGATAAAGAAAGGTGTGGCCACACACCATACCATCCAGTAAGCCCAGTAAAAAATGGTCCAGTTCTGGGGGAAGGAGGAGGTACGCAGGGCATCGGTCCAGGTGGACAGGCCGATAAAGTTCTGCACCAGGTTCCCCACTGCTGTAATCCCTGTTTCAACGGTATACCTGGCTTCTCCTCCGCCGATCAGCACATAGAGAAGCAGGCCAAAGAACAGGTATGTACAGGAAGCAGCCAGCTTTGCAATGCCCTTCATGCCAAAATAAACCGTAACAGTATAAACGACACATATAACGACCAGGATTGCAATGGTCAGTAGTCTGGACTCTGGAAGACCGGTTACCCTGCTGACTGCCATGGAAAGAAGGGGTGTCGCCAGGGAAAACGTGGTTGCAGTGCCGGCCAATAAGGCAAATACGGCAATTAAGTCAATGAGCTTTCCGCAAAGCCCGTCTACATGCTTTCCTAAAAGAGGACGGCAGGCTTCCGAATATTTTTGCTTTGTCCGTTTTTTAACATGGAGCATGAAGCCGAATGCGGCGGCCAATATCATATAAAAGCTCCAGGGGATAGGACCCCAGTGAAACAGCGGGTAGGTGGAGGCCCAGTCCTGCATGGCTCCCAGATCCGCGATATGGGGTTCCCCTGCGTAGAGGAGCCATTCACAAAGGGAATAGAACAGGATATCGGCAGCCAGGCCGGCGGTAAACATCATAGTGCCCCATTTAANNTATTGAGGTTTTTCCAGGTTTCCAAGCTTGATGGTACCGTATTTGGAAAAAGCGATGTAAAGGGAGCACAGGAAGGTAAAAAGTCCGATGATAAGGTAGTAGCTTCCCAGCTCATCTCCTAGAAATGACCGGATAGCAGCCAGTGTATCCGCAGATTTGCCGGGATATATGGTGAAAACAAGGCATAAAAGAATGATGATCATAAAAGGAATCAGGGTTGTTACCCAGTCCAGTTTTTTAAACAAAGCCTTTTTCTCATTGTGGTCCATGTAAGTAGCCTCCTAAAGTGTTCAAAAATTTAAAATCAATATCAATATTGAACATGATACCATGGATATCCAGAAAATGCAAGAATTAAATGAGAAGATTTCCTTTTGCATTACTACCTTTATTTTTAGTTTGGAAGCAGCCTTTTTCTTTAAGTCCTGGTAACGGGCATGAAAAAGGAAGAACAAGGCATTCATTCCAGTAAAAACACTGACGTATTTGTGAAGATTTTCTGACATTTTACAGAAACCACTACAAAAAATGGATTACATCCGATATAATGTTAGATGTTCAATAAGGAGGAAATTATGATGAAGAACAAAGCTCTAATGATATGTGCGATGTCAGTAATGTTACTGACCGGCTGCACGGAAAGCCACATTCTTTCTTCAGGAGGTCCGGCAGAGCCAGTTTTTGAAACTCAGCAAGGGATTGTCCTGGATTGGGCTCAGATTGGAAATGATATGGACGATGAATTCGTGGACAATGAAGAATATCCTATGGCGTTAAGCGTCAATTACAATGTAGATCAGGAGAAGAAAAGCATCAATTTGACGTTAATAGTAAAAGAAGGAACCACGCCCGAGGAAGCAGTCGTATTTGCAAATGCAGCGGTTCGGCATTTAAACGATGAGGCAGCTATGCAGGATTTTTCCTTTGAAAAATCAAGTGGTACCTCTTATGGCGGATTTTTCAAGACTTATGATATGCATCTTATTGTTATGCCGGATTATACGATGAATGAAGAGAAGTATTGGCTGGTAGATATGGACATCCCCAAGGGATCTGATGAAAAGATTGTTCCAAAGGAAGGTGCAGTTATCATGGAGACCACCGCTGAGGATGAGGAGACGGATACTGAAAGCTCGGAATCAGATCAATAGATTTTTAACACAGACATTAAAAAACATGGATGAGGAATTGGCTTGCAAATCACTCCTCAGCCATGTTTTTTTATTGTTCCTTTTTTGTCTGCCTGTTATGGATCAACCGCCAGTCCGCTGTGGTAGGAATAATTGCCAAGCTCCTTTAAAAGCTTATTGTGATCCAGACTATTTAGTGGTACCGGCGAGGCCAGTTCCTCGTTCAGCAGAAAGAACACGTCATTGCATTTTACCATGGACTGATGGAAGAGCTCGGGAAAAGAGGCCTGGGATGCAAGGCGTCGGTTCCAGGGATTACACCAGGTTTCATGGTTTAAATTCATAGTGACGACGGGATCCGGCGGGATGTCCGTAACCAGTTTCCGGGAAGCAAGGTGCGTACGCAAGAAAAGAGATTCCATAAATTCAATGCTGTTTTTCTTGCGGCTGGAAGGATCGGCAAGAGTCCGGCACCCTAAGCGCATAGCCAGAATGGAGCGGGATACCATCTGGGAGGTTACCCGGAAGTTATTCCGGTAATTTAAAGGATAATAGGCTTCATTGATGCTTACAGATAAAAACCCGGAGATGAACTGCTGCTCCTGGCCGTTTAAGCAGATGGTAGCCGCCTGGTTGAACTGAGATGGCTTTTTCTTTTTGTACTTCATTAAAAGCAATGCATCAATATCGTTTTCCAGCATAGCATGAAGCCCGTGATGATAGTTGCCGGAGTTTTTAACATCATATTCAATCCTGCCGTACACGTAAGGGTGGCAGATGGAGTCTCCGATGTAATGGCAGAAGTAGCCGCTCATATAAGAAATGGCCTGTTCTCTCTGCTGCTTGGACTCGATCTGGGACAAGTGGTTTAAGCAGGAAACAAAGAAATCATGTACATGGTTTTCGTGCATATAGGAACCTNNAAACCAGGCATATTGATCACCTCGCATCAAATATACAATTTGTTACAGTTCGGCATAAGCATGCGCCTTTCAGAAATAAATTCTAACCGCCAAATTATAAATGGCATGGCTGAACAGTAACCATATAAATAGATTATACCATAGGAAATTTTATTTTGTATAAAAATCACTGGAAATTTTCATACTACCCGGCCAGGCCGAATAAGTGTTAAGGAGAGCGTTCAGGAGCTGATCCTATGATACATCGTATCGATGAGTTGGTGTGGGGACCGTGGCTTTTGGTTCTGTTTCTGGGAACCGGAATCTTTTTCACGGTAAAATCAGGTTTTTTTCAGATCAGAAAATTCCCTTTTTGGTGGAAACAGACCATTGGAAGCATACAGGAGGATGAAGGGGAAGAAAAAGGGGAAGTGACAAAATTCCAGACAGCCTGTACGGCTCTGGC
>DJBG01000215.1 GCA_002429965.1 Hungatella sp. UBA5982
GTAAGCAGAACGTCAGGTTTCTTTTCCTGAATCAGTTGAAGTGCAGTAATGCCGTCATAAGCAACGCCCAGAAGTTTTGCCCCTATTTTATCCCAGTCGATCAAATATTCTAAAAGTCTGCATATTTTCTTTTCGTCGTCTGCTATTATTATTCCTAAAATTTAAATCATCCCCTATAGTTATAATCCGATACGAATGTTACCTTCTCTTTTCAGTATACTTCACCAGATCTATAATCTCAACTCAAAAAGTTTCTTGTACTGCAAAATATTGGTTGAAAATGTGCAGAATAAAAGGAAATGATAAAGGATTTGCCAATACTTCATTCTTGTGGTGGCAAACGTTCTATGTTATAATTAGTTTGATTCGTTTTCCGGTGTGAATGGAACAGGAAGGCGGGTCAGATAACGTCGACAGGGGGTGTCTCTATGCCAGGGTTTAATGATATCATCGGCCATGAGAGAATCAAAGAACATTTGCAAAAGGCGATTGAATCAAATCATGTTTCCCATGCGTACATTCTTACAGGTGAAGCGGGGATGGGGCGTAAGTCCCTGGCCAATGCATTTGCAATGACTCTACTCTGTGAAAAGGGAAAGAATGAGCCATGTATGCAGTGTCATGCCTGCAAGCAGGTCATGAGCGGAAACCATCCGGATCTGATTTATCTGACTCATGAAAAGCCGGGAAGCATTGGCGTTGACGATATCAGGGAGCAGATTCATGACACCATTATGATACGTCCTTATAGCAGTTATTATAAGATCTATATTGTGGATGAAGCGGAAAAGATGACAGTTCAGGCTCAGAACGCGCTGTTAAAGACCATAGAAGAACCACCGGCTTATGCGGTCATCATGCTGCTTACGACCAATCAGGAGGCATTTCTGCCCACCATTCTTTCCAGATGTGTGCAGTTAAAGCTTAAGCCTCTGCAGGATTCGGTGGTAAAATCCTATTTAACAGGATCTTTCGGCATGGCCGAGAGCAAAGCGGAGATTTATGCAGCGTTCGCCAGGGGAAATCTTGGAAGGGCTATTCATCTTACTTCCTCTGAGGAGTTCAGGCTGATGTATAAGGAATTGATCCATATGCTTAAACACATCAAGGATATGGATATTGTAGAGCTGCTTTTTTACATTAAGAAGTTGAAGGATGAAAAACTGGATATCTATGACTGCCTTGATTTTATGCAGCTGTGGTACCGGGATGTCTTAATGTTTAAAGTGACTCAGGATATCAATCTTCTGGTTTTCAGGGAAGAATATAATACAATGAAAGAGATGAGCGCTGCCAGCGCTTATGATGGCATTGAGATGATTTTACAGGCCATAGACAAGGCCAGAATCCGTCTGGATGCGAATGTCAATATGGAACTGGCTATGGAGCTCATGCTGCTTGTTATGAAGGAGAATTAATAGATGATAAAAGTAATTGGCGTTCGGTTCCGAAACGCAGGAAAGATATATTACTTTGATCCCATGAGCCTGGAGGTACGGACTGGGGATCATGTAATTGTGGAGACTGCCCGGGGAGTTGAATATGGTTATGTTGTCCTGGGATGCCGGGAAGTGGAAGACGAAAAAGTGGTCCAGCCGTTAAAGCCAGTGATCCGCATGGCGACCAAGGCTGACGATGAAGTGGAAAAAAGAAACCATGAAAAGGAAAAGGAAGCATTTAAAATCTGCAAGGAGAAGATCAGAAAACATGGTCTGCAGATGAAGCTGATTGATGCGGAATATACCTTTGACAACAATAAGGTGCTGTTTTATTTTACTGCGGACGGAAGAATCGATTTCAGGGAGCTTGTTAAAGATCTTGCTTCTGTTTTCAAGACCAGGATCGAGCTTCGCCAGGTAGGGGTCCGGGATGAAACAAAGATCGTGGGAGGAATCGGCATTTGCGGCAGAACCTTGTGCTGCCATTCCTACCTTTCAGAATTCATACCCGTATCCATTAAGATGGCAAAGGAGCAGAATCTGTCCTTAAATCCTACCAAGATATCCGGTGTTTGCGGAAGGCTTATGTGCTGTTTAAAGAATGAAGAGGAAACTTATGAAGAGCTTAACAGCAAGCTTCCTATTGTAGGCGATTATGTAACAACAGATGACGGACTTAAGGGAGAGGTTCATTCCGTAAGTGTTTTAAGGCAGCTGGTAAAGGTGGTTGTCAACATAAAGGATGAAAAGGAAATCCGGGAATACCGGGTGGATCAGCTGAAATTCAAGCCCAGACGCCGTCGGGACAAGGCCCAGGTAACGGATGAGGAATTAAAGGTATTAGAAGCCCTTGAAAAGAAAGAAGGAAAGTCCAAGTTAGATGACAACTGATTTAAAAGAAAATGAGCGTATTGATGATCTGCAAAGAAACGGATATAAGATCATACAGAACCGGGATGGGTTCTGCTTTGGTATGGATGCGGTCCTTCTTTCCGGATTTGCTCTGGTAAAGCCGGGGGAAAAGGCGGTGGATTTAGGGACAGGCACCGGAATCATCCCCCTCCTTTTGGAGGCCAAAAACCAGGGCCTGCATTATACCGGGCTGGAGATTCAGGAAGCAATGGCGGAAATGGCCAGAAGAAGCGTGGCTTTAAACCATCTGGAAGAAAAAATATCCATTGTAACGGGAGATATAAAGGAAGCCAGCCGTTTATTTGGCGCGGCTTCCTTTGACGTAGTGACCTCAAATCCCCCGTATATGAATGATTCTCATGGCCTTAAAAATCCTGAGCTGCCAAAGGCGATTGCCCGCCACGAGGTGTTATGTACCCTAAATGATGTAACCCGAGAAGCAGCAAGGCTTTTGCGTCCAGGCGGACGTTTTTATATGGTACACCGGCCTCATAGGCTGGCTGAGATTATAACGGCTTTAAAGAGCTTCGGGCTGGAACCAAAGCGGATGAAGATGGTTCATCCCTTTGTGGACAGGGAAGCCAACATGGTTCTTATTGAAGCTGTGAGGGGAGGAAGATCCATGATCAAGGTGGAAGCCCCTGTCATTGTGTATAAAGAACCAGGTGTGTATACGGATGAGATCTATACCATTTACGGGTATTGATTTTTGCCGGGAAAGGAAATGCCTTAATTGGAAGAAAAAAAGGAAAAATTATTTCTATGCGCAACGCCTATAGGGAATCTTGATGATATTACCCTGAGGGTTTTAAATACGCTAAAGGAAGTGGATTTGATCGCTGCGGAGGATACCCGCCACAGCATCAAGCTATTAAACCATTTTGATATAAAAACGCCTATGACCAGCTACCATGAGTATAATAAAGTGGAAAAAGCCAGGTACTTGGTGGAGCAGATGAAACAGGGAGTTAAAGTTGCCTTAATCACAGACGCCGGGACGCCGGGAATCTCGGATCCAGGGGAAGAACTGGTAAAGCAGTGCTATGAGGCGGGAATTGAGCTGACTTCTCTTCCCGGACCGGCGGCCTGTATTACGGCTCTCACCCTTTCCGGGCTTGGTACCAGGCGTTTTTGCTTTGAAGCGTTTCTGCCGTCTGATAAGAAGGAGAAGCAGTGGATTTTAGAGGAGCTTAAAGAAGAGACCAGGACCATGATCATTTACGAAGCGCCCCACCGGCTTGTCAGAACCTTAAAAGAACTTTATGAGGCTTTGGGCGACCGGAGGATCACCGTTTGCAGAGAGCTAACGAAAAGGTATGAGACGGCGTTTCGGACAACCTTTTTTGATGCCTTAAAGGCTTATGAAGAGGAAGGGCCTAAGGGAGAGTGCGTCATCGTCATAGAAGGAAAGAGCATCAGGGAGAAGATCGAGGAAAGATCCATGGCTTNNCGGGAGATGTCCATGGAGGAACACATGGACCTTTATGTAAACCAGGGGATAGACCGGAAGGAAGCCATGCGCATGGTGGCAAAGGACAGGGGAATCAGTAAAAGAGAGGTTTATCAGTACTTGTTAGAAAATGAATTGTAAAATTTCTCTTGACAATCCGCTTATCATTTTATAAAATTACTTTGATATTCAAAATATTTGATTAATAAAACAATCCAACACAGCATGGATGGGGGAATTTATGACGACAAGAATAATTGGAACAGGTTCTGCAGTCCCGGAGCAGGTGGTAACCAATGAGGATCTGGCAAAATTTGTGGATACCAATGATGAGTGGATAAGGACCAGAACCGGAATAAAGGAAAGACGGATCGCATCGGCGGAGTCAGGAACCTCTGATTTAGCCATACAGGCTGCAAAAGAGGCCCTTATGAATGCCGGTGTTTCGGCAAAGGAGCTGGATATCATCATTTTAGCCACCTCTTCTGCGGATTGCTGTTTCCCCAGCGGTGCCTGTGAGGTACAGGCGGCAATCGGAGCTGATCTGGCTGTTGCTTTTGATTTAAGCGCAGCATGTTCCGGATTTGTTTATGCCTTAAATACGGTTCATAGCTTTTTTAAGGCAGGGATCTACCGGACCGGGCTTGTAATTGGGGCGGATACCTTGAGCAAGCTTATTGACTGNNCGGGCAGAAGAGAAGGGAATCCTCCATATGACCATGGGAGCGGATGGCACCAGGGGAAAGGTTCTGGAATGCGGAGGGCGGACCACAGGAAACTTTCTCACAGGAAAGAAGCCGGAGCTTGGTTATATGACCATGGACGGCCAGGAAGTGTTCAAATTTGCAGCAAAGACGGTACCGGAGGCCATTAAACGAGTAGTGGAAGAAAGCGGAACCGACATGGAAGAAATTAAATATTTTATTCTGCATCAGGCAAATTACCGGATTTTTGAATCCATCGCAAAGCGGTTGAAGATACCCATGGAAAAGTTTCCCACCAATCTGGAACGGTTTGGGAATACGTCGGGAGCAACCATACCAATACTTTTAGATGAGATGAACCGGGAAGGAAAATTACAGCGGGGAGATAAACTTGTACTTGCTGGCTTTGGAGCAGGATTAACCTGGGGAGCCACTCTTTTGGAGTGGTAATGATTTCGGCTAATACTTTGAAACTCAAAGTAATAGTATAAAAATAAAAATGACAATAAAAAGGAGATTAAATGATGTTAGAGAAAATGCAGGAAATTATCGCAGAACAGTTAAACGTAGAGGCAGGTAAAATTACCGCTGAATCCTCCTTCAAAGAGGACTTAGGAGCAGATTCCTTGGATTTATTTGAGCTTGTTATGGCTCTTGAGGATGAGTATTCTGTTGAAATCCCATCNNGATTTGGAGAAACTGACTACAGTTCAGCAGGTTATGGACTATTTAAAAGCAAAGGGCGTGGAAGCGTAATGAAAACCAGAGTTACCGAACTTTTGGGAGTGGAACATCCGATTATCCAGGGAGGCATGGCCTGGGTGGCTGAGCATCATCTCGCGGCGGCCGTATCGGAAGCCGGAGGCTTAGGCCTTATCGGTGGGGCAAATGCTCCCGGCGGGGTGGTACGGGCGGAGATCCGCAAGGCAAAGGAACTGACAGGGAAAACCATCGGTGTCAATGTTATGCTGTTAAGCCCTCATGCTGAGGATGTGGCTAAGGTAGTGGTGGAGGAAGGCATCAAGGTGGTGACCACCGGAGCCGGAAACCCGGAAAAATATATGGATATGTGGAAGGCAGCAGGTATTAAGGTGATCCCTGTGGTGGCTTCTGTGGCGCTGGCAAAGAGAATGGAGAAGTACGGTGCGGACGCAGTGGTGGCGGAAGGCTGTGAATCAGGCGGCCATATCGGCGAACAGACGACCATGACTTTAGTTCCCCAGATAGTGGATGCAGTATCCATACCAGTGATTGCAGCCGGCGGCATCGGAGACGGACGGGGAATTGCTGCAGCGTTTATGCTGGGAGCGGAGGCTGTCCAGATCGGAACCAGGTTTGTGGTTGCAAAGGAATCCATTGTCCATGACAACTACAAACAGCGGATTATTAAGGCAAAGGATATTGATTCCGCAGTAACCGGACGCAGCCATGGCCATCCCGTAAGGTCTTTGCGAAACCAGATGACCAGAGAGTATGCAAGGCTGGAGCAGGAAGGCAAATCCTTTGAGGAATTGGAATATATGACCCTTGGAACTTTAAGAAAGGCGGTTCAGGAGGGGGATATCACAAACGGTACGGTTATGGCCGGACTGATTGCAGGTATGATCGCCAGGGAACAGACCTGCAAGGAAATGATTGAAGAGATGATGGAACAGGCAGAGAGGTTGCTTGGCCGTTAAAGAGGAGTTTATTATTATGAGCAAGATTGCATTTATTTTCCCAGGCCAGGGTGCGCAGTACTGTGGTATGGGCCAGGATTTTTATGAGCAGACAGGGATTGGAAAAGAAACATATGATATGGCTACCAGCCTGCTTGGTTTTGACTTACCAAAACTTTGCTTTGAAAAGAATGACCGGCTGGATATTACGGAATATACTCAGGCAGCCATGGTAACCACCAGCATCGCCATGATGCGNNGCAGATGCCATACGGACAGTCCGGCAGAGGGGAATCCTCATGCAGGAAGCTGTTCCTCAGGGGATCGGAGCCATGGCAGCGATTCTGGCACTGGATGCCTTAAAGATTGAAGAGGTATTAAGCGGTATGGAGGGAGTCCAGATCGCCAATTACAACTGCCCGGGGCAGATTGTAATATCAGGTAAAAAAGAGGCTGTGGAAGCAGCAAATGAAAGGCTTCTGGCAGCAGGCGCAAAACGGGCGCTTTTGTTAAATGTAAGCGGGCCGTTCCATTCCTCCTTGCTCACCGGTGCGGGGGAAAGACTGGGAGAGGTGCTGGAGGGCGTGGAAATAAAAACCCCTGAAATTCCCTACGTAGCCAATGTGACAGCGCAGTATGTAACAGACTGCGGAATGGTAAAGTCTTTGCTTAAAGAGCAGGTGTATTCTTCTGTGCGCTGGCAGCAAAGTGTGGAAACCATGGTGGCAGACGGAGTGGATACCTTTATCGAAATCGGGCCGGGTAAGACTTTGGCCGGATTCGTCAAGAAGATTACGAAGGACGTAAGAGTCTTAAATATAGAGAAGCTGGAAGACATGGAGAAAATAACAGAGCTGTAAAGGGGAGGTAATGAGCATGTTAGATGGTAAGATAGCAGTGGTGACCGGAGCCGCCAAAGGAATAGGAAGGGCAATAGCCGTAAAACTGGCGGGC
This sequence comes from Hungatella sp. UBA5982, assembly GCA_002429965.1. Taxonomy (GTDB): domain Bacteria; phylum Bacillota; class Clostridia; order Lachnospirales; family Lachnospiraceae; genus Lacrimispora. Next base: position 7,118 of record DJBG01000215.1, read on the forward strand.
CAGGGAGCAACGGTAATTATTAATTATAATGGTTCTGAATCCCAGGCTGCAAAAGTGGTGAAGGAGATTGAAGAAAAAGGCGGCAAGGCGGAGGCCATCCAGTGTAATGTATCGGAATATGAAAGCGTTGGCGTATTTTTAGAGGGCGTCATAAAAAAATACGGAAAGCTGGATATTCTTGTAAACAATGCAGGGATCACGCGGGATAATCTGCTGATGAAGATGTCTGAAGAAGATTTTGACGCGGTGATCGATACCAATTTAAAGGGAGTATTCAACTGCATGAAGCATGTTGCCCGTCAGATGATCAAGCAAAGGAGCGGAAGAATCATAAACATTTCCTCTGTTTCCGGCGTGTTAGGCAATGCAGGCCAGGCAAATTACTGTGCAGCCAAGGCTGGTGNNTCGGCATTACCAAGTCATTTGCCAGGGAAGTTGCAAGCAGGGGAATTACAGTAAATGCGGTAGCTCCCGGTTTTATTCATACGGCTATGACTGAGGTTCTGCCGGAATCCGTAAAAGCGGCATCTTTAGAGCAGATCCCAATGAAACGTTTTGGAGCAGCGGAAGATATTGCCGGTGTGGCGGCATTTCTGGCATCAGAGGAAGCTGGGTACATCACTGGTCAGGTAATCAGTGTGGATGGCGGCATGGCTATGTAAAAAGGAGAGACGGTATGAAGAGAAGAGTTGTAGTAACCGGTATGGGTGCCATTACCCCAATTGGAAAAGATGTGGAAAGCTATTGGAATGGTTTAAAAGAAAATAAGGTGGGGATCGGACCGATCACCCAGTTTGATACAACGGATTATAAGGCAAAGCTGGCTGCCGAGGTAAAGGATTTTGATCCAAAGGAGTATATGGATGTAAAGGCAGCGAAGCGAATGGAGCGTTTTGCCCAGTTTGCCGTGGCGGCCTCAAAGGAAGCGCTTGAGACGTCAGGCATTGATATGGAAAAGGAAGACCCATACCGTGTGGGCGTAAGCGTTGGTTCGGGAATCGGAAGCCTGCAGGCCTTAGAGAGGGAGAATAAAAAGCTTCTTGAAAAGGGACCGGGCAGGGTAAACCCCCTTCTGGTTCCCTTGATGATATCCAATATGGCAGCCGGAAATGTGGGAATTCAGTTTGGATTAAAAGGAAAATGCATCAATGTGGTGACTGCCTGTGCCACCGGAACCCATTCCATTGGGGAAGCCTTCCGTTCCATCCAGTACGGAGAGGCGGATGCGATGGTGGCAGGAGGAGCAGAAGCCAGCATCACTCCTATCGGCGTGGCAGGATTTACAGCTCTTACGGCACTTACGACTGCCGATGATCCCCTTCGTGCATCCATCCCATTTGATAAGGACAGAAGCGGCTTTGTCATGGGAGAAGGAGCCGGCGTGGTTATTTTAGAAGAGCTGGAGCATGCTCTTTCAAGGAATGCGGTCATTTACGGCGAAGTGGTTGGTTATGGTTCAACCTGTGATGCATATCACATCACTTCTCCGGCCGAGGATGGAAGCGGTGCGGCAAGAGCCATGACCGAAGCCATAAAGGATGCCGGAATTACTCCTGAGAATATTGATTATGTGAATGCCCATGGTACCAGCACTCATCACAATGACTTATTTGAGACCATGGCCATCAAGACTGCCTTAGGCGGCCATGCAAAGGATGTAAAGATCAGCTCCACCAAGTCCATGGTGGGCCATCTCTTAGGCGCTGCAGGAGGAATAGAGTTCATTGCCTGTGTAAAATCCATTCAGGATGGATTTGTTCATGCAACTGCCGGCCTTTTAGAAGAGGGGGAAGGCTGTGATCTGGATTACACCAAAGGGGAAGGCGTTGCCTGTGATGTGACGTATGCTATCAGCAATTCCCTTGGATTTGGCGGACATAATGCCAGCATTCTTGTGAAGAAGTTTGAACAATAGGAGGCAGTTTATGGAGATTAATGATATTATCAGGCTGATGCAGGCTGTGAATGAAAATGAACTGACCAGCTTTAAGATGGAAGATGGAAACTTAAAGCTTTCCTTTAAAAAAGAAAAAGAAAGAGAAATTGTGACGATATCAGGAAATCCTGTGGTTCAGGCAGAAATGGCAGCAGGAGTTTTCACCCAGCAGGCGCTTTCGGCAGGCACTCCTTCCGGGAACACCGTGGAAGAGGCGGGAAATGACATCTGTTCGGAAATACTTGTAGCCTCTCCTTTGGTGGGAACCTTTTATAATGCATCGTCTCCTGACAGTGAACCTTTTGTAAAGGTTGGAGATCAGGTAAAGAAGGGGCAGGTACTGGGAATCATCGAAGCTATGAAGCTGATGAATGAGATCGAATGTGAATGCGATGGCGTGGTGGAAGCTATTTTGGTCGGAAACGAAGATGTGGTGGAGTACGGTCAGCCTCTGTTCCGTATCCGGTAAGCAGTTATGAAAGATAAGAGAGGCCCAGAGGCTGGGCCTCTCTTTTAAAAGTAGGAGGGCGCATTATGTTAGGTATTAAGGAAATTCAGGAGATCATTCCCCACAGACACCCGTTTTTACTGGTAGATTGTATCGAGGAGTTTGAACCTGGAGTGAGAGCGGTTGGATATAAATGTGTGTCTTATAATGAACCTTTTTTCCAGGGACATTTTCCGGCAGAGCCGGTAATGCCGGGAGTCCTGATCATAGAGGCCCTGGCACAGGTAGGTACAGTAGCAATGTTAAGCCTGGAAGAAAATAAAGGGAAAATCGGTTATTTTGGTGGTATTGATAAGGCAAAATTCAAGCATAAGGTCATACCGGGAGAAAGGCTTAAGCTGGAATGTGAGATTATTAAGCGCAAAGGTCCTGTTGGTGTGGGAAAGGCCACCGCAACCGTGGACGGGAAGCTGGCCGCCAGTGCGGAACTGACATTTATGATTGGATAGGTGAGGCTTATGTTTGATAAGATTTTAATTGCTAACCGCGGAGAGATTGCGGTACGTATCATAAGAGCCTGCAGGGAAATGGGGATTAAAACGGTTGCCGTTTATTCAGAGGCGGACCGGGAAAGTCTTCATACCTTATTGGCTGATGAAGCTATCTGCATTGGCCCTGCACCCTCGACCCAGAGCTACCTAAACATGGAGAGGATCCTCACGGCCACCGTAGCCATGAAAGCGGATGCCATTCATCCGGGATTTGGCTTTCTTTCGGAAAATGCAAGATTTGCGGAACTTTGTGAAAAATGTAACATTACCTTTATCGGACCTTCCGCACAAGTAATAGGGAAGATGGGAAATAAATCCGAGGCCAGAAAGACTATGATGGAAGCAGGAGTTCCCGTGGTCCCAGGCGGAAAGGAAGCGGTCCGCCAGGTGGAAGAGGCGAAAGCAATGGCAGAAAAGATCGGTTTTCCTGTTATGATCAAGGCTTCCTCAGGAGGCGGCGGAAAAGGCATGAGGATATCCAGAGGCCTGGAGGATTTTGATGCTAACTTTAAAAATGCCCAGATGGAATCGGTAAAGGGATTTTCCGATGATACCATGTATATTGAGAAATATATTGAAAAGCCAAGGCACATTGAATTTCAGATCATGGCGGATAAGCTTGGAAATGTGGTGCATTTAGGAGAGCGTGACTGCTCCATTCAAAGACGCCATCAAAAGGTTCTGGAAGAATCCCCGTCAGCAGCTATTTCTGAGGAACTGAGGACCCGCATGGGAGAGATTGCGGTCCGTGCGGCCAAGGCTGTCGGATATGAGAATGCGGGAACCATTGAGTTCCTTCTGGATAAATATAAGAATTTTTATTTTATGGAAATGAACACCCGCATCCAGGTGGAACATCCGGTGACGGAAATGGTAACTGGCCTGGATTTAATCAAGGAACAGATCCGGATCGCGGCAGGAGAGCCTCTTAGCGTAAGTCAGGAGGATGTAGTTATTACAGGCCATGCCATTGAATGCAGGATCAATGCAGAAAATCCGGCGAAAAACTTCATGCCCTGTCCGGGCCTTATAAAAAATGTACATGTGCCCGGAGGAAACGGAGTCCGCATTGACACACACATTTATAACGAATATAAGGTTCCGGCCAACTATGATTCCATGCTGATGAAGATGATTGTCCACGGTAAGGACCGGGAGGAAGCCATCTTAAAGATGAGAAGCGCTCTTGGAGAACTGATCATTGAAGGAATTGAGACAAATGTGGATTTCCAGTTTGATATCCTGAGTCATGAGGCTTACCGGGGCGGAGATGTGGATACGGATTTTATCCCGAAATATTTCCCGGATTATGTCCGGTAGGCAGGTAAAGGAGCGGTCTTATGTTAAAAAGCATGTTTAAGAAAACCTATACACTAATAGACAGCAAATACAAGGATCTTGAAAAGTCTGAGGAACCAGGCATTCCGGCCGGGCTGTGGAGGAAGTGCAATAAATGCTGCCAGCCCATTTATGTGGAGGATGTGAGAAGCAATCATTTCATCTGTCCCAAATGCAAGGGGTATTTTCGCCTCCATGCTTACCAGAGAATTGAAATGGTGGCGGATGAGGGTACCTTTGAAGAATGGGATAAGGAGATGGAATTTAAAAATCCCCTTGATTTTCCGGGTTATGATAAAAAGGTCGCGGCAGCCAGGGAAAAGACCGGGCTTTCCGAAGCGATTGTCACCGGAAGCTGTGAAATCAGCGGCCAGAAGGCGGTAATCGNNAGAGCAGCATGGGTCATGTGATGGGGGAGAAGATCGCGAGAGCTGTGGAACGTGCCACAAAGGAGAAGCTTCCGGTCATTCTTTTTGCTTGCTCCGGGGGAGCCAGGATGCAGGAAGGGATCGTATCGCTCATGCAGATGGCAAAGACTTCGGCAGCCTTAAAGCGCCATCATCAGGCTGGCCAGCTTTATATCAGTGTCCTTACGGATCCTACCACAGGAGGAGTGACGGCCAGCTTTGCCATGCTGGGTGACATCATTCTGGCAGAACCTTTCGCCCTGATCGGATTTGCAGGCCCCCGGGTGATTGAACAGACCATCGGACAGAAGCTGCCGGAGGGGTTCCAAAGGGCGGAATTTTTGCTTGAACATGGCTTTATTGACAAGATCGTGCCCAGGGAAGAGATGAAGGTAACCCTTGCAAACATTTTAAAGCTCCACAATCCCCAAAACAAAAAGGAGCTTCCTGTGGATAACCGGGCTAATGTGGAATCAAATGGTGGAAAAAAGAAGTTCTTCCGGTTGAGAAAGAATAAAAGAAGCGCCTGGGATACGGTATTGTTATCCAGAAGCTCGGACCGGCCGGTGGCATCGGATTACATTCGTGCACTGTTTGATGATTTTATGGAATTTGCCGGAGACCGTTATTATAAAGATGACGGTGCAATCGTAGGCGGGATTGCCTCTTTCCATGGAATTCCTGTTACGGTCATCGGACAGGAAAAGGGAAAAAATACAAAGGATAACATCAAACGCAATTTTGGAATGCCTTCCCCGGAAGGATACCGGAAAGCCCTGCGCTTAATGAAACAGGCAGAAACTTACGGCCGTCCGGTCATCTGCTTTGTGGATACGCCGGGAGCCTTCTGCGGCCTGGAGGCCGAGGAGAGGGGACAGGGAGAAGCCATCGCCAGAAATTTATTTGAAATGGCAGATTTAACCGTGCCGGTTCTTTCCATCGTTATCGGAGAGGGAGGAAGCGGCGGCGCTCTCGCCATGGCAGTTGGCAATGAAGTCTGGATGATGGAGAATTCCATTTATTCCATCCTCTCTCCCGAGGGCTTTGCTTCGATTCTGTATAAGGACAGCAAAAAAGCAAATGATGCAGCCAGGGTCATGAAGATCACGGCCAGGGATTTAATGGAGTTAGGTCTCATAGAGCGGGTGATTTCGGAAGAAGAGCCGGCCTGTGCAGAGAATCTTTCCGCAATTGCGGAAGAAATGGATAAGGCCATGGAAGAATTTTTTGCCGTTTTCCTTACCATGACAAAGGAAGAACTTGCAGATCAAAGATATGAAAGATTTAGGAGAATGTAATGGGAACATTAAAACCTTTGGTAATAGGAGAACTGGTGGCGAGCCATCCGGTGATCCAGGGCGGGATGGGAGTTGGAATCAGTCTTTCCTCCCTGGCAGGAGCAGTGGCAAAGGCCGGAGGGATCGGAATCATTTCCACGGCTCAAATCGGCTTTCGGGAGCCTGATTTTAAGGTAAATCCTTTGGAAGCAAATTTACGGGCCATTGGACAGGAAATGAAAAAGGCAAGGGCAATCGCACCGGAGGGCATCATAGGCTTTAACATTATGGTTGCCACGAAAAGTTATGCCAGCTATGTGAAGAAGGCGGTAAAGGCCGGGGCGGATTTGATCATATCCGGAGCCGGGCTTCCTGTAAGCCTGCCGGAATATGTGGCAGAGGCTGCAGAAGAGGCCGGAATCGTGTTAAAGACCAAGATAGCTCCCATTGTATCAACAGTTAAGTCTGCCATGGTTATTTGCAAGATGTGGGACCGCAAATACCATCGGGCACCTGACCTGGTAGTGGTGGAGGGACCATTGGCTGGAGGACACTTAGGATTTTCCAGAGAGGATTTAGAAAACCTTGGAGTGGATACAGAGGATGTGGAACACACCTATAAGCAGGCGGAGTATGAGGAAGAGGTAAAAGGCATCATACGGCTGGTAAAGGAATATGGAGATAAGTACAATAAAGTAATCCCTGTGGTGACTGCAGGAGGCATTTACTCCCATGAGGATGTTATGCGCCAGCTCTCCCTGGGAGCCGACGGCGTCCAGGTGGCGACCCGTTTTGTGACCACCATGGAATGCGATGCCCCGGAAGAGTTTAAGCAGGCGTATCTTCATGCAGAAAAAGAGGATATCGTCATTACCAAAAGCCCGGTGGGAATGCCTGGAAGGGCCATAAAAAATACTTTCTTAAAGGCAGTGGGAGAGACTCCTTTCCGACTGGAGCATTGTTATCAATGTCTGGATAAATGCGACAGGAAGACCATTCCTTATTGCATTACAAAGGCTTTGGTGAACTCCGCGGAAGGACGGACCGAGGAAGGGCTTATCTTTTGTGGAAGCAAGGCTCATCTTGCAGCAAGGATGGAAACCGTAGAAGAGGTTATGAAAGATCTGGTTGGTGAGAATTGATTCTCGTGGAGGCAACGAGCCAAGGCCAAGCTTGCTTGACTTTGGCGACTGCTCACGGGTCAGATACCCCGCAGCTTGTTGTGGGGTATCTGAATAAAAGGGGCTGCTAAGCTGCCGGTTTAAAGAAACCGGAGCTGCAGCCTTTTTTCCGGTACTTCGGCAGATAAGACTGATTTTTAAGTGGTTGCGTGAAAATAGAGGTAGTGCTATAATGGGAAAGATAAAAAATTATTAAGAAGACTAAGAGAGAAATGGAGAGCTGTATGGAAAGCAAGAAAATCATTCAGGTGGAAGAAAAAGTGCCATTTAAGTTGCTGGTGCCCTTAAGTATCCAGCATATGTTCGCAATGTTCGGGGCGTCAGTCCTGGTTCCTTTTATATTTGGAATCAACCCGGCAGTTGTACTGTTCATGAATGGAATCGGAACGTTATTATTTATTTTCATAACAAAGGGAAAAGCACCGGCATACCTTGGCTCCAGTTTTGCGTTCCTGGCACCGGCAGGAATTGTTATCAGCAAATGGGGCTATAATTATGCCCTGGGCGGGTTTGTAGCAGTGGGTCTTTGCGGTTGTGTTCTGGCACTGATTATTTATAAATTCGGTTCTGACTGGATTGATATCGTTCTTCCTCCGGCGGCTATGGGACCGGTTGTAGCGCTGATTGGACTGGAGCTGGCTGGAACAGCGGCAACCAATGCAGGCCTTAAGGATGAAATGATTGATATGAGAAATGTCATTGTTTTTCTGGTAACTCTATTGACAGCAGTGCTTGGTTCTGTGGTATTCAGAAAATTCTTATCTGTTATCCCCATTCTGATTGCAATTATTGTAGGTTATGTGTCAGCACTTTTATGCGGTATTGTAGATTTTGGTGAGATCAGCGCGGCTGCATGGTTGTCCTTGCCTAATTTTTCAACACCAAAGTTCAAATGGGAAGCAATTGTCATTATTCTTCCGGTGCTTCTGGTCGTAACTTCAGAACATATTGGTCATCAGATTGTAACCAGTAAGATAGTGGAAAGAGATTTGATAAAAGATCCCGGACTTCACCGCTCTTTGCTGGGTGATTATATATCAACCACACTTTCCGGTTTTGTTGGTTCTGTGCCCACAACCACATATGGGGAAAATATCGGTGTTATGGCAATGACAAAGGTATACAGCGTCTATGTGATCGGGGGAGCAGCTGTTCTCTCAGTTATCTGTTCTTTTATCGGAAAGATGACAACATTAATCAACACAATTCCAGGGCCCGTAATCGGCGGAATTTCATTCTTACTGTATGGAATGATTGGAGCCTCAGGTATTCGTATTCTGGTTGATGCACAGGTAGATTACGGAAAATCCAGAAATATGGCCATGACATCCGTTATCTTTGTAACAGGACTTTCCGGTGTTGCCGTAAAGCTTGGAAGCATCCAGTTATCAGGTATGGTACTTGCATGTGTGGTAGGAATGCTGATGGGTTTAATGTTCTTTGTGCTGGACAAGCTGAATCTGACAAATGACAGGGAAAATTCGTAAGATCTTCAAATACCGCAAAGCAACGGAAAGTCCGTTGCTTTGCGGTATTTTTCATATGGTTGTAAATATCCTCTGCTTGTATTTTTGTCAAAGGATGCTTTACTTTACCCTGAATTTGTAACATGGAAAACACATAAGGTCATTTCGGAGGGAATAAGATGAATTAAGAAAGAAGTGAAAGCTGTTAAGAAGAGGAAAGAGCAATGCTGAATTATTTATGGGCCTTTATGATGCTGGTGGGAGTCCTTTGGGGGGCTTTCCATGGAAATTTAAACGGGGTGACAGACGGGGCTTTGACCTCTGCAAAGGACGCTGTTATGTTATGCATCACCATGCTGGGAATCATGTCCTTCTGGAGCGGCATCATGGAGGTTGGGCGGAAATCAGGGCTGATCGAACGGATGTCCCAGAAAATGAGCCCCATACTCCGTTTCCTTTTTCCCCGGATTCCGGATGATCACCCGGCGCTTGAATACATATCGACCAATATCATCGCCAATATTCTGGGGCTTGGCTGGGCAGCTACACCGGCAGGGCTTAAGGCCATGGAGGCCTTAAAGGAACTGGAGGAGAAGCGGAGAAAAGGAGAAGTTTCCGGGAAATATTCCCTTAAGCCGGTTCCGGAAGGGACTGCAAATAATGAGATGTGCACCTTTCTTATCATTAATATTTCTTCCCTGCAGTTAATACCGGTTAATATGATCGCCTACAGAAGCCAGTACGGCAGTCTCAATCCAATGGCCGTGGTGGGACCGGCGCTTATTGCCACTTTAATTTCAACTATTGTGGGCGTGGCAGCCTGCAAGCTGATGGACCGTTAGGTATACCCATAGGCTTGTTCTTTAAACCTGACAGAAAGTTTGTCGCTGACATGACTTATGGTATTCTGGCAGCCAGAAGCTGCCTTTTAACTGCTATTGATGACCAGCTCCATGAGTAGTAGAAAACCCCTGCTATATCCGTAATCATCGTTTTGAGCTGTCAAAGTACACCGTTTTGTTATTCCGGCTTTATGTTCTTCTCTTGGAAAAAGTAAATTCCACATGCATTCAGCAATTGAGCCAGTTTAAATGGATTACGGCCATTTAAACTGGCTCTTGCTGTACTGTTGATGTAATTGGTCAGTGTCGTCATGCTTTGCTGAGTATAGCCGTCCGGCAGTTGATCATTTAAATATTTTGCGTATGTACTTATAATTCTTTCTAGTGTGGCCTTCTGCCAGGAAGCCAGCGGGCCGCACGTCTTCTATGTCATATCTGCTCCGAAGAGTAAGGTGTTTCCAATATCTGTTTTTTCGTTTTCTATAGGGGTCCTCCTTTTACATACATCACAGATATAGTATACATTTATGCAAGAATAACTTCCGCACTCTTTGTAATCCTTACTTCCACACCTGTGAAGGACTTAATGCCACCAGGCCCCCTAAAGTGCCTTTTCCAGTTTCGTTTAAGGGTCATTTAAGGAAAATCTGTACTTTTCACATCATTGTGGAATTTACTTTTTCAATTCAGCTTTAAAATTTATGGCAGATCTTCTTTATATTGTTTAAGTACAAAAACAAAAACAACATACCAATTGGTATGATAAGCATATGAAAGGTATGATGAATTATTACTGATATTTGTATAATGTGCATAAAATACATGGGGATAAATTGTGATTTTATAATAATAATTCAAATATATATAAAAACTCTATTTACATACATCATATGTTATGCTAACATTAGGACAGATGAAAGATAAAAATAACTAAATAGATATAACATAATGATTTATTTGTATGCAATTTATACAAATTGATTTGTAGAAAGGAGGAGGTATGAGAAGGAGTATGGATAAGATGCAGAATATAGATGTTCTCCCAATGGCTACGGCTCAAAAGGTAAAAACCATGATTATCCAAAAGGAGATGAAGCCGGGAGACCGGCTGCCTACAGAGAAGGAACTGTCAGAGGTGTTTGGAGTCAGCCGTTCTACCTTGAGAGAAGCAATGAAGTATTTAAGGGCTGAAAATGTAGTTGTCATCCGCCAGGGGAGCGGAACCTTTGTCAGTGCAGGAACAGGGATCGGGGAGGATCCCCTTGGGCTGCATTTTACGGATCAGAAGTATCTTATTCAGAATCTGTTTGAAACCCGGATGTTAATTGAACCTCAGATCGCGGGACTGGCGGTTCAAAGGGCCACACCTCAGGACATTAAGAACCTTGAGAGACTGGTAGCGGAGATGGACCAGATTCAGATCAACAGCACCGCTACGGCAGAGATGGATGTTCAGTTCCATACGGCAGTGGCAGAATGCACCCATAATGAAGTGCTTATTCGGGTGGTCCCCATAATCAATGAATCCATCCGGCGGAGCCATGTAGAAACCCATAATGACCTGGAGAGCTTCAAACGGGCAAAACGAAGCCATAAAGGTATTTATCAAGCAATTGCCGACGGTAATTATATGGAAGCCAAATTTCTTGCCGAACGGCATGTATGGGAAACACTAAATGATGTCAGGGAAAGGGAAGGGAAAAAATGAAAAAAGGATTGATTGGAAAGAAAACAATGGCAGTGGTCCTGGCGGTTCTTATGGCCGGGGGAGCGTTGGCAGGCTGTTCTTCAGGCAGCAAAGAAGTCACGGCGGCAGGTGCGGAGACCACAGAAGCAGGTGCGCAGACCACAGCAGCAGGTACGCAGACCGCATCGGCAAAGGAAGGACAGGCTCCTTCCGGAGAGATAAAACCATGTACCATAAAATTTCGTTATTGGGCTGATAATACGGATTATTCCCAGCTCATGCAGGATATTATCAAGAAGTTTAATGATGAAAACGGCAAAGGAATTACCGTCGTGGGAGAAGAAAGTCCGTGGGATGGAGGCGCATATTCAGAGAATCTGTTTAACGCTAAAATGGGAGGCGGAGATATTGACTGCGCCACATGGAAGCTCACCTCCACACCATTATTTGTAAACAACGATCTGTTGGCTGACTTAACACCAATGATCGATGTCTGGGATAAAAAAGATGAGATTGATGATAACATTTATGAAATTATGAAAAAGGCCGGAGACATGGAGCGAATCTATGTCATGCCATGGAACATCCAGGTTCTGTATGTATATTACAGGCCCTCCATCTTTAAACAGGCAGGGATAGAGGTACCGAAGACCTATGAAGAATTCTTACAGGCTATAGAAACATGCACCATGGATACCAATGGGGATGGAAAGACTGACGTATACGGCTTTGGCATGAGAGGCGCAAAAGGCGGTCAGGAGCCATGGGGCAGCTTTGTATATCGACGGGGCGGCAGCTTTGAGGACTTAACAACACCTGAGGCGGTACAAGGCATGCAGGATTTCATTGATATTTATAAGAAAGGCTATGTTCCTCCTACAGCAACCAGTGACGGATTCAGTGAGATCATTGCCAATTTCCAGTCAGGGCTGACGGCTATGACCATTCATCATACTGGATCCAGCAAGGATATGGAAAAGCTGCTGGGAGATGATGTATCTGCATTTGCATTCCCGGCAGGTAAGGGTCAATGGACATCAATGGGAGATACGGAAACGGTTATATTTGAATCCTGTGAAAACAAAGAGGCAGCCTTTGAGTGGGTATCCTATCTGGCAGCAGGAGAAGGCCAGAAAATGTGGTGTGAGGGAACTGGAAATGTTCCGGTAAGTAAAAGTGTCCAGGAGACTGACTTTTTCCAGAATAACCGCTTTATGAAAGCCTCCATTGATGGACAGAAGTTTGCAGGTATCATTCCGATTCTTGATACAAC
>DJBG01000217.1 GCA_002429965.1 Hungatella sp. UBA5982
GGGGGGGGGGGGGGGGCCCCCCAAAGTTGGACTAAATCAATTTCCAGTCCGGAGTCCAGCATCTCCTTATGATCGGCAAAAATCCTTGCCTCTGTAAGGCCGAAGCGCTCTTTTGCCGCCTGTGCCTTTTCCGGATAAATATCGCAAAGGGCCACGATCCTGCACCGTTCCTGAAAGGCCAGAAGCCCTTTCAAATGGCTGCCCGATATATTTCCCAAACCTACGACCGCTACTTGAATCATATTCTATCATCTTCCTTTCCATCAGCTCATGGTCTTAAGACGGAAAACAATCCGCCCCAAAACCAAACCCATGCGCCGCATCACTTATTCCGGAAATATTCTTCTCTTTCCGTTTTGACTTCTTCCGCTCCGGCTTCCTTCAGTGCTTCCATATATTCATCATAGATTTTGTCAAAGTCTTCAGGAGCACAAGTCATACATTTCACAAGATACTCGTCATCTGCAAGCAGGATCTTTGCACTGTTTTCCGATTGCGTAGGGGAAGTATACGCGGGATCATACACAAGCTCTCCTGCAATGGCATTCTCGTAAATGTCCATGACATACTCCTCATAACCGGGGATCTCTTTTGAAGTAGCCTTCATAAAATCTTCTTCCGTAGCATAATATCCCTGATTTCCCACAAGGAACAGGTCATGACGGATCCAGTCCTTATCCTTGGCATTAAAATCCGAATTGATGACCACAGGAACCCCGTCTGCCAGGTTGTAATGCTCTCCCTCAAATCCATGGAAAATGGCAAAACCGCCTTCCCTGGTACTCAGCCAATCCAGATAAGTCACTACAGCTTCCGGATTTTTGCAGGTTTTCGGAACAATGTTATAAGCTCCGCACAGGGAATACTGAGGATTATATTGTTTGCCGTCCTTCACATTCTTTAAAGGTGGAATGGAAACCATATCGGCCTCTGGCTCCAGGGCTCTTAAATTCAGTAAAAGCCCTCCTCTTAAAGCATCCACATTTCCGTTTGCACTGTATTCTCCGACTCCAAGCTGTCCATTTACGAATTTTTCCTTAAGAGTCCCATCCTGGTCGGTACTGGTATAAAATTCGGGATCCAGAAGGTCTTCGTTATATAATTTGTTCATATACTGCAGATAGTCCTTATATCCCGGATCTAAGTAGGCCGACCTCTTATAGGAAACGCCTGCTTTGGCCCCATCCCCCAGTGTCTGCATGAACGCCGACGACAGCCATGTCGTCCAGTCCGACTTCATGTAGGTGGAATAAAACGGAACTACATCCGTCCTTCCATCCGGATTATTGTTTTTGAAAGCTTTTAATACGTTGTACAGTTCATCTGTTGTGGTAGGAATCTCCAGCCCCAGCTTGTCCAGCCAGTCTTTCCGGATAAATACATTCTGTCGTGCCGTAATCGAGCGTCTGGCAGGAATCGCCCATAATTCGCCTTCTGTATTTCTTCCCAGATCAAGCACCTGATCCGTCACATATGCCTTTAAATTTTTCGCCTGATTGTCTCCGTCAATATAAGGGCTTAAATCAAAGGTGCCTCCCTGAACGTAATAGCTTTCTGCCAGGGTGGGGTCATAGGTCATGATCACGTCCGGCGCCGTGCCACTGGCCATCATGGTCTGAATCTTTGTCGTTTCTTCATTTCTCGGAACAGCGATAAACTCTACGTTAATGCCGACCTTATTCATTTCCTCTTTTATGTAATTGGTCCATCGGTTTTCCGTAATCGTAGAACCGGCTGGTGCCGTACTCCGGTCAAAAAGCTCCACCGTAATCGTCACATTATCAAATGTTTTCTCTCCATAGGTGGTAACATAACCGTTTTCTGATGCAACGGATTCTGCTGCTGCCTGTCCCGGCTTACTGCTGCCTGCAGTTCCATTGCAGCCGCTCAGCAGCATGATAGCTGCCAGGCAAATTGCTGTTCTTCCTTTCATTTGCATTTCCTCCCATTTTATAGTTTATTTATTTAATGATTTTGAAACGAATTATCCCTTAACCGAACCTACCATGACACCCTTTACAAAATATTTCTGCAGCCATGGATATACCAGAATGATCGGGATGGTTGAAACTATGACACTGGCCATTTTTAAGGACTCCGGCATAACGGCAGTTCCAAGATTGTCGGATGAAGCGGATACCTGGCTCAACTGTCCTGCAAACAAAAGCTGTCTGAGCCGCAGCTGCAACGTATATTTATTCGGTGTCTGAATATACAGCAGGGCACTGAAATAATCATTCCAGTAGGAAACTGCATAAAACAATCCGATGGTCGCAATAATGGGGGCGGATAAAGGCAGGACAATCCGAAACAATACCTGCATCTCACTTGCGCCGTCAATATAGGCCGCTTCCTTTAATTCCTTGGACATTCCCCGGAAAAAGGTTCTCATGACAATAAAATTAAATACATTCATGGCGGACGGGATCACCAGACCGGCGATACTGTCATAAAGTCCAATTCCCTTCACGATCAAAAAGGTAGGTATGATTCCTCCGTTAAAATACATGGTAAAAAGGATGATTCCAGTTAAGTATTTCCCTCCCTTTAAGGTGGGATCAGACAATGCATAGGCTGNNCGCAACGGTTAGAAACAGCCCAAGTCCGGCTCCTAGGATGGTTACGATGACGGAAATATACATCGCACTCCAGATCTGCGTCTGCTTTACCAGAATTTCTTTATAGGCATTTAAAGTAAAATCTATGGGATAGAATGTGACTCTTCCTGACAGTACAGGCGCATTTCCGCTTAAAGAGTAAGCCAATACATTTAAAAAAGGATAGATGCAGGCGATCACCGTAACTGTCAGTACCCCGTAGAGCGCCACTGCTCCGATTTTTATCCCTTTCTTTTTCCCGTAGGTATCCCCCTTCATATTTCCATATCCTCCTGTTCTTTTCATTCGGCTATATGATCCCTTCTTCCCCGATCTTCTTTGCAAACTTATCAGCCGCAAGCAAAACGATGATATTGACAACTGACTGGAACAGTCCGACCGCTGTTGACTGGGAATACTGTGCTTTTTCAATACCGATCCTGTAGATATAAGTACTGATCACTTCAGATACCCCCATGACCTTTGTATTGCCGAGAAGAAGAGGCGCATCCAGTCCAATGGACATCATTTTGCTGACTGATAGAATCAGCATGGTGATGATCACAGGCTTAATCATGGGAATGGTAATATGTATAATCCGTTTTATCTTGGAAGCTCCGTCCAGATAAGCAGCCTCATAAAGGCTTTCATCCACTCCGGTCAGTGCTGCTAAATAAATCACCGTACCCCAGCCGATCTCTTTCCACACATTACAGACCACATAGGTAAATATCCACCAGCCGTTGCTGCTTAAAAACGGAATAGGATCTCCTCCTGCTGCCTTGATCATATGATTAAAAGTTCCTGATGTAACTGAAAAGAGGTTCATCGCGATTCCTGCTACAACCACCCAGGAGATAAAGTGAGGCAAATACAGCAGAGACTGTGACAGCTTTTTGAAACGCGCATTGGTAACCTCATTGAGCAGCAGCGCCAAGCCGATGGTAAGAGGAAAATTCATTACCAGGGTAAGCAGGTTCAGCATAAGAGTGTTTCTGACAACATTCCAAAACTGTTTATCCCTAAAAATTTTTTCAAATACCGAAAATCCTACAAATTTGCTATCAAACACTCCACGGAAGATATTGTAGTCCTGAAAAGCCATTACCAGGCCTCCCATGGGAATGTACTTAAAAATGATATAATACAGCACAGGAAAAAGAAGCATCAGATAAGACCACTTCTTTTTCCAGACATACTCGAAACCCTTCATTAATATCCCTCCCAAAACCTACTCTTCCTTATAGGAAAAGAAATCAAAATCCGCATACCCTCCCACACCGGATAAATCCTGGCAGCATATGCCAATAAAAGCTCCTGTAAACATAACATGACCGGTTTTTTGGAAATAATCATCGGAGAGCTTAGTCGCATCCATGGCATCTCCGATATTTAANNATCGAGGGAATAGGAAAACTGTGCCTTTTCCTTTGATGTTTTCAGCCGGAGAAACAGCTCCCTATGCTCTGGGATTGAAACTCCCATGCCTATGGGATGGCTCCCTTTCCCCAAATCACATTGAAGAATGGAAAGTGTCTTTCCCTCATATTCGTCTCTGGAAAGATACAGGTAATAGTAACAGTCCGTATTATAAAAATACGTCAGTCCGGCCATCTGCTGGAAGCTTTGAGGTTCAAAATCTATCTTCGTAACTGCTTCCACATAAAATTCCTGCTGCCGGTGTGCCAGCAGAGACTGCCTGTATTTTGAATTTAAGGATTCTGCCCCATACAGCCTCAGCCAGCCTTCTCTTGCCTTTAAATCCACTCTTTCACCAAGGGGGAGCCTCAGTGTCTGCAGATTCTTGTCCCATGTTCTGCCGTTAAAATCCTCAAACAGCTTCACAGGGTTAACCGGAATCTCCTTTTCTCCCATTCCTACCTGGAGCACCATATCCGGCCCTATGGTTCCGTTCTCCATATACAGCCAGTCATTACGCCATATAACCCGCTGCAGTCCAGTTTCTCTTCCCAGTATGCACCTTCTGTCTTCACCAACCGGTCTGCTGCATAAGTGTGCCAGATACCATTCCCCATCCGGCGTACTTACAATACTGGCATGTCCTGCTTTTTGAAGTCCGCATTCCGGCAGATGGTGTGCCGTAAGAAGCGGCGTATTAGGCGCCGTCTCATAAGGCCCAAAAAGTGTCCGGCTCCTGGCCACTGTAACGGCATGCTCAAAGCCTGTCATACCTTCTGCAGTGACCAGATAATAGTACCCGTTCCTTTGGTACAGATGGGGTCCTTCCGTATACCCGATGTGGGAGCCCTTAAAAATCAGCTTCTGCTCTCCAACCAGCTTTTTCTTACGGCAATCGTATTCCTGAAGAACAATTCCGCCGAATTTGGAATGATACGAACGGTAATCCATCTGCATGTTTAAAAAGTATTTTTTTCCGTTTTCGTCATGGAACAGGGACGGATCAAATCCGCTGGAGTTTAAATAAACCGGTTCGCTCCACGGTCCGCAGATGTTTTCTGCCGTAATCAGATAATTATGAGTATCCTTAAAACTGCCCCGAAAGGACTTCACATCGGTATATACCAGATAAAAGATCCCTTCACTGCAGGACAGACACGGAGCCCATACTCCGCAGGAATTATCTTCTCCCAGCATATTGATTTTATCTGTTGAATCAAGCGGATAACCGATGAGATCCCAGTTCACCAGATCAGTGGAATGATAAAGTCTTATTCCCGGAAACCACTCAAAAGTCGAAGTAGCAATGTAATAATCCTGTCCGACTCTCAGGATCGAAGGGTCGGGATTAAATCCTCTTAAAATAGGATTATGAATTAAAGTCATAGTCGTTTGTTCCTATCATTTTTCTGTTTCATTTTGAAGCCGCCTTTCTCAGTACTTTTACGGCATCCGGAAAGTGCTTTCCCTTACAATCAGCTTTGTGGGAATTCTTATTGTTTCCGTACTCTCTGTTTTCTTTTCCATTATTTCCACCAGCAGCTTTGCTGCCTGTGCTCCGATCTGCTCCCGGTCCTGGCGAATCGTTGTAATTCCCGGTGTGACATAGGAAGCTACAGGCAAATCATCATTTCCGATTACAGATACATCTTCCGGAATCCGAAAGCCTCTCTTCCTCAAGATCTCTATGGCCGCACTGGCATATTCATCATAAGTGGCATAAATGGCAGTAGGAAATTCATCCCAGCATTGCTGAAAAAGAATATTCACAGCTTCCAAACCGGCTTCTCTTGAATATTTGGATGCTTCCACGCAGTACTTTGGATTCCATTCCAGATTATTCTCTTTTATGAACCGCCTGTATTCCTTAAACCTTACGCTGCCGGAAACTGTGTCCTGAGGACCAGCCAGAATCGCTATTTTCCTGTGACCCAGCATATAAAGGTGCTTTAAGCTCTGATTTGCGGCCATGGCATTATCGGAAATGACTGACGGAACCCCTGCAAATATTCCCTCCACCGATACTTTTGGCAGGGGAGCATCAAGTAAATCCTTAAACTGCTCCAGGAAACTGTTATTTAACGCCAGCAAGACTCCGTCCACATTCCGGTATTTGCAGTGTTCCAGAAAGGATATCTTTTTTTCTCCCAGGAAATTGTTGATAAAAACAATGTCGTAGCCATAACCCCCGGCCACCTTTTTAAATCCCTGCAGAATGCCGCTGTAATGCGGATGCATGATCCCCATCCCCTGTTCCTCTGCAAAAACGATCCCTATCAGCCAGGATTTCTGAGTCGCCAGTGTTCTTGCCGTATTATTTGGCACAAATCCCAGTTCCTTTATCTTTTGTTTCACAAGTGCACTGGTTTCCTTATTGACGCCACTGTAATTGTTTATTACTTTGGAAACCGTAGAAACGGAAAACCCAGATTCTCTTGAAACATCGTATATTGTAGCCATATTTCAATTACTCCTTCATTTACAGCGCTTTCTTTACGCAGTAAAATGCAGTGAAATATATGCCTTTATTTTGATACTATTGATTTATTTTTAATATATTTCGTTTCTTATCCTCCTGCTTTTTCATGTATTTTTAATTAAGAAAGCGCTTTCTATAATATATAACTATTCTAATATGTCCGGTTCATTTTCTGCTATTGACAATACTTACAATAATTTACTTTTAAGAAACATGTTTCGAACAATTTCCTTCCTTTTTCGAACAAGCTAACGTCACAGAAATCGCCGATTAGACTTGTATCCGCAGCGCCAGCCTGTTAATAAAAAGAGACCGAACTATATCATCAAAAAAAGTACATCCTCTTAGTTGAAGATGTACCATTCATTACCTATCCTTAATTTTATCAAGTATTCCAATCCTATCAACAAAATTAAAGCCGCAGGCTTTTATGCCTGCAGCTTATTGTGATATGGAGAAACGGGAGTTGAACCCCTAACCTCTTAAATAACATTCAAGCGTGATATCGCGGTTATCTGCGGGGCAGGGTATGAATCGCTCCGCCAAGACAATCCTCCAACGCTTCCGCTACAGATTCATTATAGGTAGGATGAGCCCGCATGGCTTTTAAAAGCTGTTCTGCAGTAAGTTTATTGGTGATGGCTGTTCCCATCTCTCCAATCATGTCCGTAGCTCTGGCGCACATCATCTGCGCTCCCAGCAATGCGCCCGTTTCCTTATCTGTTACAACTTTAACAAAGCCTCTCTCTTCCTTTGTTATAAATGATTTACAGTTGGCATGGGTTAAGGTTTTCCCGATAACGGTCTCAATCCCTTTCCCTTTTGCTTCCTCTTCTGTTATTCCGACACATGCAATTTCAGGATCCGTATAAACACATGACGGAATTACTGATAAATCGATGGACGGCTCTCTCCCGTTCATAAGTTCCACAGCACAGATGCCCTGAGAGCTTGCAGCATGGGCCAGCTGGATGCCTCCGATCACATCTCCGATCGCAAACACGCCCGGCATACTTGTTTCAAAGTTTTCCTTCACCACAATCCTGCCCCGGTCCATTTCCAGTAATTTCTCTTCCTCCAGCAATCCGTCCGTATTGGGTATACGTCCGGTGGCGGAAAGCAGGTATGGCGTCTTTAAGACTTCAATCTTTTCTTTGTCTTTTGCCATCTCCCCATAGGTACAGATAAAATCACTGCCCTGTTTTTCAATTTTCCGGACAAATGCTTTGGTATGAATGTCAACGCCTTTCTTTTTCAAAATCAGCTTTAAATTCTGTGAGATTTCTTTATCCAGACCGGGTAAAAGTCTTTCTTCCGCCTCCAGTAAGGTGACCTTGGAGCCAAAGGAAGCGAATACGGTGGCAAACTCCACCCCAATGACTCCTCCGCCTATAATAATCAGGCTTTCCGGTATATGATCAAGCTGAAACAACTCATCGCTGGTCATGACTCCGGGAAGACGGATACCTTCTATGGGCAAAATGGCTGGCTTTGATCCTGTTGCCAGCAGGATCTGTTTCGCCTGAAGGAGTTCTTCCCCTTCCTCTGTCTTGACCCTGACCTTTCCATCCTTGGTCAGCATCCCAGTTCCGTGTATCCGATCAATTTTATTTCCCTTAAGAAGCTGTTCAACACCCAGTCTGAGACTTTCGGATGTTTCATTTTTATAGGACATCACTTTTCCATAATCACAGCTCACCTCTTTTGAGATGATTCCGAATCTCTCTCCTGTCAGGACCTCCTGATATAATTTGGCTGCATGCAGCATGGCCTTTGCAGGAACGCAGCCACGGTTTAAGCAGGTACCTCCTGCTTCCCGGTTTTCGATCACAGCCGTCTTCATTCCCAGCTTTGCAGCCTTAATCGCTGCTACATATCCTCCGGGGCCTGCACCAATAACAAGCAGATCATATCGTTCTTCCATCCTATCCCTCCCTGGTCTCTATAATTCTGCAGCAGCAAAAAACTCTTTTAAGTCTTTTATCATGGCCGACTGGGCCTGGGTTTCTGCAGGCACCTGATCCAGCTTATTGCAGATATCTTCATTCTTATATCTGCTTCCCTTTATATACCCGGGGATCCGGTCCATAAGATCCGGTTCCATGGAATCGGAAAACAATTGCAGATCCTGTATGATCCCGCTGTTCACCTGAAACTGCCAGATTACATTTCCCCAAACATAGCGTTTTGACAGTTCGTACTGAAAATCCATGTTGCGTCCGTACAGCCAATCCCAGGAAGAAAATTTCTTTCTTCCCTCTGACAATGCTTCCTGGTCTAAATCCTCCTGCCTGCAGAAAACCGCCTTACGTCCATAAGTTTCCTCAAATGCCTCAAGAAGCTTTTCCTTTAGCATATCAATGGTTAAATCAGCCCGGTATTCCGAAAGATTGGTTACCCTGGATTTAACGGAATCCACTCCTTTTAATGCCAGTTTATCCTTTGAAACCTGCAGGTATTTAGAAAGCTTCTCCATATCTGCATGAACCAGCAGGGTCCCATGATGATAGCATTTCTCCCCTCTGGTATAAAAGGCATTGCCGGAAAACTTCCTGTCCGATACGGTAATATCATTTCGTCCGGATTTTTCTGCATGAATTCCCAGTTTTTTGACCCCGCTTAAAATGACCTCAAGCTGTTTATCCAGATCATAATGATTCTTGTTAACAAGAAACGTAAAATTTAAATTGCCAAGGTCATGGAATACGGCGCCGCCTCCTGAAAGCCTTCTCACCAGGTGGCCGCCATCCTGCTCCAGTTCCCGGATCCTGCATTCCTTCCATGGATTCTGGTTTTTACCGATCACAACAGTATTTTCATTCTGCCAAAGGTATAGGATAGAAGTATCCCGCCCTGCTGTTTCCAATAAATACTCCTCAATCGCAAGATTCAGATACGGGTCATGGCTGCTTCCGTCTATATATTTAATTTCCTGTATCATCTTTATCTGTTTCCTTATTTAAGAAGTCGTACTTTAACTTTGGATTTCTGGCTGCCCTTACTTCATCAAGTCTTGTGACTGGTGTATGGATGGGTGCGTGATGAAGAGCTTCCGGATGTGACATTGCTGTTTCATGGAGGCTGCGCAATACAGATATTACTTCATCCAAGGTTTCTTTTGACTCTGTTTCCGTAGGTTCTGCCATTAAGGCTTCTGGTACGATCAGCGGAAAATACATGGTCGGCGGATGGATTCCATGGTCCAAAAGTCNNACACCAGTTTCTTTTTTAAGCCTTGCCAGGCTCATGACAAATTCGTGCATGCAGGGTCCCTGGTATGCCATATCATATACATCCTTTAATTGCGCCATCATATAATTGGCGTTTAATACGGCATGCTTTGAGGCTTCCGGAACGCCTTCCTTTCCAAGCATAAATAAATACGTCATGGCTCTGACCACAATTAAAAAGTTACCATAAAAGCTTTTCACCTGTCCGATGGTACTGGCAGGACGATGAAACGTATATCCCTTATCTTCCTCCACCATGCTGCCCGGTAAAAATTCAGCCAGGAGATCCTTGCAGCCCACTGGTCCGCTGCCCGGGCCTCCGCCTCCGTGAGGAGTAGAAAATGTCTTATGGAGATTTAAATGGACCACATCAAATCCCATGTCACCCGGTCTTATCATGCCCATAACGGCCTTTAAATTCGCCCCGTCATAGTAATTCAGTCCTCCGGCTTCATGAACGATTTTTGTAATCTCCAGTATGTTTTTATCAAAAAGTCCTAATGTATTGGGATTGGTCAGCATCAGTCCTGCCGTATCTTCCCCGACCGCTTTTCTTAGTTCCTCCAAATCCACTCCGCCGTCTTCTGCAGACGGGATACTGATTACCGAAAATCCCACCATTGTCGCACTTGCAGGATTGGTACCATGGGCGGAATCCGGTACTATGATCTTTGTTCTTTTTTTGTCACCGCGGCTCTCATGATAAGCCTTTATCAGCAAAAGTCCGGTAAATTCACCGTGGGCTCCTGCTGCCGGCTGGAAGGTCATCCGGTTCATTCCAGTGATCTCACATAAGTATTGCTCTGCTGTTTTCAATACCTCCATACAGCCCTGCACCGNNCCGTCATTGACACCATATGCTTTTTTCGCTGCTTCTGTATAATGCCTGCTTATATCATTTTCAGACATTTGGGGAAGGTGCAGGCTCTTTTTTCTTAAGCTGCCTTCTTCCGGCAGGCTCACCGGCACATCACATTCCGGCAGAATGCTCATCTTTCTTCCTTCCTGTCCCTTTTCAAATATCAGCATAACCTTACACCTCCTTCAGAATGCGAATGACACGGTCTATGTCATCCTTTGCATTCATTTCCGTACAGCACCACAAGATCTGTCCGGCTCTTTCACCGGTTAAGGGATAGCCGCCAAGAATTCCAT
>DJBG01000216.1 GCA_002429965.1 Hungatella sp. UBA5982
TTTCTTAGTTGCCGCGGCATTCACCCAGTGAATATGCAGGCATATTCGTTAGGTTCATTGCCCGCGCAAGCCAGTGAGACAGGGGCAGCCCCTTCACCCGGCAGCCCCTGCTCCTCAAGAATAGTATACCATAAAAACCTGGCTTTTTATATTCTTTTTCCGACTTTCTAAAATTTCAATCCCTTTAAAAGCGCTGAAAGCCCTGTAAATGCAGAACCTTCTTCTTTGTAATCAAAGACCTCCTCATTCGCTTCCTCTTCCTCCTTAAGGGCCTTCATGCTTAAGCTTATCTTATTATCCGCTATGGATATGATCTTCACCTTAACCGTCTGTCCCTCCTTTAACACGACCCCGGGATGCTTGATCCTCTGGCTGCTGATCTGTGAGATGTGAAGAAGGCCGGAAAGCCCGTTTTCCAAGTTAATAAATGCGCCGTAATCCTTTAAGCTGTCCACCGTTCCCTCCATGATGGATCCTACTTCGCACTTTGCGATTTTTTTGTTTGTTTCTTCCTTCTGCTTCATAAGGGCAGGTTCTTTGCCTGAAAGCACCAGCTTCTTATTTTCCTCGTCTGCTGTGATGACTGTGACTTCAATGGTCTTTCCATTATATTCCTCTAAGTCCTCCACATATTCCCCCGCCAGCTTGGAAGCCGGTATAAATCCCCGGATCCCCTCTAAGTTGGCAACGGCTCCGCCTTTTACGATCTCGGCGATTTTTACCTTGACAATGGTGCGGTCCCTTAACATAGCGCCAAGGGTCTCCCAGGCCATCTGGTCATTCGCCAGTTTTCTGGAAAGGACCACATTTCCATCCCTGTCATTCGCATTTATGACTGTTGCCGTGATTTCGTCCCCAGGCTGGATTTCCCTAAGCAGGTTAAATTCAGGATCATTGCTTAGATTCTCCTTATCAATGATCCCCTCCGCATAATATTTTAGATCCAATGTAACCTTGTCCTCATCCACACTTATAACGGTCCCTGTGAGAACATCTCCTTCTTTTACCCTTTTAAAGGATGCTTCTAGTTCTGCGGCATAATCAGCCATGGTCTCTACTGCTTCTTCCCTTACAACTGTTTCCTTCAGCTCTTCGCTCATTGATATCTCCTCCGCTCATAAAACACTCAGTTCTGCATAAAATCTACCTATATATTTATCACATCCAGCCTGATATTTCTATAGTTTTCTCAGTAAAAATATGTTATATTTATATATATGAAATATTTTCCACTGGGGATGCCCCAGGCCAGATACAGAAAGGACAAGAATCATGAACGACATAATGGACCTGCATACCCACACCGTAGCCAGCGGACATGCGTACAACACTTTATATGAAATGGCTAAATCTGCCTCTGAAAAGGGCCTTTCCCTCATGGGCTCTACGGACCACGCACCTAAAATGCCAGGAACATGCCACGAGTTTTATTTTATAAATTTTAAAGTAATCCCTCGTAAAATCTACGGGGTAAACAT
Organism: Hungatella sp. UBA5982; assembly: GCA_002429965.1. Classification (GTDB taxonomy): domain Bacteria; phylum Bacillota; class Clostridia; order Lachnospirales; family Lachnospiraceae; genus Lacrimispora. Next base: position 1,479 of record DJBG01000216.1, read on the forward strand.
ACTCATGGGCGTTGAGCTTAATATTATGGATCACACGGGGCGGGTGGATTTAAGAAAAGGCCTTCTGGAAAAAATGGATTACTCCATTGCAAGCCTCCATGAACCCTGCTGCAAAAGCGGAACTTCCTCTGAAAATACAAGAGCGTATCTCGGAGCCATTGAAAATCCTCTGATCCACATCATCGGCCACCCAGATGACAGCCGTTTTCCGGTGGATTATGACACCCTTGTTTCCGCCGCCGCTGAAAACCATACCCTTTTGGAGCTTAATTCCAGTTCCCTTCATCCCTTAAGCGCAAGAATGAACGCCGCTGAAAATTACCGGATCATGCTGGAGCTTTGTAAGCGTTATAAGGCTTCCATCATCATTGACAGCGACGCCCATACGGAAGCGGATGTGGGAAACCATGTGAGAGCCTTAGAACTTATTGAAGAATTGAATTTCCCGGAAGAGCTTATTGTAAACACTTCCCTTAATAAGCTCATTCCCTATATTCCGAAGCTGGAGGCTTATCTATGATCAACTTCCTGAACCTGGAATATTTTCTGGCGGTTGCGGAGGAATTAAATATCACCCGTGCTGCCAAGCAGCTGTACATCTCCCAGCAATCCTTAAGCAGCCATATTTCCAATCTGGAAAAGGAGTTTGATGTCCAGCTTTTCAACCGTACCATGCCGCTTACCCTGACCTACGCAGGCCGGGCCTTAAAGGTCCGGGCAAAGCAGATGCTGGACCTAAAGGATGAAACCTACCGGGAACTTGCCGATATCAAGGATTTTACCACAGGGCAGCTTTCCATCGGCATCTCCCATACCAGGGGGCGCTTTCTTCTTCCCGCCATCCTTCCCGCTTACAAGGAAAAGTTTCCAAACATTGAGATCCATCTGGTAGAGGGAAATTCTTCCGAACTGAGCACTGCCCTTATCCACGGAAACATCGATCTGATGATCGACCTTCTTCCATTTAAAGCCGAACATGTGGAAACCGTTCCTATCTGCGAAGAGGAGATCCTCCTTGTGGTTCCAGACCAGATTCTGGACCGGTATTTTCCAGGACAGCAGGAGGAGATGATAAAGGTACTGGAAGAAAGTGCGGACGTGCAGCTTTTAAAGGACTGCCCCTACCTTCTCATCAACAAGGGAAACCGGGTGCGCACCATTGCCGATGAAATTTTTGAAGAAGCCCAGCTCACTCCTTCCATCCTTTTGGAGACAGAGAATATTGAGACAGTGCTCGCTCTTGCTGCCAAAGGGATGGGGATCACTTTTTACCCCAGAATGTTCATGTCCGGAAGCCCAAGTGCCGGTATGAAAAAGACAGGGCTGCATTACTTTTCTTTAAATTACAGGCGCAGTCACGGCGTCCTGGCATTCGGCCGCCACAAAGGAAGATATTTATCCCAGGCTACGGAAGAATTCATACGGATCGCACGGGAGAACATATAGACACTATTTAACTGTGGATTGACAAAAGGGCTGAAATCCTTTATTATTAAATAGTAACAGTTACTAATATAATTATTATTTTAGAAAAGGAGCGGCCATGAAAACATTAAAGTATAGCCGTCAACGGGAATCCATTAAAGCCTGTCTAATGTCAAGGCACGACCATCCCACTGCCGATGCCCTATACACATTGATTCGCGAAGAATATCCCAATATCAGCCTTGGTACTGTATACCGCAACTTAAACCTTCTGGTTGAGCTGGGGGAAATTCAAAAGCTGACTTGCGGAGATGGTGCGGACCGCTTTGATGCGGACACATCGCCCCATTATCATTTCGTATGTAAAAAATGCGGAAAGGTCAGTGACCTGCCGCTGGACCCCATGGAGAATATCAACCATCTGGCTCAGGAGCATGCGAACGGAATGGTGGAGAGTCATACGATTTTTTTCTATGGAACCTGCCGGGATTGTATTGAAAATAATTATCGATAACACTTGACATAAGGATAAAGTTATGGTAAATTAATATCAGTAATCATTACTATTATTGATTGCCATAAAATAATAATAAAAAACAGAAAATAAAAAGGAGACATGAGATCATGAAGAAATGGGTTTGTACTGTATGCGGTTATGTTCACGAAGGGGAGACAGCTCCGGAATTCTGTCCAGTATGCAAGGCTGGTTCTGAAAAGTTCAAGTTACAGGATGAAGATATGTCCTGGGCCTGCGAGCATGAAATCGGTGTTGCACAGGGTTCTCCGGAAGACATCATGATGGATTTAAGAGCTAACTTCGAAGGCGAATGCACGGAAGTTGGTATGTATCTTGCAATGTCAAGAGCTGCNNGTCACAGAGAGGGCTATCCTGAGATCGGCTTATACTATGAGAAAGCTGCTTTCGAGGAGGCTGAACATGCTTCTAAATTTGCAGAATTATTAGGCGAGTGCGTAACCTCCAGCACAAAGAAGAACCTGGAATTAAGGGTTGCTGCTGAGAATGGTGCAACTGCCGGCAAATTTGATCTTGCAAAACGTGCAAAAGCATTAAACTTAGATGCAATCCATGACACTGTTCATGAAATGGCAAAGGATGAGGCTCGTCACGGCAAAGCATTCAAGGGCTTATTAGAAAGATACTTCGGTTAATACATCTTCAGGGAGCGGCAGATCAGACTACCGCTCCCCTGTTTGCAAAGTAAAAATCATTTAAAATTCAAAATCAGGAGGGTTTATACGATGTCCAAATACGCAGGAACAAAAACAGAACAGAACTTAAAAGACGCTTTTGCAGGTGAGTCCATGGCAAGAAACAAATATACATATTACGCTTCTGCTGCCAAAAAGGCCGGCTATGAGCAAATGGCTTCCCTGTACTTAGAAACTGCAGACCAGGAAAAAGAGCATGCTAAGATGTGGTTCAAGGAATTGCATGGCATTGGTACCTTGGAAGAAAACTTAGCAGATGCCGCTGCAGGTGAAAATTACGAGTGGACCGATATGTATAAGAAAATGGCTGAGGACGCCAGGGCGGAAGGCTTTAAAGAACTGGCACTGAAATTTGAATTTGTAGGAAAAGTAGAAGCTGCTCATGAAAAACGTTACTTAAAGCTCCTTGACAGCTTAAAGAACGATAAGACCTTTAAGGGAGATGCTCCTCTTGGCTGGAAGTGCCGCAACTGCGGTTACATCCATGAAGGACCGGATGCTCCGGAAGTCTGTCCAACCTGTGCTCATCCAAAGGCTTATTTTGAAAGAAAAGCAGAAAATTATTAATTATTAATGCAGTCTGTTACGGCTGCCGCATAATGATTTTGAACTTGCAAAACAGGAGAATGCACCTTGAAGCGGCTTATCAAAGCCCATCAAGGTGCATTTCTTTATGACTGGAACCGGTTCATTTATTTCTCTTAAAAATGAGATAATATGACTTCAAAGGCGATCCTGTAGCCGTACTTTAAGCTTTCTGTTTCAATCCACTCCTGTCTCGTATGAGCCAAACCTCCCCTTACAGCTCCAAAACATACGCTTGGGATTCCCATGGATAAGGGTATATTGCAGTCTGTAGAGCCGGGTCCTCTCTTCGGCCTGTTCCCCGTGTGTTTATAAATGACCTCAGAAACATGTTCAGCCTTTTCACATGTACAGCCTTTTCACCTCCTTTATTTCCCAAAAACCTGCTCCTGCAAAATACCTTGGATTTTATTGATGCTCATGCTATACTTTTATAGTAGAAAATGAATGACCGGTTTGAGGACAAAGATATGATTAAAATCGCTATTGTAGAAGATGAAATGGAATATGTGGAAACGCTGAAAAGCTACCTTGCCCGGTATGAAAAAGACCATTCCGTCAGTTTTGAGATTCAGGCCTTTACCGACGGCCTTGATATTGTATCGGAATATACTGCCAGCTATGATATCATATTGCTGGACATTCAGATGAAATATTTAAACGGCATGAAAACGGCGCAAAAGATCAGAGAGCTGGATGAGGATGTGATCTTCATTTTTATTACCTCCTCCTCCCAGTTTGCGGTAGAGGGATACACGGTAGACGCCCTGGGCTATATATTAAAACCAGTGCCCTATCTTTCCTTTTCACAAATACTAAATAAAGCTGTGGGCAGAATCTTAAAACGGCAGGCAATACACTATATCAATATTGACATGCCCGAAGGTACCATGCGGCTGAGCACTGACGCTGTCTATTACATCGAAAGTCAGCTGCACCATGTCCTCATCCATACGGACAGAGGAAATTTTGTGGCTTCCGGCCCCATGAAACGGTTGGAAGAGACTTTAAAGACCTTTGGATTTGCCAAGTGCCACAATGCCTATCTGGTTAATTTAAAACACGTGACCGGCTGCCTGCCTGGCGATGTGCTGCTGTTTTCAGGCGAACAGCTTCCCGTTAGCCGGAGCCGGAAAAAATCATTTATGGAATGCCTGGCCGAATATATGGGAGGTTAAACCGATGAACTTTGGCGAAATCATGAATACGCCCCGCCCCTTTACCGCTCTGGCCGAATGGTGTGCCTGCATCAGCTACATCCTCATGCTCCGAAGAAGGCTTAAGGGACCGGGACTTGCCGCTTCTTTCGCGGGCATGCTTGGCTTGTTTTTTCTTCTCCACTTAATCGCCGGCATTCTTCCGCTGTACCTATGGTTTCCAGGGATGATCACCGCCATCCTGCTGATGTATTTCTCTATCTATGCCTCCTGCCGGATCTCCCCTTATGAAGCAGGATTCCTTTGTGTCCGCGCCTTTGTTCTGGCGGAATTTACTGCCTCTTTCCAGTGGCAGCTGTATGTATGGTGGGCGCTCAGCTCCGGACGGGTGAGCAGGACCCTTTCCGTTTTGATCATGGTGATTTCCTATGGATGCATTTATACGGGATATTATTTTCTGGAAAAAGAACACATTCCAAAGGATGAGGGAATGGAAGTGGAGCGGAAGGAACTTCTTGGCGCTGTTTTTATTGCACTGGGCGCCTTTCTGATCAGCAATATCAGCTTTGTCATGCCCAATACCCCCTTTTCCAGTGCCACCAGTTCTCTGCTCTATGTAAGGACCCTGGTGGATTTCGGAGGGCTCCTGATGCTTTTCGCCCAGCAGAACAGGAGAAAAGAACTGCAGGTCCGCAGCGAAAACCATGCAATGAACAGGGTCTTACAGCGCCAGTACGACCAGTACCGCATGGCCATTGACAACATGGAACTGTTAAGACGGGAATTCCATGATTTAAAGCATTACATGATCGCCATACGGGCGGAAAAAGATCCGGAAAAGCGGGAACAATACCTATCGGAAATGGAGAAAGCCATTCTCACCCAAGAAGCTATGGCCAATACGGGGAACCAGGTATTAGATGTGGTACTGACCACCAAAAGTGCCTACTGCGCCCAGAATAAGATCACCTTAACCTGCATGGCCGATGGAAAACTGATTTCCTTTCTCCATGTAAAAGACATCTGTTCCATCTTTGGAAATGCTCTGGATAATGCCATCGAATGTGTTTCCCAGTTTGAAGATCCGGAAAAAAGACTGATCAATCTCTCCATATTCAAACGAAACCACTTTTTAATGATCCAATGTGAAAATTATCTGGAAAACCAGCTGTCCATGGAGACCGGCTGCCTTCCTCCCACCACAAAAAGTAATAAGCTGTATCATGGGTACGGTTTAAAGAGCATTCAGGCCGCATCGGAAAAATACGACGGTTCAATGACCATTTCTTCCAGTGATAACTGGTTCCGCCTTCAGATTCTCATACCGATCCAGAAGGAAACACTGGCCACCAATGAAAGGGCGTAAAACGGTCCTAAACATAAAAAATCAGGCAATCCATAGAAACTTTGTTCCTTTGGATTGCCTGATTTTTTATTGCCTTTAAATTTTTCTATTGCTTTCGCCTATTTTTCATCGCTCTTAAAAATGACCTTAAAAATGGGGAAGAACACCCAGAAGGAAATCGCAGAATTGATCAGCATGGTAATTACATCTGCAATAGTCTCTCCCCCTCCTCCCAGGTTTAAACTGTTCATGAACAGATGATAGACCGGGGCCTTATAAAGGCCCTGAAGAGCGGCTGCACCAATGGTGATGATGATATAGGCAATCACGTACCACATCGCAGCCTTCGCTGCGCTGTTATTGGCTTTAAAGGTAATATTCCTTTGAAGAAAAAAGTTGATGACCTGGGCGATTCCCATGGTAATTTCCACTGCCAGAAAATACGCAAGCCCTCCGCCTCCGCCGGCGGAAAGCGCGCCCGCTCCATAATTGAATATGTAATAGGGCGTGCCATCCAGATTGGAGCTCACATGCCATATCTGGAAATTCGTATCCACCAGGGAAGTCATTCCGAAAATGTTCCGGAAAACCGGCATCAAAATCATCTGCAATACCGTAACTCCGTTGGACACCAGGAAAAACAGTAAAAATTGTGCTAAGGTCGGATGGTTACCTGCAAAGGTTTTCCATCCGGCATTTATTCGTGACAGCATGTGCTCCCTCCCTTCTATTTTCCGGAGAGCTTTTTTTCATAAGCTCTGTTTGCTATTGCATTGGCAAAAAAACCGCCGATGATCCGTTTCATCCCACGAAAGAAATGGCCGTTCACTGCCAAAACCATCCCCTCCGCCATTTCCATACTGACTGCTCCGCCGGTCATCTTAGCGATCCCACGGAACGGCATGTTATAAATGAATAAGAGATTCAGATCCGGCTTTCCCTTTTCTTCGCTCTTGTTTTTTAAGCCTGTAAGAATCCGCCAGACCAGTCTGGCCAACGGACTTTTGGCATAATACATCTGGCAGAGCGCATCATTTAAATTCAAATCTCCAGACCATTTTCCCTCATGAATTGGATGCCCTAAAAGAGTCTCAAATTCTTTCTCAGACACCTGTCTGATCCTTCCGGTATAGTAAGATTCAAGGGTTTCCGCCTTATAAGGCCAATCTTTCGTGGTTCCTTCCCGGGTCACGGTCTGAAGCAGCCTGATATCCGCTACATTCGCACCGATGAAGATGGAATAAACGCCGCCCTCCACCTCAAAGCGGTTTGTCAGACTGTTCCAGTACCGGAATGTCTTATCATCAAAGGGGAGGGTGATTTCTTTACTTTCCCCTGCCTTTAAGAATACTTTTTTAAAGCCCTTCAGCTCTTTTTCAGGGCGGAATATCCTGCCCTTAGGTCCTCCCACATAAAGCTGGACAACTTCCTTTCCATCAAACGCTCCAGTGTTCGTCAGGGTAAAACGGACTTCATTTTCCAAGACCTCTAGGCTGTTATAAGAAAATGTGGTATAGGACAGCCCATAGCCAAAGGGATACTGCACCTTAACCCTCCCGGTATCATAATATCGGTAACCTACATAAATGCCCTCCCTGTACTGGGAGCAGCGCTCTGCTCCAGGAAAGTACCGGTAAGCCGGAGTGTCCTCATACCGCAGCGGATAAGTCTCGCTCAGCCGGCCGGAAGGGTTCACTTCTCCGGTTATTACCCGAAGCATGGCGGACGGACCGGCTTCACCGCCTAAATAACCGTGGAGGAGGGATTTACAGCATTCATGCCACGGCATTTCTATGGCTGAACCCGCACTTAAGATTCCTACTATATTGGGGTTTGCCTCTGCCAGCGCAGTGAGCAGATTGATCTGGTTCCGGGGGATTCCCATATGGCTCCGGTCCATCCCCTCTGATTCACTGATTTCATCCAGACCAAAGCAGTAAAGCACCACATCGGCCTGGGCGGCAAGCTTTAAGGCCTCCTCTCTTAAGGTGAAATCATCCTTCCCACCACGGGAATAGCCTCTGGCACAACCGGCCACACTTAAAGGATAAGTCCTTATTATTCCATCCATATTTTCCACGCGGATAGGGTTGACCAGGGAAGATCCCGCCCCCTGATAGCGTGGGGCGAAGGCAAAGTCACCGATCAGCGCCACCTTGCAGCCAGGGTTTAACGGAAGAAGTCCATCCTCATTCTTTAACAGCACGATGCTCTCCTCTTCCGCCTTTTCCGCCAGCTTGTGATGACCTTCCTGATCAAAGGATTCCCGCTTGTTTTCCCGGTTCCCGGTAAGGGCAAACACCGCCTCCAGCAAATCGTCGACGCAGGAATCCAGCGCTTCCATGGAAAGGCTGCCGTTCTCCACTGCAGCGATCAGCTCTCTGGCAGAATGAAGGCCTGGGGAAGGCATTTCAAGGTTAGATCCTGCCGCCACCCCCTTCACATGGTCATTGGAACCGCCCCAGTCGGTGATAACGATGCCGTCAAATCCCCATTCCCCCCGAAGGATATCCCTTAGAAGGTGCTCATTTTCATTGGCATAGACACCGTTGACCTCATTGTAACTGGTCATAATGGATCTTGCTCCGCCCTCTTTCACCGCAATTTCAAAGCCTTCCAGATAAATTTCTCTTAAGGTCCTTTCATCCACCACGGAATTCATGGCCATGCGGCGCAGTTCCTGGCTGTTGACTGCAAAATGCTTGGGACATGCATACACTCCCTGGCTCTGAATGCCTTTTATGTAGGCTGCCGCCAGTTTCCCGGACAAATAAGGATCTTCGGAGAAATATTCAAAATTCCTTCCGCAAAGGGGGCTTCTCTTTATATTAAGACCAGGCCCCAATAGGACGTTCACGTCCAGGGCCGAGGCTTCCTCTCCCAGAGCTTCCCCGATCTCCCTGCAAAGGTCCATATCCCAGCTGTTGGAGATGGACGCTGCCGTAGGAAAACAGNNCCCCTTCCCTTGCCTGCTTCCGGATTCCATGAGGGCCATCAGCGCAGAATATGGAAGGGATCCCCAGCCGGTCAATGTTCCGGGACTGCCATACATTCTTACCGCTTAAAATGGCTGCCTTTTCTTCTATTGTCATCTTTTCAATGATATCAGTATGTTTCATGTCATTTTCCTCCGGACCTTAGATGAATGTTCTCCCCCTCTGCAACTGCTGCCTATGATTCCCGTTTCTTTTTATAGACATTGATGATTCTTACCTCCAAAGCCATAAATCCTGCTGCCAGAATCACATCGGCCACAATGGCTGCGATCTGCCATGGAAGCAGTCCGCCCTTTGCGTTATTTCCTTCGTAGGCACGGCTGTTTACCACCGTATACATAATGTTTTTACTTGCCTTACGCATGGCCAGAAGGCTTGTAGCGCTGGAAGTGTCCTTTACATGGTTGGTTTCGGTATCATAGGCTACCAGCATGGCATCGTTACCATTTCGGATCTCCTGATCTGCATTCTGGTACCCGTATCCTCCGAAATAGTCTGTGAGCACAAAGCCGTTGAAGCCCCATTCATCCCGAAGCACCTTGTTAAGCAGTGCATCGGAAGCCCCTGCATATTCGGTTCCAATGTAGTTAAATGCGGACATTACTGCCTTTGCTCCACCTTCTTTTACTGCAATTTCAAATGGTCTTAAATAAATTTCACGGATGGCCTGTTCACCGGTCCAGGTACAGAGCATGTTGGTCCGGTTGGTTTCCTGGTCATTAAGGGCAAAATGTTTCATATAGGCATACACTCCATGGCGTTCTGCACCCATGATGGCACTGGCCGCCATTTTGCCTGCCAGGATTCCGTCTTCGGAATAATACTCAAAGTTTCTGCCTGCAAAGGCGGAGCGGTGAGTGTTCATAGCCGGTGCATACCAGCCGGACACCTTCA
>DJBG01000235.1 GCA_002429965.1 Hungatella sp. UBA5982
TTTGCAGGCTTCCTCTCCTGCATGTCTGAAATAGTAATCTATGAGATAGGAACCGACAGTCCAGATAAACCGTTTTTCTTGTTCCTTATTTATCTGAAAGGCCAAGTCAATGGCGAGCGGAATATAGCGATTCACATATTTGTTCAGAACATTCTGCCCCAAATCAGTGAAGCCGATGTCGAGATGGGTCTTAAATACCACGTGTACCTTTTTAATCGCTGATTTATCCATGTGCTTTATTTCCTCCATTATTTTCGGATTGCTGCAATCACCATCATGCACATACCTTCACCTGGTACGATCCGGTATTCTCCCACGCTTGCAGGCACGATGACCGTTTCCGCATAGTGGATCTCAAAGGGTTGAAAGGTTCCGCCTACACTTTCGATACTGGCGGATTCTCCCTCCACCAGGTTCCTCCTTTGACCGGAATCCTCCATCTTAACGGAAACCGGTTCCGTGAAAGTATAACGGAAGGTATTTATGAATTCCTGGTTATGAAGTCCGGTACGTTCCAACTTCATACCCTCCCGTTCTTCCAGAATCTGCTCCTGATGGACGATTTCCTTATAGATCCAGTCTGTGTCCCGTTCCCACTGGATATTCTTTAATCCGTGATCCACATGAGTTGGACGGGGAATCCCATCCAAACCGACTCTACCCCAGTCCCACAGCTTAAAGGTGAAAATGTAGGGAGTGGCACTGATCTCAAGTACCATGGTGTTTTTACCGGAACAATGGATGGTCCCCGCCGGGATCAATATATGGTCATGCTTCTTTACCGATATTTCGTTTATATATGTTTCGGCCGGAAACTGGATTTTACCAGTCTCAGCTTCTCGCAGATCCCGTTCCATGGCATCTTTGTCCACACCCTTTTTTACACCTAAGTAAACGTATGCATCCTCGTCTTCATCAGTATCCAGCAAGTAATAACTTTCATCCTGAGTGTAATGCATTCCGAAAGCATCCTGAATATATTCCGTCAGCGGATGAACCTGAAGGGATAGATTTCCCCCTCCCATCGTATCCAAAAGATCAAAACGGATAGGAAATTCTGCACCGAAGCGGCCGTGCACCCGCTCTCCTAAAAGATCCTTGGGGCAGTAAAAAACGAGATCAATGGCAGGGAGTTTTACCTTCACCTCTCCAAAGGCCAGATTGATGGCATTCTCTTCCGGTACACCGTCAAAGCTCCACGCGAAATTTTCCTTCTCTTTTTCGAGATTGAAGTGTTCCTTCATCCAGTGACCGCCCCAAACCCCCGGATCAAAGTAGGGTTCCAAACGGAAGGGGCGTCTGCTCAGTTCCTTTAGGCCTGCCCGGAATGCCTCACCGGTGATCAGCTTTGGATTGTCCCTGTCTTCCGTTTCCAGTATGTAATTAAAGCTTTCAAACTGTTCCTTCTTATACCGGTCTGCCAGTCTCCACTCGATGAAAAACCCTCTTTTATATTTTTCCAGATTCGGCGCATCGTAATTGGTACAGTGCCAGTTAGGCATACCTTCACGGTAGCGAAGCTGAACCTCCCATCGAGTGATATCGCAGTAAACCGTGATATCACCTTCCCTTAAAAGTCCTGCTCCAACGCCTGCAATCACCACAAGCCCGTTTTGATGCATGGAAAGCTGCTGCCTGGCTGCTGCCATTTTTTCCAAATCAAAAAAATCTTCTAGCCGCTTATGGCACATGATACCAAACACCCGGTCGTCCGTAATAAAATCACGGAATTCCCGGTTTAATTCTTCCTCACTTTTTGCAAGTTCTTCCATATCAATGAGAACATCCGGCTTTAATTTCCTTGCCAAAGCAAGGATTTCTTCCTTATTCACACCCGGATAGAAGTCAAAGCATACTACGGCAGATTCCTTTTCTCCGATATTTTGTTTCAATTCAGATACCACCGAATCGTAATCTCCCCACGCATGGTCATCGTACCCCTTGATTTCAGTATACGGATGCAGTTCATAATTGTTATATTTGTTTTTAAATTTCATATTTGCCTCCTAATGAAACAAGCAGATATGCTTGCATATCCAGTTATACTTTTCTTTCAACCTTTCCACCTTCTTATAAGTCCACCGTATACTTGTACCGGTTTCCTGGATAATAGCAGTCAGAATATTCAAATATTTCCCCATCCGCCAAAAATGTCTTTCTTACCCTCTTAAATAAAGGCAGCTGCGGATCTACTTTCAAAAAACCCTGGATTTCCTTTGTGGATAACACGGCTTCCAGGGTATCCTGTCCTCTCGCAATAATGATTCCATAGGTTTCCTGAAGATATTTATATAATGATTCCATATAATATTCCTTTTCCATAGGCAGTTCCACGATATCCTTCAAATACGTGACAGAATAGACCATAGGGATTTTATCCACACATCTCACTCTGGTAAGGCAGTAACATTGCTTCGTCTCAGGAATTCCAAGTACCATGGCTACTTTCTTCCCCGGCCTGACTTTTTCCATTGTGCAAAAGGAGGTACTCATGGTGATGTTATGCTGCTTCATTTCGTCTGTAAAGCTGATGACACTCTTTAAATGTTCGTCAATTTTTTCATATATTACCGTGGTTCCGATTCCCCTGGAACTTTTGATATACCGGTCCAGGGTCAGCGCAGCTAAAGCCTGACGTACTGTGACCCGGGATACATCGTACTCTTCCATCAGCATCTTTTCCGTGGGGAAAATATCCCCCTTATTGAATTCCCCATGCTCAATCTGCTTCTTTAATATTGTTTCCAGCTGGGAATATAAGGGCTGCGCCCCCTTTTCGTGATTCAGCATTCTCTACACTCCTTCCTTCATGGAAACAAACAGTCCCAGCATTGCCAGTCCCGATGTATCATCTTCCGTGAAAATCTCTATATTCCTATCCAGGCATTCTTTTCGGATACCATCTCCGAAGAAGGCGAAGCTCTTTGATATCTGCCCCCCCATAACCAGCGCATCAGGTTTAAACCTGTCTAAAAACGGCACCATAGCGTCTTTTAAATTATCCCCGAATGCTTGAAACGTAAGCAGTGCCTTCTCTTCCCCCTGACGAGAACGGTGGTAAAGTTCCTTACCGGAAATACTGCTGCCATAAATTTCACTGGCCAGTACCGCCAGACCTCTGACGGATAAGTAATCATCAATTACCCCGTCACGGTACGGAGCATTGTAAAGCCAGCCGTTTTCCGGCACCCCGTCCTTTTCTTCCTTTTGAATCCTCTTTGTTTTTACAAAAGCAGAGCCTGCTCCAGTGCCAATACAAAGACAAATAATTTTTTCCTTATCCGCAGCTTTTCCATACCAGCTTTCCCCCACAGCAAATGCTTCCACATCATGAAGGAACTGAAACGGGATATCTGCCAGCCAATCCAGACGCTTTTTCAGTTGGGAAACGAGAGGAATTCCATAGATGGAATCGTACTTATCCAGTCCCTTCATCAAACTGATTCCATAAACGTAATCGAAAGGCCCCGGAAACGCCATAGCTACGCCGGCAATGGGACTCATCCCGGCCATCTTCTTCATCTCATTGATCAGGAAAGCGAAATTGTCAAAGATAATCCCGCTTTCTTCCTTTGCCAAGGCCGGAAAGCTTACCGGTCCTTTCTGAAACAGCAGTCCTGTCTGGTCCGCAACTGCGCATTTTATCTGTGTACCACCTACATCCAGAAGTATATATCCGCATTCCGCCTTCACACTCTTCTCTCCTTTGTCAATCCGTATAACAGGCAATCAGTCCCTCGTTTTCTGCCTCACATACTGCATATATTTCCGCTTTACCGCATGGTTCGTGAACCATCAGAGTATAGAAAAATTCATAAAATCCGCCCAGATTTACCTTAAAATTTGTCTCCCAATAGTTATTCATCACCCAGGAGTAAAGTGGAGAACGGTTTCTTCCTTCATCCTCGCAATCACATAAGACAATTGGTCTGGCTTCCAGCCCGCCAAGACTAATGAGAGGTGCATCTTTTGTGATTATGGCAAGATTTATGGTATCTGATTTTAATACTACACCATTCTGTATCAGATAAAAGTCCTGACAGCTACCAGGCAGCTGGTCGATTCCAGGCCGGATAATACAGCCTGTTTTATCGAAATAAACCGTTGTGTCTTCTCCGGCAGTAAACGGAAGGGCCACGTATAAGTTTTCCGGCTCCCACACACTTTGTTTATGGACTCTTACCATTACCTCCAGCTTAGGCTGATGCTTATATGCCTTTACGTATACTGTATAGAATCCGGTTCCTTCCAGTTGATAATCCAATTCAACCGCTGCGTAAACCGTTCCGTTTTCCACGATTCTCCGATCCTTTAACATGCTTCTGTATCTTCTGGTAGCTGTGGATTTTCGGTTACGTCCCATTCTTCTTCTGGTTTCACAGGCGGATTCCACCATATCCGTCACCTCGTACACACCGGCAAATGCGCCGTCCACACTGTCGTCACGGATCAGTTCTGTGTGATCCGCTTTATTTATAATGGAAGTGATTCCCTTTTCTCCGTCTAAAGTAAGAATTATATGGTCAGTCTCAATCCGGTCTGCATCTACCCTGTTATCCTTTTCTGAAAGCAGGTCCTCAATGCCTTCCGCCCCGATGTGGGCGTGATTTTCAGTGGTTTGATACTTCCGTTCATCCAGGGTAATCATCACCAGTTTCTCTTCTTTCGGTTTCATAGCAATTTCGATTTCCACCTGGGTTGCCCTGGCGATCCGTTTTACCTGGCTTGGGACCGTCTGTCCGGTTTCACAGTCCACCACCCGGATCGGAATGGTCTCATCATAACGTACTCCTTGGATATACTCCCAGAACTCAATGTAAAGGCAGGCTTTTGTGTGAAGCTCTACATCATGTGGATTGATGACCAAATAGCGCTGAGGCTTATCCTGGCGGATTGCCACTTCTCCTTTAGCTGCCAGGATCTGATCTAAATTCTTTGCCGCGTGAGTATTGGAATTAGCGGCATAAGCACCTTTTTTCAGTTCCAACATCCCTACCAGACTTTCCCACGGTTCAGAAACGCTGGAGGAATACCCCCAGGTATGTTCCGCATACAGCATTTGTTCCTTTGCCGTCTTCTCCATCAGTTTCTGATTTCCAAGCAGACCATGGGGATCCAGTTTCCTGCAGAGGTCATATTTTCTCATAGCATCCCGGTATACCTTCACCTCAGCCGGTGTTGAGCCGATTCCGTCGGCCCACCAGTCGGTCCAGTCTCCGCGAAAGACGGGGATATCGCTGCAATGTTTCCTCACAGCATCGAAGAACTGCTCCAGGGTCACCATGCGGAAAGATATGCGATCTTTGTATATTTTGTTCAATTCATTGACCCGTCTTGCAATGCCAGCACTAGGCGGTGCATTATCTGTAATTGCTCCGGAAACCATGAACGGTACGATATCGTAGGGATAGCCTTCCTCATTTAGATTATCAAGATACCGCTGGATTCTGGTCTTTACGATCTTCATCTCGGTTTCATACGTATCCTCTGTGCTCTGGTTAAGAATGAAATTCTTCCGGATTCCCGGTGAAAATTCATCATTTATCATGTACGTTGTTCCCCCATGAGGAGCCAAAAACATCTCATTCCCCAAGTGGTAATGATCTCCGTTCCAGACTAGCATCTGGTTTCCTTTGGGGCTTTCCCAGTAGAACGGAAGTGCTTTTTTATAAAGAGGGAACATTCCGTGATGGGGATGGAGGCAGGAGTAAAAATCCCGGATTCCATAATCGTAAAGCGCATCAGCATATCCCCATGCCATTCCATTGATATCAGCGCACATACCAGCTGTAATCGGATGGCCGATTGCTTTCCCATACTGCTGCGCTTTTTCTATGGCGTGTTCCAGAACCGGCATGCTTACCAGTTCAGTCATGTTTAAATAGTTGCCGCTTAACCCGATTTCGCCGCTTTTTACGTACGTCTCGAATTTTTTCCTGGAGGCTTCGTCTGCTATTTCATAGAAATTCTCCACCTGCCAGTAGTTTTCGCACTGCCATACGAAGCCGTCAGCCCCTGTGATTTTCCCGCTGTGGATTCCATCAAGAATATCCATGGCCTGGCGTATAAAGTCGTAATGGTACCGCATGATCTTATCCTGTCGTTCCGTATAGCCGATATCCGTATGGGAATGCTGGATCAAATAAATATTCCACTTTTTTTTCGTATTCATCTTCGCTATCCTCGTTTCTTTTATTTACTGGTGTAAGCCATACCCGCCTCAAAATTATTCTGAAGAAATATGAACAGGATAATGGTTGGTATGGATACCAGGATACATGCTAAAAACAGTGCCGGTGCATTGCCCTTGCTTAACATGGACATGCTCGCCATGACCGGTCTGATATGGGTTGATTTTGTAAAAGTAAGACCGAACATCAAGTCGTTCCAGGACCAGGTAAACTGTGACAGGAACAGAATGGATAAGGGAGCCTTTGCCATTGGTACAAAGATGTGTAACAGCGTTTTCCACTCCGACGCCCCATCGATCTTTGCAGATTCGCAGACTTCTTTGGAAATACCCAAGAAAAAGTTGCGAAGGACAAACATACAGAAAGGAATACAGATTGCCGTATAGAACAGTACCATGCCCAGACTTGTATCGTAAAGTCCCAGCTTGAAGTATCCTTTGTAAATAGGAATCAAATAAACCTGGAACGGAAAAATTGTTCCGCTGTAGATGAAAAGGAACCAGAACATTTTTCCGCGAATCCTCAAATGAGTGAGGGCGTAAGCTGCCAGAAGGCCGATAAAAGCAGAAAATCCCGATCCTAAAACGGCATATAAAAGGCTGGCTCCCATGGAACTTAATATCCCGCTGTCAATCACGGTTTTTATATTGTCCACCAAATAGAAACCTTCTGGTAGCTGCCAGAAGCTTCCTATGTTATATTCCTGCTTTGTCTTTACGAAATTCAGTACGGTAAAGATCAAAGGGGTAATCCACACAAGGCCAAGAACTGACAGTATGGCATTAACAATGACTGTTTTATATATTTTCTGTGCCATGATGGCCTCCTTGTCTAATCTTCCTTGAATGTATTCCTGATATTAAAATAGGATACTATGAGGATTACGATAGTAAGAACGACTGCTACCGCAGCGCCCACGCCGAAATTGTTATAAATAAAGGATTCCTCGTACATGGTAAGAGCCAGAGTCTCCGATGTCCTGTATGGACCACCTTTCGTCATAACCCATATGCCGTCAAATACNNTTTACAAGGGCCATTAAAAGTACAACGATGATGGTCGGTTTTAAAAGCGGCAGGATCACCTTTGTGTAAAGCTTGATGGAACCTGCGCCTTCAATCTTAGCGGCCTCAATGGGAGAAGAATCCATGTTCCTGATTCCTGAAATGAACAACAGCATGTTTAGGCCGATCCCCTGCCATACGCCGGTCAGGATCATGATAAAGGTATTCACATAAGGAATGGCCAGCCAGTCTCTCGCCAGTTCCGGCTTCCCAAGCCATAGGAAGATCTGAGGAAGACCATAGGTGGACAAAAGCGTAGCCATGATCAGGCCTCCGACCGTTCCGGAAAGCGCTGTTGGAAAATAGAATATATTTTTAAAGAGTGTTAATGCGGAACTCCTTGTAATCAAAATCGCAAACAATAATGGAACAAGCACTGACGTAACCATGGAAGATACTACCCAGATGAGGGTATTCATCACTGATATCTTGAAATTTTTATCCTGAAATAAATTGATATAATTATCCAGACCTTTAAACGTCATTTTTGAAAAGCCATCCCACTCAAAGAAGCTAAGCCGGACCGTATAAAAAATGGATGATACAAAAAAAATACCGATAAAAAGGACTGCCGGAAGTATATATAAATAATCCTTCCAATATATTTTTTTCTTCTGCGTTTCTATCGTCCTTGCCATACCATATGCTCCTTTCTGATACCAGACTCGGAGAGCGGGNNCGGATGTCCGCTCTCCGGTTCCTGACCTTCCCTGACTATTTTCCAAATACTTCGGATGCTTTCGCCTGGATTGTATGTAATACTTCATCCACACCTGCATCGCCAAGTTCAAATTTCATCAGTTCGTCCAATGCTACATTACGAATTTCTTCCGGTGTATTTTCGTAGTAGCGGAGGATCATCTGGTAATTGTCTGAATCTGATGTAAAGGCAAGCGTATCCTGGATGCATTTGTTATCAACCAATACTTCGCTGGTATTTACAAAGTTTGCAACTTCTGTCAGAACCGTCTGATGCTCTTTCTTAAACCAAGACCGCAATACTTCTTTTGCAGTTTCTTTATCTGCGCTGGCCTTGGCAACGCATAATGGAGTCACTTCATAGAAGATAACCTTCTTATGATCATTCATGGAAGGAAGGACGAATACACCGACATTTTCTCCAGCTACCATACCGTACTCTTTAATCAGGGAACCCACTTCATAGTTTGGCTCTAATTCCATGGCTACGGTACCTTGTGCTAAAGATTTGTCCATATCTTGAATCTTCATAGGCATTGTGAAATATCCCTTGTCCAGCATGTCTTTCCAGATGTTCATTACTTTTACCACATCCGGATCCGTATAGTCTTTTGTTCCGTTACAGATATCTAAATAAAGCTGCGGTTCGTATGCACCAATTAAAGCCTGGAACCAGATAAAGCCTGCCCATGAGTCGTTCTTCAATGCGATAGGAGTGATGCCGTTGTCCTTTAACGTCTGGCAGACAGTAATAAACTCATCAAACGTTTGGGGCACTTCCAGGTGAAACTGTTTGAATATATCCATATTGTAGACCATGGTATTATAGATAACGCTGTATGGCACCGCATAGACCTTACCGTCCACGGTAAATGCGTCTGCTAAGTCCTTTGATACGCCGTTTGGAACAATCACTTCATCCCAAAGGTCTGATAAATCCTCAAGCAAATCATTCTTGGCAAGTGTTTCTAACTGAGGTCCGCTCCACCAGGTGAATAATCCCGGTGCCTTCTTATCGCGGATGNNTATGCTGCCGTATCCGGATATGCAATCTGTTCTACTTTAATTCCGCTTAATTCCGTAATACTGTTCATGATCTTATCCACATCAGACTTTTCCGAATTGGCAAATTTGTCATTCCAGAATTCCACTTTCGTTCCTACTGCTGCGCTTCCCCCTGCTGCTGTTCCTGATGTCTCTGCTTTTTCCCCTTCTGTTTTTGCTGCCCCGGTGTCAGCGTTCCCTTTTGTACTGCTCCCGCATCCGGCCAATGTTCCCATAACCATAGCCGCTGTCAGCGCCGCCGCTACAAACCTCTTAGATTTTAACATAACGATTGCCTCCTTATTTGCTTATCCTGTGCCTCTTGCGCAGGCATGTAAAAGTTATAACATTACAATATACTAATGTTATTAATAAATCAATTCTTTTCAAGCAAATAGCACAAGTTCGGTAATTATATTTAATACTTTTTATGCAAAATGTACACAATTGTTTTATTGCAGACCATAATGGTGGATAAATCATGTATTTCCAATCATTTTACCCGTATTTTTATCCAGTAATGCCTCCTTGGATAATACATTTTAATAAGTGATTTACGATTTTTTGCACAGAAAAAAACAGGGTGCGCACATTCCTGTGCAAACTCCCTGTTTTTCCTTTTGGGTTTTAGCCTGACCCTTATTGGGTTTTTGATCGTATAATTGAAGAAAAATCCTTGTGTTAAATTCTCGTCATTAATTCTATCACATTAAAATGAATTTCGGATATTAAATTACAATGAAATTTTACTGTGATTTTTGTATTTTAAATAAAAAAGTCAGCTACGGGCGAAACTGTCCATTGCCATAAATGATAGATTTGGTAGTCGTCAGCTCCTTAAATCCCATAGGTCCTCTTGCATGGAGCTTTTGGGTGCTGATCCCGATCTCTGCGCCAAAGCCGAATTCATATCCATCAGTAAAGCGTGTGGATGCATTGACATAAACGGCTGCTGCATCAATTTCATTTAAAAACTTCTGAGCGTTATTATAATCTGATGTAATGATGGCTTCGGAATGCTTGGTGTTATAACGATTAATGTGGGAAATGGCTTCATCCACAGAGCCAACAATCTTTAAGGACAAGATATAGTCCAGGTATTCACTGCCCCAATCTTCCTCGGTAGCAGGGACAAATCCCTCTGCCATGGTACAGGCTTCTTCGTCCGCCCGGATCTCAACAGATTTCTGAGAGAGCCGCTCTTTTAATAAGGGCAGGAACTGAGGGGCAATTGTTCTGTGAACGACCAGGGATTCACAAGCATTGCACACTCCGATCCTCTGAGTCTTTGCATTAAATATGATATCTAAGGCCATATCAAAATCAGCGGATTCATCGACAAAAATATGGCAGTTTCCGGTTCCTGTTTCAATGACCGGAATGGTACTGTTGTCCACAACGGTTTTTATTAATCCGGCGCCTCCTCTTGGGATCAATACATCCACATATTCCCTAAGGCGCATGAATTCCTTTGTTACTTCCCTGTCAGTATCAGTGATGAGCTGGATGGTATCCTCCGGAAGGCCTGCATTCCTAAGGCCGGTACGGAGCCATTTAACAATGGCCATATTGGATTCCAGGGCATCGCTTCCACCCTTTAAGATCACGGCATTTCCTGATTTAAAGCAGAGCCCAAAGGCATCGGCGGTCACGTTGGGCCTGGCTTCGTATATAATACCAACAACGCCCAAAGGAACCCGCTTCTGGCCGATGGTCAGGCCATTGGGGCGTATCTTCATGGAAAGCACTTCTCCCACCGGGTCATCCAGCGCAGCCACGGATAAAAGTCCGTCAGCCATGGCTTCGATTCTCGCAGGAGTCAGTTCCAGGCGGTCAATCAGTCCGGCGTTCATTCCGGAAGCTGCTGCTTTTATTACATCCTCCTGGTTTGCGGCGAGGATTTCCGCTTCTCCTTCCAGTAGGGCTGCCGCCGCTGCCTTTAAGCCTTCATTCTTTTTGGCTGATCCCTGGATCCCTATAATTCCGGCTGTTTCTTTTGCTTTTTTTCCGATTTCAATAATCGTCATAAAAGAGTCCTCCAATCTTTTCCTTATTATTGCCCATAAACTTGGGGCATAAAGTTTTCTTAAGGAATAATAATCCGATCCATACGTTTGTCATGAGGTTCCGTTGGAATATGGTCAAATATCTGGAATCCGTAGGCTATGGCAATGCGGGGATGGTTTGGTTCCTTTTCAAAAAGCCGGTCATAATATCCGCCGCCGTATCCCAGCCGGTTTCCGGATTTGTCAAAAGCAAGTCCCGGAACAATCACAGGAGCTTCCGGGTCATGGATTTTTAAGCAGGATGGCTTTGGCTCCATAATACCCATGATGCCTTCCTCTAAATCTGCCTTCCCGGATATGGCATAAAACTCCAGTTCCTTTCCAACGACCTTTGGTACAGCTACGCATTTTCCCTGCCTTAATAATGATTCCATGAACCTCCAGGTGCCTGCTTCCCGTTGAAAGGATACATAGCAGTAAACACAAAAAGCCCTAAGAATATCATCAAGGTTCAAAAGCTGCTCGCAGATGGAATCGTCCCATACGCTCTCAGCTGCTGCTTCCAAGGCCTTCCGCTGCTCCTTTATCATGAGCCTGATATCATTCTTCTCCGACTTTTCCATACTTTTTACCCAAATCCGTTACGGTTCCGTCTTCCTCTTGAATGGTAATGTTGTTTAAATTTCCTCGTAAACTGCTGCGGATGGATTCGATATACTCTCTCCGCAAAGCGGCTTGCTCCGCCTGCTCTTCTTCTGATAATCCGGTTGCTTTTGATTTATGATAAAGTGTATTGATCCTGTCGATCTTATCCTGATTCATAGGGTTCTCCTTAATACTCGTGATTAATATAGTCCATCAAGTCAAAATCATGGTTTGAATGGGCAAGGAACAGGGTTCCTTTTTCTTCTGCCGATACGATCTGCCCGATGACCTCCACCTGGTCGCCGTTGGCAATGACCATATCGGAACCGCTGTCCGTAGCAATTCGGGCGGCAGCAAGTTTTGCAGCCATGCCTCCGGTACCTACATCGCTTCCGGAGGTGGATTTTCCCATTTCCATAAGCTTTGGCGTGATTTCCTTTACCAAACCGATAAATTCTGCTTTTGGGTTTTGTCTGGGATCATCGGAATACAGGCCGTCAATATCCGATAATAATATTAAAAGGTCTGCTCCGATCAATGCGGCAACAATGGCGGAAAGCCGGTCATTATCGCCGAAATTATCCACCAGTGGAATTTCAGAGGTGGATACGGTATCGTTTTCATTAACAATAGGGATGGCCCCAAGCTTTAAAAGTTCATCAAAGGTGTTCTGTGCATTATAACGGCTGCTGTCATTAACCATAGTATTTTTGGTCAAAAGAACCTGTGCCGCTATTTGATTATATTCTGCAAAAAGCTTTTGGTACACCATCATAAGCCTGGCCTGGCCTACGGCGGCGAATGCCTGCTTTTCCGATATGGTAACAGGTCTGGTATGGTGCCCAAGAGCCTGACGTCCCGCTGCGATCGCACCGGAGGAAACTAAGACTACCTGCTTTCCCTGTCCCTTTAAATCGCTGATAACCCGAACCAGTTTTTCAATTTTCATCAGGTTCAAATCCCCGGTATAGGCATGGGTTAAGGATGAAGATCCGATCTTTATAACGATCCTTTTTTTATCCTTTAGTTTCTCTCGTTCTGTGACGTACATCTTCATTATCATCTGCTTTCTGGTATTCTTTTTGTTTCATATCTTACATCATTTTTACTGTTTCGTCAATTTATATAGATAACCTTTCAAATCTGGAGGCAATGGCTTCCGCTACTTTTAAGCCATCCATTGCCGCAGAAGTGATCCCTCCTGCATATCCGGCGCCTTCTCCACAGGGATAGATTCCTTTTATGCTGCATTCAAAGGCCTCGCCTCTGGGAATGCGTACCGATGATGAGGTTCNNAAAAGCCGTGAATCCGGCGCTCAAAGGCTTCCACTCCCTGAATCAGGGATTCTGATAAGTATTCTGGAAGAAACTCTCTTATATTTGCAAAACCATATAAGCCCTTAAAGGCCGGTTCTACGTCGCCAAATGCTTTTGATGGCTGATTCTTTTTAAAATCCCCGTAAAGCTGGACCGGAATTTTCCCGCTGCCGCTTAAGAAGGCCGCTTCTTCCAGCCGTCTTTGATAAGCGATACCGGCAAGAGGAGCCGTGCCGCCAAAATCCTCCGGTGTCACGGTAACAATCAGGGCGCTGTTGGCATTTACGCCATCCCTCTTGTGATAACTCATTCCGTTTACTGCAAGCCTCTTTTCTTCGGAGGATGCATTGACGACATATNNGGGTAAGCTTGTAATCTGCCGGACCAAGGCTGGGATAATTTCCGGTCCCATACTGAGAACGGTTTATGCCCTCCTGCGGATGCTGGATTCTTAATCCCACTGCAAAAGCCTTTGCTTCCATTGGAACCCCTCTTTTGTTCAGAACTTCAAAAGTGTCCCTGGCGCTGTGTCCGATAGCCAACACAAGAGTTTCTGCCGGAATCTCTTCCTTTTCATCGACCATCACTCCCTGCAGCCTGCCGCCTTTTATTATAAAATCGGTCACACGGCTGTTAAAACGGACCTCTCCTCCAAGGTCTATGATCTCCTCCCTCATCCCTTTGACGATGCCGCTTAAAACATCGGTGCCGATATGAGGCTTATTTACATAGAGAATAGAGGGATCGGCTCCAAATTCCACGAAAAGCTCCAATACCTTCCGGTTCCTCATGAGGGGATCCTTAACAAGGGTATTCAGCTTTCCATCGGAAAAGGTACCAGCGCCTCCCTCTCCAAACTGTACATTACAATCCGGCTTTAATATTCCGCCATTCCAGAATGAGTCCACAGCTTCCCTGCGCTTTTCCACAGACTCTCCCCGTTCCAGAAGAAGGGGACGGTATCCGTGCCTTGCCAGCATGAGCCCGCAAAAAAGCCCGGCAGGTCCGGCGCCGATGATCACCGGCCGGCTGGCCATCTTTTCAGTTCCCGGCTTTGGAAAGAAATATTCTTTTTTCTCTGATATTCCAAAACTTCCGTTTCTGGCTTTATGTATCACAGACTCTTCTTTTGCGGTCTCCACATCGATGCAGTAAGTAAAATGGATTTCCTCTTTTTTTCTGGCATCAACAGATTGTTTGATTATTTGG
The DNA here is from genome assembly GCA_002429965.1 of Hungatella sp. UBA5982. GTDB lineage: Bacteria > Bacillota > Clostridia > Lachnospirales > Lachnospiraceae > Lacrimispora. The sequence goes on from DJBG01000235.1 coordinate 14,176, forward strand.
AGGGAATGTATTTCCTTTACCGGTATCTTTAATGTTTTCGCTGCCTTTGCCCATAAGGCCTCTTCTGTGTGATCCACCGGCAGCTTTAGTTGATTAATTCTTATCATAATTTTCCTCATTCCTGCCCATGCGTTCTGGGCGTTTCCCTTCCTGCATAGGTGCCTGCCAGTATGCCGCAAGACCACGCCCACTGCAGGTTATAACCTCCGCAGATGCCGTCCACGTCAAGAATTTCACCGGCCAGGTAAAGCCCGTTAATAAGCTTTGACTCCATGGTGTTTGGATCCACTTCCCTGGTATCAATACCTCCGCTGCACACCTGAGCCTGATCAAAGGAATTGGCGGCAATGATTTCGGTTTTCAGTCCCTTTAAGGAAGAAGCCAGCTTTTTTATCTGGGAAGCCGTAATATCTTTGACAAAGCCCTCATTTGGGATACCGGCTTCCTTTAAAAGAATCCGGGCCAGCTTATGATTTAATACGCCGTTTAAGAATTCTTCTGCCGGCCGGTAACCAAAGTGTCTAGCTCGTTCCAAAAGAAGCTGCCTGGTACTTTCAAAATCCATGGAAGGAAATAAATCCAGCTCTGCTGTTACATTACGGCCTGCATCCATCTCTCTGGCAGCAAAACGGCTGACTTGGAATACCGGAATGCCGGATATCCCATAATCCGTGAACTGAAGCTCCCCACGATCGGCTGCAGCCGCCTTTCCGTCTATTTTAAGGGTTACGGCAGCTTCTGTCCTGACCCCGGCTGCCTGTTTGTACCATTTTTCCCTGCATCTAAGCTGTACCAAAGCAGGCAGCGGCTTAATGATGCGGTGCCCCAAAGCGCTTGCAAGCTGATAACCGCTTCCATCGGAACCTGTTTTTGGAGCTGCCATGGAACCTGCCGCTAAAATGACGGCATCCGCCTTTTTCTTTCCTTTGGAAGTCATAAGGGACAGATCCTTCCTTATTTCCTCTACCTGACAGTCGGTAACTATGGAGACGCCCAGATGGTCCAGCTCAAAGAGAAGGGCTTCCAGGACAGAGGCGGCCTGTCCGGTGTTGGGATAGACATATCCGTTCCGGTCCGTAAGAACAAGGCCAAGGTTCCGGAAAAATTCCAGAGTCTGTCCGACCGGAATGCATTCCAGCACCTTTTTTATAAACTCTGGCTGACCTCCCCGGTAAGCGTCGTCAGGGGTCATTAAATTGGTTAAATTACATTTTCCGTTTCCGGTGGAAAGAAGTTTTTTCCCTGGTCTGGCTGTATGTTCTAAAACGGTAACAGAAGCGCCCTGTCTGGCTGCCTGAATGGCCGCTGCCAGACCGGAAGCTCCTGCACCTACGATGATTACCTGTTGCTTCATAAAATCCTCCTGTATCCAGTTTGCCCCTTCATTTCAAGTGCTTCTTTAGCTTGTATAGGATTCCAGGTAATTAAATACCTCGATCATGGAAGAAAACCATATGCCATCCATTAATTTTCCCCGTTCTTCCTCGGGAAAATCAGTGACCGGCATATGGGTATATAGGCAGATGGTGGTTTTATCCTGGTAGAGGACGAGAAGATAACCGTCCTCTGAGACAAGATAATATTTTTCTTTGCCTTTTGAATTTACGGGTTCAACCTCTTCCTGGTTTATTACGATCTGCGCTTCCGTCACAGTTTCTGTTTCTATGGTTGCCCCCGGCAGGGCCTCCTCAGGCCTTACGCTGTCCTTTGTAATGGCAAACCCTATTCCTAAGCAAATGGCAGATGCCGCTACGAACAAAAGAAAGCAGAACATATACTTCTTCATGAGATGATACCTCCTTCATGTAAGTATAGTATCTGCCTTCTTCCTGGGTTTTAATCACATAAGATGGAATTTTCTTGCAATGCGCACCAGCTTCTTTCCTCCGGGGACGCTTAAAAGCTCCGATTCATCCACGCAGCGCAGTTTTAAAAGGAGAATTCCGTAAACCGCCACCGCCACAGCTATGGCAGCAAGAACACCAAACACATTGCGCTTCAAGGTCAGATGCACCAGAAAATAGGTACCGTAAGCAGCCGCTCCCATAACTCCCGATGCCATGATGGGAAGGATAAAGGTCTTTTTATATTCCTGTCTGTAATTCAAAAATCTCCGGATTGCTGCCCCGTTTAACATACACATGGTAAAGGCAAACAGGATGTTGGAATACACTACGCTGTAGATTCCCAGCCGGAATCCGAAAAGCATGACACACAGGATGATGACGTGGAGGATCAAAGAAATGATCGCATTCTTTAAGGGGGTCTGCATCCGGTTGATGCCCTGCAATACTCCGTTTGTCACTGTGGAAAGGGAGAAAAACACTACTGCCACAGATCCGTACATCATCATCTTAATAAGGGCCGAATTGTCATTTCTGCTGAATAACAGATTACAGATAGGTCCTGCCAGTACGGTAAGGCCTACCGTAGCCGGTATGGCAATGAGCATGGAAAAACGGATCACCATGGATACCTTGCTTTTTAACTGTCCTCTCTGACCTTCCGCCATTGCCCTTGATAGGGAGGGGATGAGGGCGGAGGAAAGAGAATTGGCAATTGCAACCGGAATATTAAAAAGAAGCTGGTACTTCCCGATTACTCCCCAGTTGGAAGCGATCTCCGATGCACCCATNNCAAGAGCGCCGGAAAGTTCTCCATAGGATTCCCGCCGTCTTGTCCTGTCCCTTCTTGCCTGCTTTTTCATGATCGGAAAGTAGCTGAATAAAATAAGCAGGAGAAACGGCAGGGCAGCCACGGCCCATGCACCTGTACCAATGGTGCCTCCCGCCGCTCCTAAGGCAAAGGAGTATTCCGTGGAACCGTGAACCAGATTGGACCGAAGCCCTGCCTGAAACAGCCTGGAGGCTGCATATACGCTGATGATCGCANNCCGTGGGAAGCATAGTCCCAATGCCCTGGAAATATCCCCGGAACACACCAAGATAGGCAATCACCCAGATGGTAGGGGCCAGCGTCTTTAAGGCATAGAAGGTATAAGGCATCTTTAAAAAACGGCTGGCAAATATGTCTGCTCCAAACCAGAGCACGGCAGCTCCCAGCCCTCCTGCCACGGTACCGTAAAACAGGGNNTACTCTTTTCTCGCCAGTCTGGTGGCGATCATCTTCGATACTGCCGTAGGCAGGCTGTAAGAGGATACAATCAAAAGGAGGGAATAAATCGTAAACGCAGAGCTGTAATAACCGTTTCCTTCATTCCCTAAAATATCCGCCAGAGGGATGCGGTAAAACATACCGATGACCCGGACGATAATACCAGCCACCGCAAGGATGGCTCCCTGGATCAGGAAATTAGAAGATCCCCTTTTTGCCTGTTTTCTGCTTGTCCTATTCTTTTCCATATAACTTTACATTGGGAGAATCCTGTGCGGAAATAATGCATACCCAGGTTTTTCCCTGGTTCAGGATAATCTCGTTATTCTCCATGTCGTAATAATGTGTTGGGCCGAATTCTCCATCCTTGGTCCATTTTATGGGGATGGAACGGCCTTCTGTTACGTAACAGCCATAAGAGTCATCCTGTACGTTGATGTTTAAATATTCTGTCGTTGCATAATGGGCGGCAGGACAGTACTGAAGAATAATATTCTTAACTTTGATCTGGCCTTCATCTCCCTTGTGAGGAGCCCCATACTGGAACCGGTAATAAAGCCCGTCCTCCTCATGGTATTCAAACCATGGCTTATTGAGCACGTAGCCCGGATAGACCTTATAGGCATCGCTGACGCCATTTACTCCTTCAAGGGTCACCTTACGGCCTTCTTTCGCAAAGCGGTAGTGGCCGCGGTAGGACGGGTCGTAGCTTTCCGAATATCCCAGTTGTAGGATGGATTTGTTTAACCGCTCCCCGCTGGTATATGCGTTGTGGGGAGATTTCCGGTCTTTGGAACGGAAATATGCCACCGTGCCGATGCCATCAAGCCCGTTGATGTTGTCCACATTGGCCAGATAAGGCTTAGCAAAGGTACTCTGCCCGTAATGGGCGTAAATGGCATTAAATTCACGGGCAAAATATGTATAATAGGTGCGGCAGCTCCTGACGGAGCCAATCCGGTCCAGATCATCATAATTTTCCATAATAGCCATGTAACGGTTCATACCCCCTTCTGCCGGTGCCTCATAAACCACTCCGGCACGGTTGATTCCGTATTGGGGAAGAGCTTCTTTGTCATTGCTCATCATCACTGCCACCGGCCTCCGGTTTCCGATGGCAGATTTCACCATCTCCCCGGTAAGATAGCTGCGTATCATTCCATCTTTTTCAGTACGTTTANNAGTTCTTCAAAGGTATAGTATTCACCGGAATTCGCCTCTGTCCCATCGTCTGCTGACTCACTGCTGCTAATTTTGATCTCTTTTGTTTCCTGAGCCTGGTCGGTTTCCAGCGATTGATCCGGAACCCATACCTTTTCGTATTTTCTACTGCAGCCGGATAAAAAAGCGGCAGACAGCACGATGCCAGCGAATCCAAACCATACCTTTTTCATCATCTTGTAAATCCTCCCAGGCTTAAGATTTCCTCCTGCTTCTTTTCCATGATCTCCCGCTCTTCCTCTTCCATGTGATCATAGCCGCAAAGATGAAGCATGCTGTGGGCAACTAAAAAAGCAAGCTCCCTTGTTTGGGAATGGCCGTATTTTTCGGCCTGTTCTTCTACCTTATCTACAGATATCACAATATCTCCCAGCAAAAGTTCTCCTGTTTCCGGATGAAAGCAGTCGTCTGCCGTCTCTTCTAAGTGTTCAAATTCCGAAGGATTT
>DJBG01000004.1 GCA_002429965.1 Hungatella sp. UBA5982
TCCCGGCATTCCCTGCAATACCCGTGCAGCTTCACTTCATGATCTGTCACAAAAAAACCTGTCCTGTCAAGAAGGGCCTGCTCCAGCGTATCCAGTAAATCGCCTTGAAAGGAAAATACGTTTCCGCATCGGTTGCAAATCGCGTGGTGGTGGTGGTGTCTGGACTCACGATCCAAGCCCCCTAATTCATAGCGGGCGAATCCATCGTCAAAACTGACCTTGTCAATCACCGATAGATCCACAAGTACCTGCACGGTCCTGTAAATCGTGGCAAGCCCAATCTCCGGGCACTTCTGCCTGGCCAGATCATAGATCTCTTCCGCAGTCAGATGCTGCCCGGGGCGCTCTGCCATGAGTTCCAGAACCAGCATGCGCTGGTTGGTCACCTTGAGTCCTTTCTCTCGAAGCATATTTTTAAAAATATCCTGTTTCATGCAACATTCCTCAATTACTCACCATCATTTTTGTGTACGAGTGTTCAAGCGGATATGCCTGCATATCCAATTGGCGCCCGGTGAAGCGGGGCGCACTGTGCCCNNCCGTTAAAGCGGGGCACGCTGTTCACAAACCCAGGCTTGAAAGATGCTTTTCTTTCAAATCTGAATATCCACATCTGCTCCTTCAAGCAGTTCGGAAAATATCTTAAATAAATAATCTATCTCGTTATCATCCTCTACAAACTCATACAAAGCCTGGCTATCTTCCTGCTTTGACAAATCCTTTAAGATGTAACATTCCCCTTCGTCATCTTCATCTGCCGCATCAGTTACCAGCAGATAATTCATCCCATTAATTCTGGTTTCCTCCAGAACGTAAAACTCCACGGTTTCCCCTGAATCCGTTGTCAGGGTAATCTTCTTCTCTTCACTGTTCATTTCCTGTCTCCTGACTTAAGCTGTCCAGATAGCCCTGCAGGATCAGTCCTGCCGCCACCTTATCAATGACTGCCTTGCGGTGTTCCCGTCTTACACCGCTTTCCTGTAATATTCTCTCCGATGCCACAGTCGTAAGCCTCTCATCCCAGAGTATGACGGTCAGTCCGGTCCGCCTCATGAGCATCTCTTTAAACTGCTCTGTTTTTTCGGCCCGTTCACCGGCCGTATTATTCATATTTTTCGGGTAACCGAGGACAATGGCTTCAATCTCATATTCCCGGATCAGTTCCTCAATCCGGGCACAGGTTTTTCTCAGTTTATTCTCGTCTTCTCTCGTAATTGTCTCCACTCCCTGGGCTGTTATACCAAGTAAGTCGGAAACTGCAACTCCTACAGTTTTAGAACCGTAATCAAGCCCCATAATCCTCATATTTATCCTCCAAGGTTGCTTTTCTTCCAATCTTTATGCAGCAAAAGAAAGCTGGTCCAAAGCCAACCATATAAAAACAAACTGTCAGACTCCGCCTTCGTTCACTTCATCTGACAGCTAGACTTATGATTATCCACAGCCTTACTTCAACTTCGTATCAATATATACCCCCATAAGCTCTTCCAGAATCTCATCCCGCTCTACTTTCATGATAAGACTTCTGGCGTTCTTGTGGCTGGTAATATAAGTAGGATCTCCTGACATAATATAGCCCACGATCTGATTGATAGGATTATAGCCCTTCTCAGTAAGGGCAATATAAACCTGTTCCAGTACCTGGCTTACATTCAGTTTATTTTCCTGCACTGTCTTGAAAAATTGCGTATTATGAATATCGCCCATGTTTCTCACGTCCTTTAACTGTTCTACTATATTCTAAACCAAAATTTAGGATTCGGCAAGCCAAAAATAAATTTTGTCTATTAATGCTTTAAAAATGCCACTTCATCGTTCATCATTTCCATTAGAATTCCATCTGACACCACGCCCTTTAAGCCCTCTTCATAGGGAACTGCGGCCTTCACATACTCTCTGGTGTGGCCGATCATATAATGAACGTCATTTAACCAGTATTCCTCTTCCATAAGCACCTCAGTCCTGGATCCTAACCATGACTTCCGGTACTCAAGGGACATTTCCTTTTCCAGGCAAAGAAGTTCATTGCTCCGCTCCGCCTTTGCGGATTCCGGTATCTGTTCCGGCATCACCGCCGCCCTGGTACCGTTTCTTTTGGAATATTTAAAAACATGCATCTCATAAAACCGGACATTTTTCAAGTATTCCCTGGTCATCTGAAATTCTTCTTCTGTTTCTCCCGGAAATCCTACGATCACATCGGTGGTAATGGCAGGATTATGAAATGCCTTCCGCAAAATCTGGCAGCGGTTTAAATAATCCTCTGTGGTATAGTGGCGGTTCATCCTCTTTAAGGTATCATTGCATCCGCTTTGAAGGGATAAGTGGAAATGGGGGCATATTTTATCGAGTCCTGCAAGTGCCGACGCAAACTCTTCGGTCACGATCCTGGGCTCCAGAGAACCAAGGCGGATCCGTTTTAAGCCTTCCACTTCATGAATGCTCCTGATCAGATCCAGAAGGGTAAGCCGCTCTTCCTCGGGAAAATCCATTCCATAAGAGCTTAAGTGGATTCCTGTAAGAACGATCTCTTTGTAACCGGAAGCGGTCAGACGTTTTACTTCCTCTACCACCTCATCGGGCCTCCGGCTTCTTACCCGTCCTCTGGTATAGGGTATGATGCAATAGCTGCAAAACTGGTTGCAGCCATCCTGAACCTTGATAAATGCCCTGGTATGGTCCGAGATCCTGTCAATGGACAGATTCTCATACTCTCTGGTGTCACTGATATCAATTACATGTTCCAACGCTTTACCGGGCGCAGCGGTATGCTCCCAGGATGATTCTTCTTCCGTATTTTTCCTTTGTACAAAGTAATCCTCCAGAATGGAAACCAGCTCAGTTTTTTTGTTGTTGCCAACGACTAAATCCACTGCTTCATCCTTTTTAAGCTCTTCTCCTGCCGCCTGGACGTAGCATCCGGCCGCCACGACCACTGCCTCCGGGTTCATTTTCTTTGCCCTGTGAAGCATCTGCCTGGACTTGCGGTCCGCGATATTTGTTACGGAACACGTATTAATGATATAAACATCAGCTCCTTCCGCAAAAGGAACGATTTCATATCCGGCGCTTTCAAGAAGCTGCTGCATGGCCTCTGTTTCATAGGAATTAACTTTGCACCCAAGATTATGCAGGGCTGCCTTTTTCATCTTGTTTTCTCCTATCTAAATAATCAGTTTATTTTCAGTATTTTCATGTAAAATTACCATTGACTTTTATACAATATATCAGTAGTATTGAATTGAAAAAGGGGCGGTCCCTATTAATTAAATAAAAGAGCTCACCTAAGGAGGTTTTTCACATGAAAACAGTTCGTATATCTTTAAATTCCATCGACAAAGTAAAATCTTTCGTAAACGATTTAACAAAATTTGATACTGATTTTGATCTGGTATCCGGTAGATACGTAATTGACGCAAAATCTATTATGGGCATTTTCAGCCTGGATCTTTCCAAACCCATCGATTTAAATATCCACTCCGAAAATAATGCCGATGAAATCTTAGACGTTTTATCTCCATATATTGTAGATTAAGCATACTTTTCTTCCTGTAGTCAAGCGCAAGTGCATACTGGACTTAGAAAATCAGCCGTTCGGTAAGCCGTCAGGCGAATCGAACTTCCTTAATGTCTATCGGGGCCCGGCCTTTTCCAGAAGGAGCCGGACCCCGATTTCATTTTTCCTTTAACACCAAACCTTTTCCACCGTGCTTATTGCTGTCTCGACCAATTCACCAATCTTTTCTTCTAATTTTTCTTCCGACCGTTCAATCATCTTTAAATTTGGCTTCGTCACCGGATGCTTTGCCACAAAAATGGTGCAGCAATCCTCAAACGGAAGCACAGAAGTCTCATAAGTTCCGATCTTTTCCGATACATCCACGATTTCCTGTTTATCAAAGCCAATGACAGGGCGGAATACCGGCATGGTGGTGGCTGCATCCGTAGCTGTCAGAGACTGCATGGTCTGGGAAGCCACCTGGCCGATGCTCTCTCCCGTAATTAGGGCAAGGCTTCCGCTTTCCACTGACAAACGCTCTGCAATCCGCATCATATAACGCCTCATGATGATGGTAAGCTCCTCATGAGGGCATTTGTCATAAATGTAAAGCTGGATATCCGTGAAATTCACAATATGAAGGTGAATCGGCCCGGAATATTTAGAAACCAGCTTTGCTAAATCGATCACTTTCTGCTTGGCCCGCTCGCTGGTATATGGCGGCGCATGGAAGTAAACGGCATCGATCTTAACACCGCGCTTTGCAATCATGTAGCCTGCTACCGGGCTGTCAATACCGCCGGATAAAAGAAGCATGGCTTTTCCATTGGTTCCCACCGGCATACCGCCCGGACCAGGGATAGTATGGGAGTAAATATTGATCTTATTCCGGACTTCCACATGAAGCATCACATCCGGCTTATGGACATCCACCCTTGTCTCAGGAAAAGCATTAAGTACCAGTTCCCCAAGATTCCGGTTGATCTNNGCCGTCTACCCTCTTTAAAGAGTGGCGGATCTGTGCCACCAGGGCATCCTCGAACAGATAACGGTTTTTTCCCTTTACTCCGATCTCTGCATATTTAATTAAAAATGATTGATATTGCATCTGTTATCCTTTCTGTTTTCCTGCCCGTGGTTTTTGGGCATAAAGGTATGGTAATTTTATCTAACATGAGTTGCTTAAGGGAACGCGCTCTTTCTTAACCTCTCTGATACCGCCTTAAAACAGGCAAAAGCTCCTTAAGCACATCAATGCTGTAATCGATCTCCTCTTTGGTGCTATAAACCCCGAAACTGAACCGCAGCGTGGAATCCAGAAGCTCAGGCTTTACACCGATTCCTTTTAACGTTCCGCTGACAGCTGGATGGTTGGAAGAGCAAGCAGATCCGGATGACACATAAATCTCCCTTTCTTCCAGAGCATGCAAAAGCACTTCGCTTCGGATGTCTGAAAAGCTTGCACTGACGATCTGAGGCGCCGACAAATCACCGGAAAGGCTGTTTACCGTAACCCCGTCGATCTCTGAAAGCCTGTCTATCATATAATCCTTAAGGGCGGTCATGGACTGCATCTTCTCTCCATGATCCGTATACATGATTTTAGCCGCCACTCCCATGCCTGCGATTCCCGGAACATTTTCCGTACCGGAACGCATCCCTCTCTGCTGGCCGCCTCCATAAATCAAAGGTCTTATTTTCACCCTCTGGTCAACGTATAAAAATCCCACTCCTTTTGGTCCATGTATCTTATGGGCGCTGACGGATAAAAGGTCAATCCCCTGGCGCTTTGGCCGGATGACAAATTTTCCGTAAGCCTGAATGGCGTCCACATGAAACAGGATGGACGGATTCTTCTTTTTTATGACCTTTGAAATGGCCTCGATCGGTTCCACTGCGCCGATTTCATTATTCACATACATGATGGAGACCAGAATAGTTTCCGGGCGGATAGCCGCNNGCCCTGTTCCTCTAAAAATGCCAGAGGATTATATACTGAGGCATGTTCAATGCCGGTGCTGATGATGTGGTTTCCTGCCCTTTTATTGGCCATGGCTGTCTCAATTAAGGCCATATTGTTGGATTCAGAACCACCGGAGGTGAAAACGATCTCCTTTGGTGCGACTTTTAACGTCCCGGCTATGATCTCTGCCGCTTCCTTAATATACCGTTCCGCATCCATTCCTTTTTTATGCTTGGCGGAAGGATTTCCATAATCCTCCGTCATGATTTTTACAACAATATCTTTTACCGGCTCCAACACTCTGGTTGTCGCCGAATTATCAAAATAAGCTTCCATATGTGTCTTCCTTTCCTCTTATTGCCCGTATTTCCGGACATTAAAGGATATCCGGAGGGTATTTCCTCCGGCCCCGTCAGCCTTCCAGCTGGAAGGCCAGCACGGATACAATAGCAAGGCCAGCGGTTTCCGTCCTTAAGATCCGTTTTCCCAGGGTAATCAATTTTGCTCCGAAACTCTTTGCAAGTTCCATTTCAGAATCCTCAAAGCCGCCCTCCGGTCCAATAAATATCCCCGCGCTCATTCCGGGTTTTATACCGGACAGGATTTCTTTTGTCTCTGCCATATCTTTTGCATGTTCAAACGGAATGACCGTTATATCAAGCTCCTTTGCAAAGGCAAGAGCTTCCTGAAACGTCATGACACCGGACACCTCCGGTATAATAAGCCGCTTGGACTGCTTGGCAGCGCTTTCAGACACTGCCCTCCATCGGCGGAGTTTTGATTCTTCCTTCTTTTTATCCAAACGCACTACAGCCCGTCTGGTCTCCACCGGGATGATCTGGTGTACTCCAAGCTCTACGGCCTTCTGAATGATTAACTCCATCTTGTCGCCCTTTGGCAGCCCCTGAAACAGATAGAGCCTTGCAGGAAGCTCTGCACCTCCCTCATCTACAGACAGGATTTTGGACGTCACTTCCGAGGAAGCTACTTCAATAATTTCGCATAAGTAATCTTTGTCTACACCATTGCTGATTAAAATTTGTTCTCCGGCGCCCATGCGCAGGACATTTTTAATATGGTTCACATCCGGCCCTATGATCCGGATTGCGGAATCTCCGATCTGATCAGGATTAACAAAAAAGTGATACATCTCATTCCTCTTTCCTGTCCATGCCTTCTGGACTAGAGGTATGCCTGCAAGGCGTTCCTCTTCTTATTTCTTTCTGACTGTTATAGAAACCCATTCCCCCTGATAGGTGGTTTCCACAAGCTCAAAAGCATCATTTTCCTCAAATGCTTTCTTCACAGCCTCTTCCTTCATGTTAATGATACCGGAAGTAATGAAAATAGCGTCTTTTTTCATGTGAACAGAAATTTCCTTCTGAAGCAGGATGATGATATCTGCCAGGATATTGGCTACCACCACATCGTATTTTTCAAAGCCTGCTTTCTCCTGTATTGTCCTGTCATCAATAATATTTCCCTGTAATACTAAAAACTTATCCACAGGAACATCATTGGCTTCCATGTTTTCCTTAACAGCAACAATGGCATTTTCATCGAGGTCCGTTCCAAATACCTCTTTTGCACCCAGCTTTAAGGCAGTGATCCCCAGAATACCGCTTCCGGTTCCCACGTCAAGAAGGGTTGTCTCATTCGTAACGTATTTCTGCAGCTGACGGATACAAAGCTGGGTCGTCTCATGCTGTCCGGTTCCAAAGGCAGTTCCCGGATCGATCTCAATCAAAAGCTTGTCCTTGTGTTCCTCCGGGATTTCTTCCCAGGTAGGTTTGATCAGGATATCATCCACGGTAAACGGCTTAAAATACTGTTTCCAGTTATTGATCCAGTCCTTATCCTCGGTCTCGCCGGACACAATGGTGCATTCCCCTAAATCCGTGAACATGGAAAGTTCGGAAAGCCCTTCTTCCACACGCTTTAACATACCATCGATGTCAGAATCCGGCTCCAGATAGAAGCTGACCTTTGCAACGCCCTCATCCGGCGGAAGCTCCGGCAGAATGTCGATAAACATGCCTTTTGTCTCCGCTTCCGTAAGAGGGATGTTATCCTCGATTTCAATACCTTCTATTCCGATTTCATCAAACATGCTGCTGACTAAATCCACGGCTTCTGTCGTGGTGGCCAGCGTAAATTTTTTCCATTTCATAACAATTCCCTATCCTTTTATAATTTTCACAAACAGACACAAAAGTACCACTAAAACTACCGGGCGCACAATCTTTAATCCATTTTTCACCACTAAGCCTGATCCGATATAATGGCCTGCTATGCAGAAAAGTCCTGATGCAAGTCCCAGGGGAATCAAAACCTTTCCATTTATTAAAAAAGTCGCCAATGCTGCAATATTGGAGGACAGGTTAATCACTTTCGTGGTGCCTGATGCACTCCTGACATCCATTTTGGCTAATCCGGTCAGAATCAGCAGTAAAAAAGTTCCCGTGCCTGGTCCATAAAATCCGTCATAGCCTCCAATGACCAGTGCTGCACATATGCTGATCAAAAACATCTTTTTTTCAGGCAGACTGCTGCTCTCCTCCTGATCTCCCAAATTTTTATTCTTAAGAACATAAAAGGCAACAACCGGAAGCACCGCCAGCATCATGCCCTTTAATAGCCGCTCACTGGCAAGCATGGATAAGTGCGCTCCGATTACAGAACCGACCACAGCAAAAATTGCGGCTAGCAGAGACAGCTTTGCTTTAATGTAACCGCCTTTCGCATACCTGGCCGTAGAGATCATGGTTCCCATGGTAGAACCCAGTTTATTGGTTCCAATGGCCAAATGAGGAGGTACCCCTGCTGCCAGATATGCCGGAAGGGATATAAGGCCTCCGCCTCCTGCTATGGAATCTACAAAACCCGCCAGAAAAACAAGAGGGCATACGATCAAATATTGGTACATATTCTGTTTCCTTTCTTTGGCATCCGGGAGCCGGACTTTCTCATTATAGTATATGAACGTTTTGCTCTCAGCTTTAAATCACAAGATATCATAACATACAATGAAATCGCTTGCAAGCGTCTAACATGTACGAAATTTGAAGGGTTATTTCGTAATTAATAAAAAAAAAATATTTTTTTAAAAAAGATGCAATAAAAACTGTAGCTGTTGCATTAACCTATTGAACGGATGAGAATAACTTTTGTTTCGTTCCGATCGCAAGGGCAAAAAAAAATATCAAGTAAACGAAATTCCTTGATGCATTACACCCCATCACACCCGCCTGAGCGATTGGAATTGGAACAGGAACTATTTTCACAAATTACAAAGCAAATATATTTGTAATGAAAAACAGGGGACGCACCTTATGGCCGATGCATTTCAGCCGTCTGGTGCGTCCCTTGCTTTTTATGATTCAAGCTTTCTATTTCACTTTTTATGGTTTTCCATATAATGGTCAACCGCTCTTTTTGTCTCCAAAACTGCTTCCCAGCATATTGCCACATCTTCCCCATTTGCAAAGAATGATTCATCTCCCGGGTACCGTGAAGAGAAATAATATCCATCTGACAAAATCACCTTATTTTTATTAATTTTAAAATCCGGCAGGTTTTCTTCAATGAACCTTAAAATCTTTCTTAAAGAATGAGTTTTTAAGACTGCTGTACTATCTAACTCAATACAAAAAACGGATATTATATGTTTTAAATATCGTTCACATACATTTTGTGCAATGCTTGTCATCGCATTACCTATCCTCTTTTCTTCTATATTGGCCTTTAAAAATAAATAATCCTCTTCAGCAAACGTATAATAATTTACTTCCTTTCCCACAGCAGAACTCCCTCCTTTATTAAATTGCGGGAAAACTGGTCCTTCCCGGCCTTCCAGCCGTCTCCATAGACAAA